>NZ_JAYMDY010000008.1:0-223057 GCF_037027245.1 Pseudoalteromonas sp. CH_XMU1449-3
CGCGACCATCTTAACTGTATCTGTGGTGTCTAACGACTCTTGAACGACTTTTATTTTAAATTCGAGGGAATATCTACGCTGTGACTTTACTTTCATGATTACTGACTCCAAAAAGGTGTCTACTTTTATGGAGTCAGATCATTCAGCTTATTAGAACGTCCACTCAACGTGAAGTTGTGGAACTGACTCAGTTGTGTCTGTACCTAGCTTGTTGTGCCAGTATTGCCACTCAAGGCCTAGCAGTAAGGTGTTTTCTTTCATGCTCATTGCGTGACCTAAATCCCACGTAATGATTGGCTGCGCTAAAATCCACGCTTTAACATCTTCGCCAAATTCATTTTCACGCTCTGCAATGTATTCAACATGGCCTGTTACGTTGAACTTTTGTGAGCCAATAGTAAATGGGTAGCCCCAAGCAACATCAATCATCCAGCTGTTTGTTTCAGTTGGTGCACCACCGCGTGCTACGCCTTCACTGTCATCGATGTAAGCGGTAAATAAAGTAGATAAAAAGCTAAAGCCCGGTGCTTGCCAGCTAAGCTTTACACCAGGTAAATACTTAAGAACTTTCGAGTCACCTGCGGCATTAAAACCTGCCGTTAAACCCACATCAGCAATTGCGCCGTATGAGAAATCACTGCCAGAGATTTTTGATAAGCTAAATGTTGAATACCACTCACCGTAAAAGTCTTTGTCTTGATAGCCATCTTGACGGTCGTCGTCGCTGTAATCAATAAAAAAGAAGTTGTCGCCATAGTCATAACCAGACGCATGCTGTAGTGATACAACCGTGGTATTTGACTTAGTTAATGAAAACGGGTTTTTGTGTTCACCGTTATTAACGTGTAATTGCGTAGAGCTCCAATTAGCGGCATAGCTCGAAGTACTTACTGCACAAAGCGCAGCAACAGAAAGGATCTTTTTCAAGTTCATATCTCAATATTGATGGTGTAAAGGGGGATACAAAGGTCGGATTATAGCAGATACACCCATATTTGGGCGTATCTTGAGAAAAATTATTTAACTTATGCTTTATTTCGGCGTAAGCAAATTACTGCAACGGCAGTAAAGGCAAGAATAAAGCAGTAGTAAGAAGAGGTAGAGACTTCCCATGGGCTAATTTTGAATGTTGCACCGAGTAGAAGTGCTTGTGCGCCATACGGCAATGAGCCTTGGGTAACACAAGCAAAAATATCAAGTAAGCTTGCTGAACGCTTGCCTGTAATTTCGCCATCATCTGCTAATTTTTTAGCAATTGGGCCTGCGACAATAATAGACACGGTATTATTGGCAATACATAAGTTACTAGTCATCACCAGTGCAGCAATACCTAATTGATCTGCTACTTTACGGTGCCATTTTGCAATGATTTTTGTAATTGCCTGAATTTTGTTAGCAATATAATCAAGACCACCATTAATACGGATAAACTCTGAAAGACCGCCAATAAACATCGATAGCAAGAAAATTTCCTGCATATCAGTAAAGCCTTTATAAACATCTTTTACAAAGCTTGCACCTTCATAGCTGCCAGTAAAGCCCATAAGTGCAGCGAAGATTATACCGCTAAACAGCACCACGAATACGTTAAAGCCCATTACCGCGAGCACTAAGATAAAGGCATAAGGTAATACTAGTAAGATATCGAAGTCTTGTGTCTCTACAGCTTCTGCTGCAGGCGTTAAGAAGAATAACAAGCCGATAGTTAATGCCGCAGCAGGTAAGGCGATTTTTAAGTTCTCACGAAATTTATCTTTCATTTCACAGCCTTGCGTGCGGGTTGCAGCAATAGTTGTGTCAGAGATGATTGATAAGTTATCACCAAACATGGCACCTGATACAATCGTGCCTGCCATCAGAGATGGATCAATGCCTGTTTTTTGGGCGACGGCATAAGCAATCGGGCCAATCGCACCGATAGTACCCATTGAAGTACCCATCGCAGTCGACACTACCGCAGCAATTAAAAATAATCCTGGTAGTAACAGAGCAGGTGGAATAAGTGATAAACCGGCATTAACTACGGCATCAACACCACCGGTCGCACCAGCAACCGCAGAAAACGCACCGGCCAGCAGATAAATCAAACACATAGTGATAATGTTGCTATGGCCAGCACCTTTAATAAAGGTTTCAACACTGTGGTTGATGGTATTTTTATTTAAGATAAACGCCAGCATGATGGCTGGCAAAATTGCCACAGGAGCAGGCAATTGATAGAAGGCGTAATCGACACCTTGAGACTGTAAGTATAAGCCAGCGCCTAAAAATAAGCCGACAAACACCAAAAGCGGCAGCAAAGAAAGTTTTGCTTTTGTTTTATTAAATGATGGCTGCATCATATTCCTCGTTAGATAACCAATAACACAGCCAAACACTTCTTTTAGCTGTATTTAGTTGTGTCTAAAAGACAACAACAGCGCCCGCAAGCCAAAGACCAAATCGGCGCAAAGGAAGAAGTTTAAATGTATAGATGGCTAAATGCAAAGACTATCTGTTATTATTGTTGTTCTATTAATAAATCTAAACTTAGCTCTGTATTTTTTATAAGCTAACCTGACTATTACATGAGTTTTCGATAAAATCCAGCCAGCTAAGAAGAATAGATAAGGTAACTATATGAACCGCATAGGTGTATTTGGCGCAAACGGCCGCATGGGACTTGCACTTTTAGAAGCTGTCTCAAAAAAAGATGACGCAACATTAACGGGCGCGTACGTGCGTGATAACTCGCCACTTTTAGATATTGCGGTTAATCAATTAAACAGCGCTGCATCAGCAGATGTATCATTTAGTAAAGAAACAGACGTAAAAGATGCAGATGTATTGATTGATTTCACTTTACCGGCAGGAATGCGCAACCATTTAAAAACAGCGGTCGAAAAAAATATCGCCATGGTAATTGGTACTACGGGCCTTAACCAAGATGATCTTGATGCGCTTAATGATGCCGCGAAACACATTCCGATTGTTTTTGCCCGCAACTATAGCGTAGGTGTGAATTTACTGCTTAACTTAGTGCAGACTGCGGCTGTGAAGTTTGGCGATGATATGGATATCGAAATATTTGAGGCCCACCATCGTCACAAAATCGATGCGCCATCAGGAACTGCATTGGCAATTGGTGAAGCGATTGCCGAGGCAAAAGGTTGGCAGCATGATGAAGTCGCGCGTTTTGATAGAAGCAATGACGAACACGCAAAATCGCAAAATGAAATCGGTTATTCAGTCATGAGAGGCGGAGATATAGTAGGTGAACACACCGCATATTTCGCAACTTCTGGCGAAAGGCTAGAATTAACTCATAAAGCAAGTTCAAGAATGACCTTCGCATTAGGTGCTGTAAGAGCTGCGGGCTGGTTGAAAAATAAACCAGCTGGACTTTATGACATGCAAGATGTGCTTGACTTGAAGTAGTTTAGTTTCTTTTTTGGCAGTTTCAGTGAATTTTTAGTTAATAACGCTTATTTTTACTATTTTATTAATTAAGATTAGATCTGAATGCTAATTTACTGTAGAATAGCGCCAATTTGCCAAAAATTCATAAATGCGTGTTTCCAATCGCTATAAACGGGCAGTAGAGCAAATGACTTTACTCCCGTTTTTTACTGTTAGGAGGTTAACTTGACTAAATCCGCTCTGTTAGTCCTAGAAGACGGCACAGTGTTTCGCGGTACTGCAATCGGCGCTGACGGCATGTCAGTCGGTGAAGTAGTATTCAATACGTCTATGACTGGTTATCAAGAAATTTTGACTGACCCTTCATACGCGGAACAAATCGTAACTTTGACGTACCCACATATCGGTAATACGGGTACTAACAGCGAAGACGAAGAAGCGGGTCAAATCTGGGCTAAAGGCCTAGTGATCCGTGATTTGCCACTGCTAGCAAGTAATTTCCGTAACGAGCAATCGTTAAGTGATTACTTAAAAGAACGCAATATCTTAGGTATTGCTGACATCGACACTCGTAAATTAACACGTATCTTACGTGATAAAGGCGCTCAAAATGGTTGTATCATTGCAGGCGACGAGTTAGATGAGAATAAAGCGCTTGAAGCTGCGCAAGCCTTCCCAGGCTTAAAAGGCATGGATTTAGCAAAAGTTGTCTCAACCAAGGAAAATTTTGAGTGGCGCGAATCAAGCTGGACGTTAGGTTCAGGCTTTAAAACGCTAGAAGCAGCAGACGAGAAGTTCCACGTTGTTGCTTATGACTTCGGTGTTAAACGTAATATCTTACGTATGTTAGTTGACCGCGGTTGTAAATTAACTGTTGTTCCTGCACAAACATCTGCAGAAGACGTACTGGCATTAAACCCAGACGGTATCTTCTTATCAAATGGCCCAGGCGACCCTGAGCCGTGTACTTACGCGATTGAAGCAATTAAAACTTTCCTAGAAACAGACACGCCAATTTTTGGTATCTGTTTAGGTCACCAATTACTTGCACTTGCTTCAGGTGCACAAACGGTGAAAATGAAGTTTGGTCACCACGGTGGTAACCACCCAGTTAAAGACCTTGACCGCAATGTTGTAATGATCACAGCGCAAAACCACGGTTTCGCAGCTGACGAAGCAACATTACCAGCGAATTTACGTGCAACTCACGTTTCTTTATTCGATGGTACGCTACAAGGTATTCACCGCACAGACAAGCCTGCATTTAGCTTCCAAGGTCACCCTGAAGCAAGCCCAGGTCCACATGATGCGGCACCATTATTTGACCACTTCATCGACCTGATGCAAGCACGTTCTAACTAATTTAACCGGAGTAACAATGCCAAAACGTACCGACATAAAAAGCATTCTTATCTTAGGCGCAGGCCCGATCGTAATCGGTCAAGCTTGTGAATTTGACTACTCTGGTGCACAAGCGTGTAAAGCACTACGAGAAGAAGGCTTTCGAGTAATTCTTGTAAACTCGAACCCTGCAACTATCATGACTGACCCTGAAATGGCGGATGCGACGTACATCGAGCCAATTCACTGGGAAGTGGTAGAGAAAATCATTGAAAAAGAAAAGCCAGATGCAGTACTGCCTACTATGGGTGGTCAAACAGCATTAAACTGTGCGCTTGATTTAGATAAGCACGGTGTACTGGCAAAACATGGTGTTGAGCTTATCGGTGCAACTGCTGATGCAATCGATAAAGCTGAAAACCGTGAGCGTTTTGACGTAGCAATGAAGAACATTGGCCTTGAGTGTCCGCGTGCAGAAATCGCTCACTCAATGGAAGAAGCACACGATGTACTTAGCCGCATCGGTTTCCCATGTATCATTCGTCCATCATTCACTATGGGTGGTACCGGTGGTGGTGTTGCATACAACCAAGAAGAATTTGATGAAATTTGTGAGCGTGGTTTAGATTTATCACCAACAAATGAACTTTTAATCGATGAATCATTAATCGGTTGGAAAGAGTACGAAATGGAAGTTGTTCGTGACAAAAACGACAACTGTATCATCGTATGTTCTATCGAAAACTTTGACCCTATGGGTGTTCACACTGGTGACTCAATCACGGTTGCACCAGCGCAAACACTGACTGATAAAGAATACCAAATCATGCGTAATGCATCGATGGCGGTACTTCGTGAAATCGGTGTTGAAACAGGTGGTTCAAACGTACAGTTTGGTGTAAACCCAGTTGATGGCCGTATGGTTATCATCGAGATGAACCCACGTGTATCGCGTTCTTCTGCACTAGCATCAAAAGCAACCGGTTTCCCAATTGCGAAAATCGCTGCAAAACTAGCAGTAGGTTACACCCTTGATGAGCTACAAAACGACATCACTGGCGGTAAAACACCAGCGTCTTTCGAGCCGTCAATCGACTACGTTGTTACTAAGATCCCACGTTTTAACTTCGAAAAATTCGCAGGTTCAAACGACCGTCTTACAACACAGATGAAGTCTGTGGGTGAGGTTATGGCGATTGGCCGTAACCAACAAGAATCACTGCATAAAGCACTACGTGGTCTTGAAGTAGGCGCAACGGGCTTTAATCCAATTGTTGCCCTTGATGATCCGAAAGCAAAAGAAAAAATCATCCGTGAATTACGTGAACCAGGTGCTGAGCGTATTTGGTACGTTGCTGATGCAATGCGTCACGGTATGAGCGTAGAAGACGTATTCGAGCTAACTAAGATTGACCCTTGGTACTTAGTTCAAATCGAAGACATCTTAAAAGACGAAGCAACAATCAGCGAAGTAGGTATGGCTGGTTTAAATGCTGAGTTTTTACGCAAGCTTAAGCGTAAAGGTTTTGCTGATGCGCGTATCGCTGAAATTGCCGGTGTTTCTGAAGCAGAAATTCGTAAGAAGCGTCACCAGTTAGATATCGTGCCTGTATATAAGCGCGTTGATACCTGCGCTGCGGAGTTCAGCTCAGACACAGCTTACATGTACTCATCTTATGATGAAGAATGTGAAGCTAATCCATCTGACAAAGATAAAATCATGGTAATCGGTGGTGGTCCTAACCGTATCGGTCAAGGTATCGAATTCGATTACTGTTGTGTTCACGCAGCATTAGCTTTACGTGAAGACGGCTATGAAACAATCATGGTTAACTGTAACCCTGAAACTGTTTCAACTGACTACGACACATCTGATCGCTTATTCTTCGAGCCAATCACGCTAGAAGATGTATTAGAAATCGTACGCGTTGAAAAGCCAAAAGGTGTTATCGTTCAGTACGGTGGTCAAACACCACTGAAACTTGCTCGTGAACTTGAAGCGAATGGCGTGCCAGTTATTGGTACTTCACCAGATGCAATCGACCGTGCAGAAGACCGTGAGCGTTTCCAACAGCTTGTTGAGCGCCTAGATCTTCTTCAACCAGAGAATGCAACGGTTACGTCTTTAGAAGAAGCGATTGTTAAGTCTGCTGAAATCGGCTTCCCACTTGTTGTACGTCCTTCATACGTACTAGGTGGTCGCGCAATGGAAGTGGTTTATGATGAAGACGATTTACGTCGTTACATGACTGAAGCTGTATCAGCGTCAAATGAAGCGCCAGTACTACTTGACCACTTCTTAGATAACGCAATCGAAGTTGACGTTGATGCTATCTGTGACGGTGAGCAAGTAATCATCGGTGGTATCATGGAGCACATTGAGCAAGCAGGTGTTCACTCAGGTGACTCAGCGTGTTCATTACCAGCTCACTCACTAACTGCTGAAGTACAAGACGTAATGCGTAAGCAAGTGACTGATATGGCACTAGAGCTTGGCGTAGTAGGTCTGATGAATACTCAGTTTGCTGTGAAAGACGGCAAAGTTTACTTAATCGAAGTAAACCCTCGTGCTGCGCGTACAGTACCGTTTGTTTCTAAAGCGACAGGTATTGCACTTGCTAAAGTAGCGGCACGTTGTATGGCGGGTCAGTCGCTAGCAAGCCAAGGTATTACAAAAGAAGTAATCCCTCCTTACTACAGCGTAAAAGAAGTGGTACTGCCATTTGCTAAGTTCCAAGGTGTTGACCCAATCCGTGGCCCAGAAATGCGCTCAACGGGTGAGGTAATGGGTGTTGGTGAAACTTTCGCCGAAGCATTCGCAAAAGCACAATTAGGTGCAAGCAACACTTTACCACGCGGTGGTCGCGCGTTACTATCGGTACGCAACAGTGACAAACCACGTATCGTTGAACTAGCTAAAACCATGACTGATCTTGGTTTCGAGCTAGATGCGACAGGTGGCACTGCAAAAGCACTTGAAGAAGCAGGCATTGCAGTTCGTCGCGTGAATAAAGTATACGAAGGTCGTCCTCATATTCTTGATAGAATTAAAAATGGTGAATACAGCTACATTGTAAACACTACTGAAGGCCGCCAAGCGATTGAAGATTCGAAGGTGTTACGTCGTGGTGCGTTACAGCATAAGACTAACTACACAACGACTCTGAACGCGGCATTTGCTAACTGTACTGCAAACCAAGCAGATGACCGTAGCAAGGTGACGTCAGTTCAGGAACTACATCAGCGAATGAACTAAGGAAATGTGCCAAGGGCGAGGCAATCGCCCTTGGGATTAAGTGAGAAAAATATGCAATCAATTCCGATGACAGTTCGTGGTGCAGCATTACTGCGCGAAGAACTTAACGAATTAAAAACAGTTACCCGTCCAAAAATCGTTGCTGATATCGCTGAAGCACGTGAGCACGGTGATTTGAAAGAAAACGCTGAATACCATGCTGCTCGTGAGCAACAAGGTTTCTGCGAAGGCCGTATTCAAGAAATTGAAGCGAAGCTTTCAAATGTGCAAATCATTGATGTAACTAAAATGCCTAACACAGGTAAAGTTATTTTTGGCACAACGGTCACTATCGTTAATGTTGAAACCGATGCTGAAGTAAAATACCAAATCGTAGGCGATGACGAAGCAGATATCAAAAATAACCTGATTTCTGTTAACTCACCAATCGCGCGTGGTTTAATTGGTAAAGAGGTAGATGATGCCGTTATCATTAAAACACCAAACGGTGAAGTAGAGTACGAAATCATTGAAGTTGAGTATATTTAGTAGCTTAACCAAGCATTGAGAAAAACCGCAGTTCATACTGCGGTTTTTTTATGCCTGTTTACAGGCGTGGATTTATTCGGTACGTTGGCTATCATACAGTCGTAATGAAGGAGTAATAATGGCAAAAATTCAGTATCCTAAACCGCTTGAGCAAGGTGATAAAATAGCCATATGTGCTTTTTCATCAGGTGTTGATAAAGCCTATCATGAGCGCTTAGACATAGTACTTAATGGCTTAACAGCCAAAGGTTTTACTGTTATTGAAGGTGCCTGCTTACGTCAGTCACACAACAGTGCAAAGCAACGTGCTGATGAGCTAATGCAGTATTTAACTGATGATTCAATAGCAGCCATTATGCCGCCATGGGGTGGTGATCTTACTATGGAGATTTTACCTCTTCTGGATTTCAATGCGATAAGTAAAGCAAGGCCTAAGTGGTTGGTTGGCTTTTCAGATATCAGCACGTTTGCATGTGCATTAACAACTCGTTGTGGCTGGGCAACTTTGCACGCTGCAAATTTAATGCAAATTCATCCTGACGATCCCGATGTTTATTTAGCAAATATATTCAGTGCCATGTCACTTGAAGAAAAACAGCAACTGCATCAAGTCGCGTCGCCTTTTTATCAGCAAAAGCCTATTGATTATAAAGCTAAGCCTGAGGCTCAATTTGACTATACCGCTCCAAGCCAATGGCGATGTATTAACTATAAAGATAAACGCCAAATTGAAGTGTCTGGGCGCTTAATTGGCGGCTGTTTAGATACGTTAGGTCTGTTGTTACCCTCAAATTACTATGCATTGCATGAATTTAAAAAGCAGTATGCGCCTGAGGGGTTAATTTTATACCTAGAAAATGCTGAGCTTAGTCCGATGGCCCTTGCACGTTGTTTGTTATCGTTAAAGTTGAATGATGTTTTTACTGATGTAAATGCGGTGGTATTTGGCCGCAGCCCTGCAATCAATAACGACTGCTACTTTGATGAATACCAAGCAATAGAGCTCTCATTTAAAGGTAATTTATTCCCAGTTATCGTTGATGCCGACATTGGCCACGTAGCCCCAAACTTAGCACTAATAAATGGAGCTGTTGCCACAATAACAGCAGATTTGTGTGAAGGTATGGCGAGCAATGTGGTTGTAAAGACTGACCTAAAATAACAATTATGCAGGCCAAGCCTGCATAATCTTTAGGCTTTAAACTACAGTAATCACCGCATCTTTATCTAAACGCGATTTTGGTAATGCAGCATTATAATCTTGCTCTGGCTCGTGATAACCAATAGCGAGTGCCACTTCACATACATAACCATCTAACTCATCAGCGAATAGCTCACCAAGTAAGTCTTTATCGACACCTTCCATCGGTGTTGAATCTAAACCTAAACGAGCCACTGTGTGCATGGTATTACCTAATGCAATGTAGGTTTGAGCTTTAGTCCAAGCGGCGTTAACACCTTGCTCATCTGTATTTAAATCAACAAAGGCGAAGGCACCAAAAGCCTGCTCTTTGTTTTCAGCTTTTGTCCGGCCATTAGCAATATCGGCATCAATTACTTTTTCATAATCAGCACGTTTATAGCTTGGGTTATAAGCAAATAAAATGGTGTGTGATGCCGCTTTTGCATGAACTTGGTTAAACTGAAACTTATTTGCAAAACTATCATGCAGACGCTGTTTACCTTGCTCTGATTCAATTACCACAAACTTCCATGGTTGAGAATTAATAGACGACGGCGACAGGCGTAATGCTTCTAAAATTACAGCTAAGTCTGCTTGGCTAATTTGTTTTGAAGCGTCGTAACGTTTACTTGTATAACGGCGTTGTAAGTCAGAAATGATTGGGTGTGTCATGATTTGCTCCCGCATGTATAACAATTAGGTGCAGTTTACGCCTTGCATACTTTGCGATAAAGCGCATAATCGAATAAACATTATCAAAAATTTTTAGTTAATATGTTGGTTGAAGATCTCAAATTAATCCTCAAAGTTGCTGAGTTTCGTAGTATTACAACCGCAGCAGCCAAATTAGACATGCGAGCCGCTACCGCCAGCGCTGCTATTAAGCGTGTTGAAGCAGCGCTGGGTGCGGAGTTATTTGTTCGAACAACTCGTCATTTGCGCTTATCTACGGCTGGGGAGCGCTTTTTACCTCAGTGTCAGCAAGCAGTGCTCATGCTTGAGCAAGCCACACTTGCGTTAAAAGGTGAGCATGATGAAATCGAAGGTGAGCTCAGGGTTGCACTATCTTCAGACTTAGGCCGCAACATCATTATCCCATGGTTAGATGAGTTACTTGATGAATATCCAAAACTGAGTATGCGCCCGCATATTAGCGATAGTAATGTCGACTTTTACCGAGACTCCGTTGATTTTGCGCTTAGGTATGGCTCGCCATCCGACTCAAATTTATATGGCTTTAAAATTTGTAATGTTCCGCGGCTGTTATGTGCAACCCCAGAGTACATTGCCGAACATGGCGCGCCGACACATCCCGATGAATTAAATCAGCATCAGGGTCTATTTTATCAACTGCAAGATATCATCAATAATGTCTGTGAATTTACCGATGGAACCGAGCGTTTTAAGGTGAAAATGCAAGGCCGTCGAGCATCTAATGATGGTGATTTGGTAAGGCGTTGGTGTGTGGCTGGTAAAGGCCTAGCGGTTAAATCATGTATTGATATCAGTGATGATTTACTAAGTGGGCGGGTAGTGCCAGTAATGCAAAATTACCCTCACTTATGTGCAGAGCTTTGGCTAATATGCCCAAGTAGACAGTCCATTACACCCGCGGTTCGTCTAGTGCGTGATATATGCCGAGAAAAAACCAAGGCGATACTCAACCAACTGATTGAAAAAGGCATATTAGATAAGCGGGTACTCGATAACTAACTATTTTGGGTATAGAATAGCGAGGCTTATTCATCTTATTGATTAAGCAACATTCTCAGGGCGGGGTGAAATTCCCCACCGGCGGTATACTTTAAATTTAAGTGAGCCCGCGAGCGCTTTAACTTTGGTTGAAGGTCAGCAGATCTGGTGAGAGGCCAGAGCCGACGGTGATAGTCCGGATGAAAGAGAATATAGTTTATCTATAAAACAGTAATTGGCTGCCTGCGGGTGGTCTTTTTTGCTGTGCCTTTCAATGTCCTGAATCTTTTCATATTTAATTTAATAGGTATTAAAAATGATGATTCAGTCTTCTTTACTCAGCCAATTTGGCGAACCACTTGAACGCGTTGAACGTGCGATTGCTGCTTTGCAGCAAGGTGAAGGCGTACTTGTGGTAGATGACGAAAACCGTGAAAACGAAGGTGATTTTGTGTACTCAGCACAGCACCTGACCACAGAGCAAATGGCCATGATGATCCGTGAAGGCAGCGGTATTGTGTGTCTTTGCATGGGCGATGAGCGTGTTAAACAGCTTGATTTACCACAAATGGTTGAGCATAACACCAGCCAGAACAAAACAGCTTATACAGTGACTATTGAAGCTAAAACGGGCGTGACAACCGGCGTTTCAGCGGCTGATCGTGTAACCACCATTAAAGCGGCAACAGCAGACAATGCAAAGCCTGAAGATTTATCTCGCCCTGGGCATGTGTTTGGACTGCGAGCACAAACCGGTGGTGTATTAGTTCGTCGTGGTCATACTGAGGCATCGGTTGATTTAATGCAGTTAGCGGGTTTAACACCGTTTGGTGTTATTTGCGAATTAACGAATCCAGATGGTTCAATGGCTCGCTTGCCTGAAGTTAGCAAGTTTGCCAGTGAGCACCACATGCCCGTTGTATCGATTGAAGATTTAGTTGCTTATATCCAAGCAACGCAAAAACAAGCATGTTAAAAGCTTTAAGTTTTGAGCTATAAGCTGTAAGTAAAAAATGAGGCCACTCTTGTGGCCTTTATTTATTGTAATTTCTCAATCGCTTGTTTAGCACTTTCACTGTCAGGATTAAGTTTTAACGCGCTTTTGTAACTTGTTAATGCTTTTTGTTTATGACCAGCTGCTAAATATGCTTCACCTAAACTGTCAAACGTATTTGCTGAATCTGGATAAGATTGATTGTTGAGTTCAAACACCTTGATTGCGGCGTCTAGCTCATCCATCTGCATCAATTCATAGCCAAAGTAGTTTAGCGACCTTTCTCTAGGCGTATTACCCTCACTCACCATTTGCTGATAGCTATTCTTTAGTCCTGCAATACCTTCACGTTTAAATGCGTTATATAGTTTACTATCTACATGCTCTGTCGCTTTTTCGTAGGTTTTGCCATAGTAGATTGCAAGTAAGCCATTAGTCATGGGGGTGAGTGGCGCACCACCGGTGTTATTTAAAATAATAACCAGTAATTTGTCTTCGATTATTCTACTTATAAATGCATTAAAACCATTAATACCACCGCCATGTTGGATACGTGTTAGGGGTTTTCCGTAGGTGCTTTTATCAAGGTTTGTAACTTCCCAACCAAGCGCATAATTTCTTTGCTCAGAAACTTGATACATCTGTTTTTTATATTCGTTGTTCAATAACTTATCTGTGTAGAGAGCTTGATCCCATTTTAGTAAATCTCGTGCTGTTGAATACATTGACCCAGCAGCATACGGGATAGACATATCTAAATAATCAGTATTGCTATAACCTGCTAGGTCATTGTCGTAACCCGATACGCGAAATTTAATAATTTTATTGTGAGAATCATAGCCTGTACTCTTCATATCGAGTGGATCTAAAATATTCTTCTGCAATACGTCTTGATATTTTTGACCTGTTACCTTTTCGATTACCGCACCCAAAATAAAATAGCCAGAATTGCTATAACGAAATTCAGTGCCAGGCTCGAACACTAGATCATCACTACATAGTAAGCGAATAAATTCATCAACACTGTAGGGGTTTCGACTGTACTCATCCCGAAACGATTTTGATTGAGTATAATTACCAAGACCAGAGGTGTGATTAAGTATTTGGCGAAGGGTGATTTTAGTGGCTATATCTTGTCTGTAATCAGGGAGGTATGTTGCAAGGTGATCATCGAGTTTAAGTTTTCCATCTTGTGCCAATTGCAAAATTAACATGGCGGTAAATTGTTTGGTAATTGAACCAATTCTAAATTTACTTTTATTACTATGTCTTATATCCCATTCAAAGTTGGCAAAGCCAACGCTTTGTTCAAACAGTACTTTTCCATTCTTTGCAACTAACACATTGCCATTAAACTGCTTAAAGTTATGAAAGCCATTAATAAAGTCAGCCATTTCTGCTTGCATGTTTTGGCTGTGTGCGAGGCTTGAAATTGCGAGTAGATAAAAAACTAGAAGTAGTCTTAATTTCTTAAAGAATATGTTCATTGCTGTCCTTGTTATTTGTTGGTTACATTAATCGATGTAAAACCTCATTGCGCATGGCTTGATTGATAAGGCTTACCATTCTGGTGTGGTCTAAATTACTGTAATGCACTATGGATACACTCTTATTTTGAAGTGCTTGCCAATAACTAGCGGGGCTTATTTGGTCAGCGTTACTGACATAGAGTGTGGTTCTATTAGCTGATTGTTTGCCGTTCAGTAGGGCGATTAAATCAAGTTGTGTTTCATCAATACCACTGCCTTGAATTACATTTTTTGCTGCGTTTTTAAAATCATTATCTTTGACAAAGTAGCTTAAGGTTGGGTGATAACTTTTAGCTACGGACATTAATGCGATGTCAAAGTGCATCATTGGTGCAACCATTACCTGTTGCTTTACATTAGGCATTTGCTTTGCAAGTTGCATAGCAGCAATACTGCCCATTGAATAACTTAAAATATCAATTTGTTGGTATTGGTTGGTATTTAAAAAATGCTTTAATACATCAAGACTATTTAGACCAAACTTGAATTCACTATACTGATTGCTCGCAGGCATGAGGATGACATCTTTGCCGGTAAAATGGCTAAGCCAACGGGCTTGAAAGCTATAAATTAAACTACTCACACCATAACCTGGGAATACTATAATTGCTGAATCGTTTTTCCGTTTAGCGCCATTTATAGAGGTCAAAGTTGTTTCAAATGTTTCCATTTCCTCTTTATATTTTAGTTTAAAAGTTATGCCAAATTGTTCACCTTGCTCAAAATATTCTATTAAGTCATTATGGGAAAATATTCTAACTGCTATACAGTTATGCGTAGTGTTACATGTTTTGTGAGGTATACCTTCGTAAACGGTATTTAACATTGGGTCGTCAGGGCCACCGTAAGATATTTCTTCTACAGGTTGAGTGATTTGATAAGCAATAAAACTTTGACAGCCACTAAGGGCTGAAATATAAAAAATGCAGAGGATAAAGCGCATAATTCCCTTTGTTGTTATTGTAGTATTTCCATTAATCACAACAACTTACCAATCAAGCAGTAATAATGCAATTGGATAATATTTATTCAAGGGTTATATGAAGCTTGCAATTACCACCTAGCGGTAAATCCACGGTTATCTATGTGAACAAAACCACCGTGGTGGGAGGCGGGTTTATAGCGGCCAATACCGCCATTATAGCGGCTCTGTTTTTGGAACTTTTCAAACACTTTATAAAGCACATCAACGTCAGCAATCGTTAGTTTACCATCGCCATTTAAATCGTCCATTCGGCCATCACCATCTTCATCTATATAAAGGTCAAAGGCATCGCCATATTGGTGTCGGCTGTGTTTGCCATTACCAATTGAGCGATTGTAATGGGGGGTTCTATAGCCGCTGATAAAGGCAAATTTGCTTACTTTAATCCCTTCATTTTGTACAAACGTGAGCAGCTCTTCGAGCATCATCAAGCCATCGTTGTTGACATAAAGATACTTTGGAAAGCCACTCACTTGCTTACAAATTACATTTTTAACTTGCACATGAGGAGTCAGCTGGCGTGTTAGGTCTTTCTCAAAAATTTCTATAAACCCGTTTGGCGCACTGTATTGTGTATAGCCTTTATAAGGGGCAGGGTAGAGGCCTATTTGATAATTATTCAATTGCTTATTGCTAGCATTGAATGGTTTTTTCACTATAACGAGTAAGCGTTTGCTCGTTTTGTTGTTACTCAGGACTAGGCTATAAAACCCTGCATTTCCTGGGGCATAAACGGCAATGCTATTTGGCCCTAATCGCTCAGTCTCAACATCTGATACTGCAGTTGGAACAAAATCAGCCGTGTTATCAAGTGTTAGAACTTGTTTTGCATCAAGTACAAGGCTGTGCAGCGAATCAGTTAATTCAATGGCAGCAACAGAGCATGTAGTTAACGCTAAGCACACACTAAAAATAATACGGCTGAAATACATAGTGACCTCTAAATTGTATTGTTTGCTAATGGTGTGGTGAGTGCTTTTAATAATGCGCCATCGCGATTATAAACGTCGGTATAAAATTGTAGGCCCTCGTCGTTACCCGCAACGGTCCAATACATTAAAAGTACGTCTAGCGGTTTTGATAAGCTGACTTTTTTAGTTTCTTTTGCAGCAATAGCGTCATCAATTTCACTACGACTCCAATTATCCGAGGTTTCTAAGATTTTCTCAGCTAAGGTGAATGGATCATCAACTCTTACACAGCCGTGGCTAAATGCACGTTGGTCTTGCTGGAATAAACTTTTTGCAGGAGTATCGTGCAAATAGATTGAGTATTTATTAGGGAACATAAACTTGATTTGCCCTAATGAATTATTCTCTGAAGGCTGTTGTACAAACCAATACGGGAAGTTTTTGCGGCTAGCATTCGGCCAATCTATACTCTCGCTATCAACTGGGTTACGGCGACTATCAACCACAACAAAGTCTTTCTCGTTTAAGTAGTTTGGGTTTTCTTTCATTTTTTTGATGATGCCACCTGAAATACTCCTCGGTACTGTCCAGGTTGGGTTCATCACGATATAGCTCATTTGCCCTTTAAATATTGGCGTTTTGGTGTAGTTTCTGCCTACGACTACATTGGTTTGCCATTTTAATTTATTGTCTTCAAATAAATACAGCAAGTAGCCTGCGATATTTACCACTAAGAAGCGCTCTGTTAGGGTGTTATCAACCCAACGAATGCGCTCTAGGTTTACTAAAATATCATTAACGTACTCACTGTAATCTTTGTTGAGTAGTTTTAACGTCGCATTGCCAATCACACCGTCATCAGCAACTTGATGCGCATTCTGAAAGCGTTTAACTGCTGCGACTAGCTCATCGTTATAATCAGTGGCATCACTGTTACTGCCGTCAAAATACTTTAGTCGTTTTAACTTTTGTCTTAAAAGCGGCACTGCTGGGTCTGATTGCCCGGGTTTTAATACCTTGTTTTGTAGTGCGAAGTCAGGTAACTCGCCAGTAGCATCAAGCTCTCGATAAAACACAAGGGCGTCTTTTAAACGCTTATAATGAGGCAAAACAGGTTTTAGATTTTCAAGTCCCTTATCAAGGCTTTTGGATTTTACACGTTTAAGTAATGAGGCCGCTGCAGCATCTGGGCTGACATCAAACTGTTCATAGTTCCATGTGGCTGCTAGTTGTTTAGGGTTAACTTTTCCGCGAATTAAGTGTTTTGCATAGGTCATGACGGCATCTGTCATCAGAACATCAAACTGGGCTTCTACGGCATCCGCTCCGCGTTTATCTATTTCGCTGGCCAGCGCCATTAATGTATCAAAGTGATAGTCGTTAGGAGATAGCCCTTCAAGTTCTGCTTGCGCAATTAAGTTGAGCGCTTGCTTGGCATATTTTACGTTGTCCCATACTCGTTCAAAACTATTTGCTTTATAGGTGGCAACGGTCATTTCAGGGGAGTGGATTTGTTGTCCTTCTATACTGTGAGATTCACCAATCAGAATAGGCTCAAGCTGTTGTTGTAAGTATTGGTTTTCAGCCAGCACAGGCATACAAATGGATAAACAACTTACCAAAGCTGTGTAGCGTAGAATTTTCATAGCTATGTCCTTATAACGTATTTAGTAATTTCTTGAATTGTTTCTTTTTTGCTCTTTTAAGCTTAGCAAAACAATACGATTTATAGGAACATATTTTTAAATAAAAAACGCTTGGCAAATTTATTGCCAAGCGTTCGGTTGGGATCTTGAGAGGGGCTTAATTACTGGTTGTTTGTAATTTTGCTTCTGGCTCTGCTTTTTTACCTCTTAGCTTGCCAATTAAGCGTTTAAAGTCTTCTAACGCGACGTACTGACAAGGGATTAAAATAAGCGTAATGACCGTTGCAAATAACACCCCGAATGCCAGTGATACAGCCATTGGGATAACGATTTTTGCTTGTAAGCTTGTTTCCATAATGATTGGTAATACACCAATAAAGGTCGTTATTGAGGTCAGTAATATTGCTCTAAAACGACGCGCACCGGCTTGCATTACAGCCTCTTTGATTGCTACACCTTCGGCGCGAGCTTTATTGACAAAGTCGACCATCACTAGCGAGTCGTTTACGACCACACCTGCAACCGCGATGATACCGAATACCGATAAGCTGCTCATTGTCATACCTAAAATCATATGACCGAACATCGCACCAATGACACCGAATGGAATAACCGACATGATAATAAATGGCTGTGAGTACGAACGTAGTGGAATAGCGAGTAACGCAAAGATAATCATCATTGATAAAGCAAAGTCACGTACTTGTTCTGCCACACTGTCCATTTCTTCTTGAATACGACCAGCTACATTACTTTCTACACCTGGGTAGCTTTTCAGTAGGCTAGGTAAGTATTCGTCACGAATTTCTTTTGCAATGGCAAATGGTTCAGCTTGATCAGTATTAACCGCAGCCCAAACGTTTACAGTACGTTTAGCATTTTCACGACGAATACGGTTTACACCATCTACAATGTTTACTTTAGCAACTTCAGCAAGCGGTACTTCAACACCAGTTGGTGTAATAATACGTGCATCTGTGATGTCACTTACTGCGTTGCGCGATTCACGAGGGTAGCGGATCATTACTTTGATCTCTTCGCCGTCACGTAAAATACGTTGCGCTTCTAAACCGTAGTAGCTAAAGCTAACTTGTGATGCCACATCTGAAAGGGTTAAACCTAAGCTGTAAGCAAGCGGTTTAAGTTCAAGTTGAACCTCATCAGTTGCTGATTGTAGTGAGTCATTTACATCACCTACGCCTTGCATGCTATTTAGCTTTTCTTTTAACTTAGCGGCAACCTCTTTGAGTTTATTGATATCTTTGCCTTCTAAGCGAAAGCTTACATCACCATCATCACGGCCGCCATTCATGATACTGTCTTCAATATTCAGCGTTTTCACACCTGGCAGTGGTGGCATTTGTTCGCGCCACATTGCACTTAATTGGAAGGTATCAATAGGACGTAAGTCCGGTTCGACCAAAATCGCCATAATGCGTGCACTTGTACGACCGCGTAAACTAACCGATAAGTCGCGGATCATCGCTTGACCATATTGCTCTTCAAGTTGTTTATCGACATCTAAAATCAGCTTTTCAATGGTTTGCGCTGTCTCAAGGGTTGCTTGCTCAGACGAAGATAAGTTCATTTCAACTGAAATACGCGGGAAATCATGTGGAATTTTAGGATTCGCAACAAATTTCACTAAACCACCAGCGAACATACCGCCACTAACAATAAGCACACAGATAAAGCCAACAATCACGGTGTAACGGTAATGAATACAGCGGCCAATAAATGGTGTGTAGTAATTATCAACAAAGTTCTTGAGGCCTTTATCCATACCTAAACGTAAGCGATGTAATGGATTTTTAGGATTCGCAGGTTTATTTTTCATGGCTGCTAAGTGAGCCGGTAAAATTAGTTTTGACTCAATTAGTGAGAAAATTAAACATAGGATAATTACACCACCAATGGCTTTAGAAAACGCAGAGCCAGGCCCTGTTGCCAGTGTTTGTGGTAAAAATGCGGCAATTGTGGTTAACACCCCAAAGGTTGCAGGAATAGCAACGCGTTTTACGCCGCGCACTACGTTATCTAGGCTGTGACCATGCTTTTCAATTTCAGCACTGGCAGACTCACCGACGACGATAGCATCATCAACGACTATCCCGAGCACCAGTATAAATGCGAATAAAGAAGCTAAGTTAACAGTGATGTCTATAAAGCCCAATGGCATCATTAAAAATGCACCTAGGAATGACACAGGTAAGCCCATCATTACCCAAAATGCTAAGCGTAGTGGTAAAAATAGCGCCAGTACTACCATCACTAAAATACCACCCCAAATCATGTTGTCGATCATCATGTTTAGACGACCTTCAAGGTAGTAAGTTAAATCAACAATCGGTGATAGTTTTACGCCTGCTGGTAACTGTGGTGCTTTATCTGCTAGATATTTTTTTAATACCGCAGCAACTTTAGTGATGTCTTGATCTTTCGACGCATTTACTTCAAAAGTTAGTGAGTTTTTACCGTTGTACTTAGAGTATTGTAAGCCTTCTTCAAAGCCGTCATTAATTGTTGCTACATCACCTAAGAAAACTTGTGCACCATCTGGTAAGTGTAATAAAGGCAGATTTTCGAACTCTTTACCACGATACGCTTGATTTTCAACACGCATCGAAATGTAGCCATTTTCAGAGCGAATTTGACCTGCAGACATATTGGCAGAAAAGCTGCGAACGGCTGTGGCAATATCACGGAAAGTTAAACCATACTCACGTAGTTTATCTGGGCTGATTTCAATGCCAATTTCATAGTTTAAGCCACTGTAAAAGTTGACCAAGTTAATTTGTGGTAAAGCTTGTAGCTCATCTTTTATGTCGTTACCAAGTTCTTTGAGCTGGTAGTTACTCATATCGCCATACAGCGCGAGAATCATAACTTCTTGCTCAAACTTTTCACGGCGAACAATTGGGCGTTCCATCTCCGCAGGGAAGGTATTGATTGAATCAACCTGCATCTTGATTTCATCGAGTACTTCTTGCGGGTCGTACTTTTCTTCGATTTCTATCCAAGCTTGTGAAAAACCACGGTTCGAATAGGTAATTAAACGCTTAATGCCTTCGAGACCCTCTAAAGACTCTTCGACCTTAATGGTGATGCCTTCTTCTACCTCTTGTGGCGCAGCCCCTGGGTAGACAGCTTGAATACTGATCCAGTTACTTTCAAATTGTGGGAACATTTGCTTACGCACCGACATTGCAGTCAATAAGCCACCCACTAAAATGAAAATCATAAGTAAGTTTGCAGCAACTGGGTTGCGAGCAAACCAGGCAATAAGCCCTTTTTCTCTGTGCGTGGTCATGGCTTATTCCTCTTTTAACGCTAACTGTGTTGTTGGCACACTCAGTTTTGCGTCATCTAGCTTGACCGCCATGCCTTCAGTTGGGTATTCAAGTGCCGAGGTAATCAGTTGCTCACCATTAGCAAGGCCATTATCGGCGATCACCATGCCATTTTGTTCGCGAACGATGTTAAGTGTTTTAAAGGTAAGCGTTTCGCCATCTTGTAAAACAGCGACTTTTTTGTCTTTAACTAAATGGTGCGGAACAACAATCGCATTATCCAGCGCTCGGCCTTCGATAGTGGCGTTAATGTATGAGCCAAAACGTAATGGCTGCTTTTGCTCATAAGGCGTTGCTACTTGCGCTACCAAGTAATTCATGCGACTACGTTGGTCCACAACTCCTTCGCTACGTACGATAGTTGCTTGCCAGGTTGTTTGTTTACCTGCAAATTCAGCGTTAATTGATACGCTGGCGCCAATTCCTTGGTTATTTAGGTATTGCAGATCTTTATCTGCCACAGGTAAACGAATTTCAGCCAATGACGTTGAGCTCAGGCTACCAAAGCTGTTACCTGGGTTTACTACACTACCTAAACTAATTAGACGCTCGTCTATAATCGCATCGTATGGTGCTTTAATATATGTACGTTCAAGATTACGTTTAGCTCGTTTTACACTCGCTTGCGCTGCACGGTAACTTGCAAGTTTTTCAGCAAGTTGTGGTTTACGTAAATAAAGCTCAGATGGAATAACTTGGTTTGAGTCACCTTTGATGCGGTCCCACTCAGCTTGCGCAACTGACACCTGTGCACGTTCAATCTCGAGTGCAGAGCTTGCTTGTGCCAAACCGGCTTCGGCTTCAATGAGTGCTGCTTCGTAATCATTTGGGTCAATACGTGCTAGAATGTCGCCTTGCTTAACAAATCCACCTTGTACAAATTGATCTGATAACGACACAACCTGACCACTCACTTGCGCAACAAGTTCAGTTTGGTTTTTAGGTTTAACAATACCGTATGATTTTACATCAAGGGTAATAGCGTCAAAACTTAACGGTTTGATTGATACAAGCGGGCGCAGATCTTGTTCTGGTTTTTCGACTGGCGGTTGCTTCATAGAGGCAAATGCGAATGCCATTCCAAGTCCGCCGACTAATACGGCGATAGGGAGAATGATTTGTTTTTTACTAGCCACGGGATAGTCCCTCACGGTTGACGGTAATTAAAAATAAATTTGATAGGTTAAGCATACGCAATAAAGTGTTTACAAGGCGTTTGAAGATGTAACAAACCATTACACATATTACAAAGGCGCTACAAAGGTTCTATAAGAGGTACTCAATGACAGATAAAATGGCATGTAGATTAGGCTGTGGCGCCTGTTGTATTGCACCCAGTATTAGCTCACCGATCCCAGGAATGCCAAACGGCAAAGCAGCGGGGGAGCGCTGTATTCAACTTGATGATAATAACCTATGTAAATTATTTGGTGATGAATCAAGGCCTAAGGTGTGTAGTGACTTTTCTGCCACTATTGATGTGTGTGGCACTACTAATGAACAAGCACTGTATTTAATTACCGAACTTGAGCAGATGACTTAAAAAAGATTAAACCTTTAACACTTTTTAACGGTTGCTGAGGTGTAATTTTTATAAGCAAAGTTTTCTTTATGGCGTTTAATATAATTTTGGTTATGGTTTGATAGATACCTCGAAAGGTAACGTGACACAATAATGCCAGTCAATTGACTGGCATTATTGTTTTTGCTTACCACGTATAGGTAGCGCTAAGAGTGTATTGTTCGCCGCGGCCTGGGGTACCCGGTACTTCTTCGAAAGATTCATCCCAAATGTTGTCAGCTGCAAAGGTAACAAACACATTATCAAGCTGAGCTGGGGTGAATTTTAGCGTTAACTGCGTGAAGAAGGCTTCATCATCAGAGTTACGTAAGCGGTTACTATGTTGCTTACGCCATTCGTTATCGATACGCAGCTCAAGTACATCCATTGGTTGCCATACTGCACCCAGTGTTACACGATGATCAGGGTAGTTAAGCGCATAAAAGCTCGCATCAATATCTGCCGTGCCATAGTCTTCTGACTTTTCTAAATAGGTGTAGCTGGCAATCAACTCAGTGCTTTCAAACGATTTATTCGCTAAAAACTCAACGCCTAAGGTGTCTATATCAACCGGGTTTGCAAAACGAGCTGAGGTTGCATCAAAGCGATATGTCCAATCCGTAAGGTTTTTATCTTTACGGTAGAAAATAGCTGAATCTAAACGCCATGAAGACTGTTCAATCAGTAAACCTAATTCAAGGTTATCGGTGGTTTCGCGCTCAAGGCTGTAGTTACTTCTGAATAATCCGCCCGTTTCACTGCCGCCGATGGCGGTATAACCGGGAACTTGTGTTGCCTCGGCGTATGACGCATACCAAGTATGTTCACTGCCATTTTGATTAGCTACTTTAAGGCTGGCATCGGCAATAAATGAGGTAGCTGAACTATCACGGTTCGTATCATCAAATGCAGCGCCAACACGTAAAGTAAGCTCTTTGTTTGCTGTAAGGGCTGATTTGTACTCAGGCAAGATACTTAGCTTAGTGTAATTACGTGATGTAAAATTGTTTTCAAGAGATGTTGATTCAATTTCATCAGCAATAAATTGCCCAGCATAATTAATTGCATAGCGGTCATTTAAACGGTGACGTCCAGATAATGCTAATGACTTAACCGTGGTTTCGTGAAACGCTTCAAAAATAGCTGGGTTTTCACGAGACAAAACGTAATGGTCGTTATGTTTACGATAATAACCAGTCACTTCAAGGCTATTGCTCTCACCATACATTTGCTTGTGATTGAGCATGAAAAGCTTGGTTTCAAGATCTTCTGTTTCGTTAAAGTTAAATGGCGTATAAAGGTTTGGCCAACCAAAAAACTTCTCTTGGCGTCCGAACATTAAATCAGTTTGTGAGCTAGAGCTTGCAAGTTGAATACGCGCTGAGGCACGTTCAAAGTCGTGGTCGCCATTATCAATTGAGCCATCACTTTTTGAGTGCGAGTATTCACCCTCAAAACCTAATCGCCAATCAGGTTTGCTATCCAGCTTTTGGCTATGAGCAGCATGAATACTTTGTAAATTAAAGCCATTCGTACCTGTGCCAAGTGAAACACTACCGGTACTCGTGATAGGGCGCCAGCCAAATGAAACCGTACCAACCGAGCTATTCATTCCATAAAGGGCATTATCAGCACCTGTAAGTACTGAAGGTCCTGTTAGCATTTGTGGTGCAATTGGAATTTCAGCAAAGTAGTGACCAGATTGAGGGTCAAATAATGTACTGCTGCCGACACGAAAGCCAGTATTTTCAAAGATACCACCGCGAATGGTGACATCAGCTTGTGCTTCAGCCATATTACGCGATTGCAAATCGACACGCGGGTCATATTCTAAATTTGATACCGGCGCATCAAAAGTACCTACAGGTTCTTTATTTGCGGTTGCTGAAACTTCAACGGTGATTTGTTCAATATTGTTGGTGTCTTCTGCTAGTACTGAGCAAGTGACGAATAATGCGGGAAGTGTAAGCTGTACTGCGCGTACCATCTAAAACTCTCTTGATTTTGTTTAATCTGGGGTAGTGGCTAGTTAGGCGCACTGAAAATTGTGGGTATTGTATCTGAATCACTGAGTTATACCACTCCAACCAGATTTCAGCAGGCAATAAAAAACCGCGCTAATTGCGCGGTCTTTTAACTAAAACAGTGTTTAGTTTTGATTAATTGATTGCGGTGGGAAGTTACTTAGAATGTTAGCAACAGTTTCTTTGATAACTTCAGTGCGCTTTTCAGGTGATTGGTTCTTTTGTAAACGACCTTCTTTCGCACCACGCCAAACTAATTGGTTAGAAGCACGGTCTACCACGTCTAGAATTAACGTACCCACTTCGTATTCGCGAGCAGTTGTTTGCGTGTTGTAACCCATACCCCAGTAATTCCAGCGTGCGCCGTAACCCACGTTAAAGGTATCTACATCAATTTTAGTATCAACAGAGGCGTGATAGTTAATTAGTACATCTGCTTGCGCTAAATCAACTAGCTTCATACCGCTTTTTTCAAGTTCAGCATTTACAGCGTCACGAACCCGTTTTTCCATTAAAGGGCTAATTTGGTAGTTCGCTACGTTTTTAGTCAAGCTGGCATTAGGTACCCAAGAGAAGGTTTTATAATTACTAAAATCTGCTGATTTGTCGTAATCCCAATCAGGCGTTTTAGCACAAGCCGCTAAAAATAATACAGCCGTCGCGATTAATAAGTTCTTCATATTGTTTGCTCCTTGGCAAAATTTCCACTACTTGATTGATAACATAACACAAATAATACTCAACTGAATGATTATTTAAAAACTATGGCACATTTACAAAAAAGTACTGTAATAGTTTGTAAACATAGTCATCCTTGACTGAATCAATGATTAATTTTTGTAATTAAACGGTGTGTTCCACTTCTATCCAGTCTTTTTCATCCACCCAGTTTTGAGCACCATCTTTAACAGTACGAATAGGGACGATGTAATCACAGCTAACTTGTGGTTTAACTGAGGCAAAAATCGGCACAAAGCCAAAGCTAAGAGCAGTTTCGATAATTGCTTTTTGGTTTTGTGGGTCGATATCGGCTGCTTCATCGATATAAATCGGAATACGATACAAGTTTTGTTCTTGGTCGCTTAATAAGTAACGAATAAACAGCATGCCACAAAGTAGCTTAATGGTGATACGTGTACCATTAGAGCCGGCTGAATCGATTTTTTCGAAGTGCTCAGTTTCACCAGCACGGTTCACGACTTCAAAACGAATATCGAATAAGTCGGTCAGTGTTAAACCGGCTTTTTCTGAGGCAAGCTTAATCAAATGATCTTTCGCTTCGTTTACCGCAGATTCGCTATAAGGCTCTTGGCTTAATAGATCTAGGGTATCGCCTTGCTCAAACTGATTTGAGGTACTGATAATAGTATCAATGCTATCAACCAGCATCTTGCGCGGAATAACATTAATTTTGAATGCTTGAAGGTTAGAGATACGGTGCTGACTAATGCCTTTATTAAAGCTGTTCATTTCGCGGCGAAGGCGGTCCAAGTCTTCACGTAAGCCCTTAATAGTGGCGGCTACTTCGGTTAACGCAACTCGGCCTTGACGTTCAACCGCATCGCGCTCGTTATCGATGTTATGAAACGCGCTAATAAGCTTTTCGTATTTAGTAAACTCATCGTTTTCGTTATCAAATTTAGTAATACCCGCATTGTAAATATGCATGTAGGTGTTACGTACGTTGATATCAAAGTTACGTAGCTCTTGGCAGTCTTTGTTAAAGTGATGAATGAGGTCACTTAAGTTATCAAAATCAATACTGATTTCAATCATATATGGAGTGACTTTGCCTGAGTAAAAATCAAGCGTGTGATCGATACGTTCAGATTTAACTTGGCGTAAACGGTCGGCTTGGCGGGCAAGCAAATCTTTTTTCGACTTGATAATTGAGCGACGGTCGCTGATTGAGCCACTATTTTTTTGAATGTCTTGCAGATAGTCGTCAACTTGTTCGCGTTCTGCATTTAACTGCTCTTTTAGCAGAGTTTGTGCATCGATAGATTGCTGCATCACTTCAAATTGTTCAAAGCGTTTTAATGCTTCTTCTGAGGCCATTAGCTCATCATATAAAGCATCTTTTTCTTTTTGCTTTTCGGCGACATTAGCAGCGACTTCGCGTTGTTGTTTAAACTCTTTTAGTGAGTTTTCTAGGGCAGCGAGTTGCGCGGTTAATTGCTCTTTATTTTCGCCCGTTTGCATTTGCACTGGGCTTAGCTTTTTAAGTTTAATCGTCGCGCCAGGAAGAGTCAGTACACCGCCTTTCACATTTGCCGATAACTGCTCTAAGAACTCACCAAAGGCATCTTCGTCTGTGATCTCAACATCACCATTGCTGGTGGTGGCAAACGATAAGATATCAGGGTTTAGAATACGCGAAATCTCTTCAACTTCTTTTAAAGATAAATCTTCACGCATACGGGTGAATAAATTGAACTCAAGGTTCTTTAACTGCAGTTTTAAGCTCTTAATTTGCTTTTGTGTTTCGCTAATACGGTAATCAAGCGTGTGCAAGCTTTGCCCTTGGGCACTGCTTAATGAATGCGATAGCGATTCATAATCTTGTTTAAGCTGAGTAAGGCTTACTTTTAAGGTGGCTTTATTAACTAATTCAAACTCAGATTTAAGTGCTCGATAGTCTAAAAACCATTGTTCAATTTGTGTTTGCTTACGTTCAATATCACGGGATTGCTGAATATACAGCTGCTGCTTTTGGTCGAATTCATGCTTTTTGTGTTCGATATCCTCAAGGGCAATATTAAGCTCAGCGAGTTGCTCTTGTTGATAGGTTTCAAAGTCAATCAGTGCTTGGTCAATTTTTGGCGCATAGGCTGCAAGTTTGCCTTTTAAAACCGTTTGGTTTTCAAGCATAGATTCAAGAGCTGCAATTGGCTCTTGCATTGACTCAAGGGCTTTTAATTCACGTTTAGCACGATTCACTTTATCGAATGAACGTCGCCACACTTCATAAAAGTCGACCCGTGAGTTTGACATATGGCGCTCAAATACGCGTAACATAAAGCGCTTAACATCACTGGCACCTAACTTGTGCAAGTTAAGAATACGGCGGAAAATTTCTTTGTAAATCGCGGAGTCTTGCACGTTATTGAGGGGGATCATCTTTAAGTTGATATCGCCATCAAATGGGGTTGCGCCGCCAGTGAGTAGGGCGTTTAGCTCTTGCGCCTTTAATTCAATTGGATTGAAACCTTGCTCTTTTAAGTGATTAAAAAGCTTGGTGAATTTTACAATGGTTTTGCCTTGAGTGTAGTGTTCAAGGTTCAACTTACCTTGGTAGCAAAAAAACTGATGCGCGTAACCAGCAATTTTACCAAGGCCGGCAACACCAATCACCACAGGGCCATTAGGTAGGTCAGCTTCGAGTAAAATATAGGATTGATCTGACGAAAAGTAGAATTTTCGGGTTTCATCTAAATCGTGGCCATCCCATTCTGTTAAACGTAAATCATTAATCAGTGGAAATTGTAGGGCATTAATTACCGAGCTTTTACCAGTATTATTAGGTGCACAGATTGAGCTACTTTTATCCAGCGGGATCACGCATTTTGCATAGCCAGCGGTATTTAAAAGCGCAAGTTTGCTGAGTCCGTATAGGCTTTGGCTTTGCATTAGTCGTCATCTCCTAGGTAGGTTTCTTCGTTTACTTCCATTAATGCATCGATATAACGATAAATAGGTGCTTGCAGCATAAAGCCGTTTTCTACTTCGCGAGCAAGACCCAAACGTACCATACGTAGATAAACGTCTTTACGTAAATCTGAGCCTGAGAAGATTTCTAATTGATCAAACAGGTGCTTGTTGATTTGCACTAAGGTTTGCATCAGTTCAAGGTCGTTTACTTCGTCAAACAAGGCACGCATTGGATCTTTACCAGTATTGGCATAATGCTCAATCAAGATGTAGATAGTCAGTGCGATGGCACGCGAAATTTTACCCATATTTGGGGTGCTTTCGTCGCTGCCAAAATAGTAATAGCCACGGCTATCATGTTGTAGGTCATGGCCAAGGGCGTTAAATAATGCGCGATAAGCATCAATGTGTTGATCAAGCTCTTGCCACATCAGCGTGTCTTGTTCGCTAATGTGGTAGCCTGATGTGAGCTTTTTATTAATAGCTTGCAGATGCGTTAAATCATCTAAATTAATATCTGTCATGGTTATTGCTCTGTTGCTTTATTATCGTCAGCAATCGATGAGTTAAATGGGTAAAGAGAGAAGTGTTGCTGGGCAATTTTTATTTTTACTTTCTCTTGGCTTTGGCTAATCTCAAGGTCGCCATCGCTAATTAATTTTTGATACAAGAACAGCATTTCGTCAGCTTCTAAGTCTGGGTAGCTTTCATCTAAGAAACTAAGCAGCGGCTGAGCTTTTTTGCTGGCTTTTTTAAAGCGTTTTCTAAATTGTGTTTTAACGTCGTTGTAATCAGGAATATGTGGGCTTTGATAGGCGGGCACATCATCATGTTCTGGTAGTTGATATTCATCGTGCTCAAAGTCAACTAAGCCTGCCATATAGGCCACGATATGACGTTGCTGACCAAGTGAAAAACGTTGCGCGTCTGAGACAAAGTTAGGCTGTACTGCACTTAACATGTTATCGACGCCATTTTTACGCACTAAACCAAGCACTTTAGCCGCTTGACGCGTAATTAGGTTGTTGCGTCGTAACTCTTCACGTAGTGGCATCAACATATCGGCGCTTTTACGTAAACTTTCACGACCAACTAAATGCATTTCTAAAATACGGGTACGTAATTGCTCTAGCATGCGTTTGTCTTGGTATGACTTACCAAGGTGGTCAATTTGCTCTATTTGCGCGCTAATTTGCGCTTCGATGGTATTAAAGCAAGCGTGGAAGTCACCACGAATATCCACCATTTCCAGCATAGGCTCGATGTATTCATCGAATGCTTCAATTACTGCTTGATAGCGTTTTTGCAGTGATTGCACCGCGTTGTCTGCTTTTGCTTGCTCAACAATATTTAAAATTGCGTTTTCATTGTGGGCAAACAATTTCATTATTTTGCGTACCCGATCATCCATAATGCGGCTAAAGCGGCGAAGCTCGTCGTAATCTTCAATTTCACCGGCTTTAGCAAGGCGATTGCCAAGGCGAGCTAAGTCATCAACGAGCACGCTAATTTCTTGGGCAAGACCTAAGTGCTCTTCTTGTAGCAAGAAAGTCGCAAAATCGGCGATCGCACGGTTGATTTCTAACTGCGATGATTTTGCCAGTGGAATGATAATATCTTGATTCAATAAACGATTTGTTTCTTTATAAATGCGTTCATTTGACCATGAAGGTTGTTTTTGTTTTATCGCATTTTGTACGTCTTTCAAGCTGAAATCAGCCATCTTAAAACGTTTAAATAGCAGTTCTAACACCCCCCAATGTTCAGTAAGGGTATTTAATAACTTTTTAGCTGGGATCATAAGGCTCCAGTAAATTCAGACTTTGGTGTTAGCGATTAGTATTAAATTATGTAATTGAGAATAGTTTTATGCTTTCTATGCTGCTAGAATCCGCGCCGAAACACTCGACTTACAATTTTTACATTATTATAAAGGTTGTTCAAACACCATGGTAACCCCACTTATCCTAACCCTGATAGCGGTGGCATTTTTGCTTATCGTTATAGAGGATATTATCCATGTAAACAAGGCCAAAACGACGCTTTTTTTTGGCACTTTATGCTGGATTATCTTATTTATCTCTCCAATTCATGGGCAAAGCCCAGAAACCATACAACATCAACTGGATCACAACATATTAGAAATCGCGACTTTGTGGCTGTTCTTAATGGCTGCGATGACCTTTGTAGCCTATTTGAACTCTAAAGGCTTTATCCAGAATATTGTTCATAAAATTATGCCAAATCAAATCAGTGAACGAAAGCTGATGTTTCTGATTGGTGGCTTTGCGTTTTTATTTTCATCAATATCAGACAACATAACCGCGACTTTAATCTCGCTTGCGGTGGTGATGTCACTTAAGTTAGATCCTAAAAAATTAATAAAATATGCAACCTTAATTGTATTTAGTGTTAACTCGGGTGGGGTGTCGTTGATCACGGGTGATGTTACAACCCTGATGATTTTCTTAGACGAAAAAGTCACTATTGCTAATCTACTATTATTAATTGCCCCTGCACTGACAAGTGTTGCTCTGCTCGCGGCGATGTTGTCGGTGGGTATGTCGGGTAATGTTGTGTTTGAAAAGCAAGCAGCCCGTCGTATCGAAAAGACAGATATTACCATTGCGGTTATCTTCTTCTCGACGATTATTGCTACGTTAACTTTGAGTGTGCTTTATAGTGTGCCGCCGTTATTAACCTTTTTATTTGGTTTATCTCTGATGTTTTTGGTTGCGCAATTCTTAATGCGCAAAAAAGACGTTAACAAAAAAATCATCGATTATATTCGTGAAATTGAATACGACACCTTATTGTTCTTCGTTGGTGTTTTATTGCTGGTTGGCGCATTAAAAGAAGTGGGCATGCTTGCTAAATTTACTCACTTATATGAGTTGATGGCACCGGAATATGCCAACTACTTGATGGGGCTATTATCAGCGGCGGTAGATAACGTACCTCTAACTGCAGCACTATTAAAAGCAGACATCGTAATGAGCCCTCAGCAATGGCTATCGTTTACTTACGCAACAGGGGTAGGTGGCTCAATGCTTATAATCGGCTCTGCGGCAGGTATTATTGCCATGAGTAAGGTAAAAGCACTAACCTTTATGAGCTATCTTAAAATGTCGGTTTATTTATTAATTGCTTATACCGTTGGTTATTACGGTTCGCACTTAGCGGGCAGTTTAATTTCATAAAACAACTTGACAGCTAGACGTCTAAACGTTAACTTTCGAAGCCTGCTTTTAACAGCAGGCTTTGTTATTTTAACCAGGTGTTAACTTAACATTCAGAAGAGGTGCGATACTTAGGTAATTAATGTGAGGTGACGAACGCCGATGACCATTAATGAGGGAAGTACTCGCCGAGAAAATTAACCGGGCGTCACGGTTATTTTTCGGTTTATGGGGCTGAATCCTCAAAACTGTCACCAAACTAGGTGGAGAGCTTCTGGCATGGACTACTCTTTATTTTCAAAGCACCCCCTTGCCGAGTTCTTCTTGAATTACTGTGGATAGTTTTCCACAAAAGGAGACGACATGAATACCCAATTAGCCGCCAACACAAAATCAGATTACGTTGTTGCAAAATTTGGTGGCACCAGTGTAGCTAACTTTGATGCTATGAGCCGCTGCGCTGAAATCATTTGTGCTGATAATCAAGTACGTATTGTTGCTGTGAGTGCCAGTGCAGGCGTGACCAATCATTTAGTTGCATTGTGTAAAGCTGATTTGAGTGCGGCTGAACGTGATGAGCATATTACTGGCGTTGTCGCCATTCAAGAAGCAATCTTGGCGGAGCTGTCACTGGATGCTGATTTAGCACATGGCTTTAATGAAACGCTTAAGGCTTTTCAAAAGCTAGCATCAGACGGGGCTAAGTCAGTAGCAGATCAAGATGAACTACTGAGCTTTGGCGAGCGTTTATCATCGTATTTATTTACTCAAGTATTACGCGGGCAAGGTCTTGATGCGGTGCGTTTTGATGTACGTAAAGTGCTAAAAACAGATAGCCAATTTGCTAAAGCTACCCCAAATGTTGCAGCAACCGCTACGGCTGCTAAAGAGCATTTAGTGCCGCTACTTGATGACCATGTTGTGGTAACCCAAGGTTTTATTGGTAGCAATGAGCACAATCAAACGACCACTTTAGGCCGTGGTGGTTCAGATTACAGTGCTGCATTACTCGCTGAAGCAATTAACGCAAAAAGCGTGCATATTTGGACCGATGTTGTGGGTATTTTCAGTACTGATCCGCGTTTATGCGCTAAAGCAAGCCCAATTGCACGCTTAAGCTTTGATGAAGCGGCAGAAATGGCAACGTTTGGTGCGAAAGTACTGCACCCGGCAACAATTTTACCTGCAAGCCGAAGCCATATTAGTGTGTTTGTTGGTTCAAGCCGTGAGCCGCAATTAGGTGGAACATGGATTGAAAAAGAAAAATCTCAGCAACCAGGTATTCGTGCCGTAACACAGCGTAAAAACCAAATTCTGTTAACGGTTAAAAGCCCAGAAATGCTCCTAGCGAGTGGTTTTTTAGCCCGTGTATTCACTATTTTAAGTGAGTTTAATATTTCGGTTGATTTGGTTACTACCTCAGAGATCAGTGTTGCAATCACTTTAGATAACGCACCAAATGCATCACGCCCTGAGCTTGATCAAGCTTGTTTAGATAAGCTTTCTGAGTTTTGTCATGTGTCGGTTGAGAATAACTTAACGCTGGTGGCTTTAATTGGTTCTGAGATTCAATTACGTCAGCAAGAAATGAACTTAATGCAGGTATTGAGTGATTTTAATATTCGTTTAATTTGCCACGGTGCAAGTAAACATAACCTGTGCTTCTTAGTTGAGCAAAGTGAGTCAGATGAAGTCGTGCAGGCTATTCACAGCCGACTATTAGAAAGCCAAGTCGCGGCGTAAGTCATTAAAGTTAATAAAAGAGCACTGCCAGTCAGTGCTTTTTTGTGCCACAACACTTATATCAAACCCTTCAATAGAGTTACTACTCGCGCTGAAATTATGTTTGCTCAATTCTTCAAATACATTAGGGGCAAGTAGTTTCGCAATAGGCTGAGCACTTGCTTTGGCAAGCGCTTCTTTTAACGTCCAAATTCTAAAAAAGCACTGTGCCTGTTCATCGGGAGCATCAAAACGGCTAATTAAGTCAACTTCATCTTGATGATAAAAGTACTTTGCGAGTTTGAGAAAAGGGCGAGGTTTATTGCTTTGTTCAATATCAAAACCAAATAGCTGCTGTTCTGGGTTAAGAGCAGCGCCAATTAAACCATTTGAATGTGATAAACAGGTCCACACAGGTTCTCTAACCGGGGTATGTAGCTTTAGCTTGCTGTCTTTGTCATCAAACTGGCTCGATATTTCATTGAGGGCTAAATCGTCATTAGGGTAAGCGTGTTGATACAAATATTTTAACGTTAGGCGAGTCGCTAAGTACTCTTGCTTGGCAGCAGGGACTTTGCGTTTTTCAAGCACACTTAACTCAAACTCACTAAGTAATTTATCAAGGGGTAAACTTGCAACATCAATACGTGCTGCATCCATCAGCATAATTTTTTTGGCCGTTGATTGGCTTTGCTGCTCGATGATAAGAGTATTCGAAAAGTAGTGACAGCTCATGGTTTAACGCTTACACGAAGGCTCGTATTTAGTTTTGTTTATTTTTACAGCAGATGCACATTTATAGGCACGAACAAACGCAAATAGTTTACGCAGTTGACTGTAATTATGGTTTAATGAGGAAAAATAATAACAGATTTGTAGATGTATGGCACAAGTTCGTGACGGCTTTCAAAGTCGATTAGGTTTCGTTTTAGCAGCTTCTGGTGCGGCGGTAGGTTTAGGTAATATTTGGGGCTTTCCAACACAAGCGGCAAACCATGGCGGCGGTGCATTTTTACTTGTTTATTTTATTGTTATTTTCTTATTAGCGCTTCCAGCTCTTTATACTGAGCTATATTTAGGCCATCAAGCACAAGCTAATCCGGTAAAAGCATTATCAAATGCATGGCAAGAGACTGCGCCTAAAGTAGGCGCTGCAGCAGGCTATGTTGGCTTGTTTGGTGCGATTGTAATGCTAAGCTTTTATTCGATTGTCGCAGGCTGGATGCTCGCTTATGCGCTTGAGCCAATCGCAAACTTCTTTGGTTTTACTGAGTTAAGTAACTTTTTACACAGCGACTCCATGGCACGCAACTTTGTGTTTACACCGCTGATGCTTATTCTTACTGCGAGTATTATTTTAAAAGGCGTTAAATCAGGTATCGAAACTTGGTCACGCCGCTTAATGCCATTATTGCTAGTGTTATTAGTGGCGTTAATTGCTTATATCGCCACACTTGATGGTGCGATGGATGGTTTTGCAGCCTACTTAGTACCAGATTTTAGTCAAATTCTTGATGCAAACTTAATTATTGCGGCAATGGGGCAAGCGTTCTTTTCATTGTCGTTAGGTGTAGGATGTATGATGGTTTATGGCTCTTATTTAAAACCAGATGCGAACCTACCTAGATTAACTGGCACTGTAGCTCTACTTGATACCGGTGTGGCCTTTTTAGCAGGTTTATTGATTATTCCGGCTATTTTTGTTGCTCAGCATAACGGTGTAGAGGTATTTAGCGGTGGTAAATTGGTTGGTGAAGGGCAGTTAATATTTGCGATTTTACCTGAGCTGTTTAGCACTATGGGCCAAGTGGGTTTACTCGTTGGCTTATTATTCTTTGTATTAATGTCGATTGCCTCAGTGACATCAACCATCTCATCGACCGAAATTCCAGTGGCATTTTTAGTTGAGAATCACAGTATTGAGCGTAAAAAAGCAACCTTATTTGTGACGCTAATCGTATTTATTGCCTCATCACTTATCATCTTAAACTTTGACTGGTTATTTGGCTTAGTGATTATGGTGCTTACACAGTACCAATTACCTTTAATGGGACTGTTCTATTTCATTACTGTTGGCTGGTTATGGCAGCGTGGTAATAATTTGCATCAAGTATCTAGCGGCCCTCATTATTGGTTTGCCCAGTACATTCGCTTTGTCTGTCCGTTATTAATGACGGCGGTTTTTGTGAACGTGGCGTTGTTGAAATAGAAACTTGAGTTGCTAGTTGCTAGTTGCTAGGGAAAAGGAAAAAGTAAAAGGCGTGGGGTTTAAACCTCACGCCTTTTAATTTAAGGTGCGCTTGCTTTAAATAACTTCGTTAGTTAATGGTAAACCTTGGCTTATTTCATTGGCGCTTTGCAATGTAGTGCAGGCTATTTCGCTAAGTGCTTCTTGGGTGAAGAAGCCTTGGTGGCCTGTCACTAACACATTCGGGAAGCTAATAAGGCGTGAAAAAATATCGTCTTGCATGATTTCTTCACGGTGATCTTTAAAGAATAACTCTGACTCTTGCTCATACACATCAAGCCCTAAGTGTCCCAGCTTTTTAGACTTAAGCGCTTGAATACAGGCTTGAGTATCGAGAAGTGCACCACGAGAAGTGTTAATCAGCATGACACCGTCTTTCATTTTCTCAAATGCGCTAGCATCAATTAAATGATGGGTATGCTCGTTGAGCGGGCAGTGCAATGAGATGACATCACTTTGTGTGAGTAATGTGTCTAAATCGCATAGGGTGTAAGGGCCTTCACCAGCCATTGGGTCGCAAACGAGTACTTTCGCCCCAAAGCCATTTAATATATTTACCAGTGCTAAACCGATTTTGCCACAGCCGATAATCCCAATAGTTTTTTTAAACAGATTAAAACCAAGTAAACCGTTTAAATCAAAGTTGCCTTCACGTACTCGGTTAAAGGCTTTATGGGTTTTTCGGTTGAGCGTTAGCATGAGTGCAATACAATGCTCTGCTACTGCTTCTGGGCTATATGCAGGCACGCGGCAAACCTTGATGTTATGCTCTTTGGCAGCATCAAGGTCAACATTGTTAAAGCCTGCACAACGTAATAAGATTGCTTTAATGCCAACAGCCGCCATATCTGCAATGACGTGTTTGTCGACCGTATCGTTTACAAACACGCACACTGCATCAAAACCTTGGCAGAGGGGCGTGGTATTGCTGTTTAAGGATTGCTCAAAATAACTGAGCGAAACAGACTCAGCGTATTCAGTTAGATTCCTTTCAAAAAACGGTTGCTCATACTTTTGCGCACTGAATAAGGCCAGTTTCATCATTTAAATTACTCTCTATCACCATTTTGAGGGTTTCGGGTTTGGTGCGCGGGGCATATCGCGCAACGAGTTGACCCTCTGAGTTTATAAGAAATTTGGTGAAATTCCATTTAATTGCGCGGTTTTGTGCTATTCCACGGGTATGACACTTTAAATAATTAAATAAAGGATGGGCCTCTGGGCCGTTCACTAACACTTTGTTAAAAATGGGAAAGCTAACATCAAAGTGTTGCTGATAAAAGGCTTGTAGCTCATTGCCATCTAGAGATTCATTGTGGCCAAATTGATTACAGGCAAAACCGAGTACGGTAAATCCTTGCTGTTTATAGTCTTGATAAAGCTTTTCAAGGCTTGCCATTTGCACTGAAAAATTACATTTGCTGGCTATATTGACAATAAGCGCTGTTTTACCTTGTAACGATTCAAGGCTAAAGTTTTCTCCAGATGCAAGCTGGGCATTGAAACGATATATACTATCCATGTTTTACCTGTGTGTTTTTGAACTGTTTAAATGAACTTTTTTTCATTCGCTTTTTAGTTATTCGGTTGAGATAATGAAATTATTACTAATTTATCACTCAAATAGGTCAGTTTTATGTCAATGAAAGTCGCCTTCATCGGATTAGGTGTAATGGGTTACCCAATGGCGGGTCACCTTGCCAACGCAGGTCACACCGTGACAGTTTACAATCGCACAACGGCTAAAGCGCAAAAGTGGGTATCAGAATATCAAGGTGAATACGCTGAAACTCCAAGTGAAGCCGCAAAAGGGGCTGATATCGTTTTCTTGTGCGTAGGCAATGATGATGATTTACGTTCAGTTGTTTATGGTGAAAATGGTGTGCTGTCAAGCATGCATGAGGGCAGCTATTTAGTTGACCACACTACAACATCAGCTGAAGTGGCACGTGAAGTGGGTGCTCAAGCGAAATTACAAGGCATCGCATTTTTAGATGCGCCGGTTTCTGGCGGCCAAGCGGGTGCAGAAAATGGTGTATTAACTGTGATGGTTGGTGGCGACGAAGCTGACTTTAATGTTGTTCAACCTGTCATGGCTGCTTTTAGCCGTTTTAGCCAATTATTAGGTGAAGTAGGCTCTGGTCAACTTTGTAAAATGGTAAATCAAATTTGTATTGCTGGTGTGGTTCAAGGCTTGGCTGAGGGTTTACACTTTGCAAAACAAGCTGGCCTTGATGGTGAAAAAGTAATTGAAACCATCTCTAAAGGCGCTGCAGGCTCATGGCAGATGGAAAACCGCTACAAAACAATGTGGGCTGGCGAATACGAATTTGGTTTTGCTGTTGATTGGATGCGTAAAGATTTAGGCATCGCTTTGGATGAGGCAAAGGCAAACGGCGCAACTTTGCCGATGACGGCAACAGTTGATCAATATTACGCCGATGTACAAGCTTTAGGCGGCGGCCGCTTCGACACCTCTAGTTTATTAGCGCGTATCGAAGCGTTACATAAAAAGTAATATTCATAAAAAACGCGACAATTATTGTCGCGTTTTTTATTACATGCTTTGTGCGTAATTGTACAAGGCTTTTAAAATATGCAGGTTCTTCTCGTTATCATCATTTTCATGCGCTAGATTTTCTAGGGTGATCATGAAATCTTGGCCACTGATCGACGGGCTGTCTTCACCATGCATTAGCTTGTTTTGGCAATATTGGCGCCAAGTGGCTAATTCATCTTGGTTAAGGGTGTGTGGCCAGTTTCGAGCACGGTATCTAAATAACAAGGTAGAAAACTTTTTATCATCAAAATCAAGCTGCATTGAGGCTAATTGCTCAGGGCTTGCATCACGTATCATAGCAAATTTAGCTTTATCTGCATGGCTGGTAAAACCATCATAAAGTTGATAGTCAGGGTTAGTGGTTTCGCCGTAATCACGCTGTTCGTTAAACACTTCGGTGACTTTGTCGCGAAGTTCTGTGTTGGCTTTTAAAATAGCGAGATTTTGTAAGCATTTTTCGCGGTCAATACCTAATCGGGCTGCGTTCTCTGGCAACAAGGTTTTTGCTGGTGCAAGAATAGGGCACTTATTTAAATGCACGAGTTTTAAGCCTACCGGTGCTTCGTCTTCACCAAGGTCGCTGTGTTTTGTGTAAAGACGCGTGCGTAGCTCTTCAACTGATAAATCTAATAAGACTTGCGGATCTTCTGTCAAATTAAAGCAAATAATGGCGTTTTTATTGACTGGGTGAAAGCTCATTGGTGCAATCCAGCTGGTGCAGCCTTGGGTTGCTGGAATTCGTGATGAGGTGTGCACCAATGGTGTCATGTTAAATACATCAACTAAATCAGCCAATGCTTTTTTAGAGCGTAAGCTAAAGAAGAACTGATACAACTTAGGTTGTTTTTCTTTTATTAATTTTGCCAACGCTATGGTTGCCGTTACATCACTTAAAGCATCATGAGCAGCAGCGTGTTCAATGCCATTGGCAACGGTTAAATGCTCGAGCTTAAAGCTCGGCGTACCGTCTTCTTTAAGCGGCCATTCAATGCCTTCTGGGCGCAGTGCATAACATGCTCGGACTAAATCAATAATATCCCAACGGCTATTATTGTTTTTGTATTCACGCTCGTAAGGGTCATAAAAGTTACGATATAAGCTGTAACGTGTAACTTCATCATCAAAGCGGATGCTGTTATACCCCGCAACGCAGGTATTAGGTTGGCTAAATTCAGCATGGATCTTTGCCATAAACTCAGCTTCAACTAAGCCTTTTTGCATCGCAACTTGTGGGGTAATACCCGTTATTAAACACGCCTCAGGATGGGGCAAGTAATCGGCAGCTGGCTTGCAATACTCAATTAACGGCTCACCAATAATATTCAAATCGAGATCGGTACGAATACCTGCAAATTGACTCGGGCGGTCCTTTTGCGGGCTTGCGCCAAATGTTTCGTAGTCGTGCCAATAAATTGTTGGTTGCTGTTGTTCTGGATATGCCATGCATTAAACCTTGCTAAGCGTTGGGCCGCTTTGACTTATTTTTTGAATTAACAGAATTATGGCATAGAGCCTAGCTAGTTTATAGAGCTAAACGGTTTGATGCTGTTCAGCGTACGTTTTGCACACACGGTTAGTATAAAAAATGGCCTAACGGTTTAATTTTATGCTTATATAGGGTCTAGTCGTTAGTTTTTACCCAAATTTGTATTTTAGTGGCTCGGTATTTGCTAACGAAAACTATCTTTAACAATGAAGGAACAAAAAAATGACTTTATCAGCTTTATTACTATCTACTTTAGCATTCGACGCAGCACCAGCTCCTAGCTTTGATACTACAAAACTTCAAGGTACTGGTGGAATTATTATTCTAAACCCTAAAAAGAAAAATCAAGAATTACAGGGAACTGGTGGGATAATCATTCTTAACCCGAAGAAAAAAGAAAATTAATATAAAGTAAAGAAAACCAGCCAAGAGCTGGTTTTTTTTATACTATAAGATTATGATTATGAACATCTTTAGTAGGATGATTCATGCAATATTTAGTCGAATTATACAATGAGTTGCTTGTAGCAACAGCTGTTCATAAAGTGTTTTCAGTGCAAGTTATCATTGCAATAAGTTATGCAGTTGCTTTAGTCCTATCATTTTATAGAGCACTACGAAATAGAGAGCTCTTCAGTGATTTCTTATCAATAGCCGTGGTTGTTTTTAAATATCAACTTACATCTCTACTGATGGAAAAAGTACTGATCTACGTGCAAGAAACCGGTGAAAGTGGAATTGCTCAAAATGTTTATCTGAGTGTGGCTGGGATAAACCTCTTAAGTTTATATATCCTATACAAATTGCATCAGCGATTCAGCTATAAGTATGGAGAGCTGTTTTTAAGTGTATTTAAGCTTACGATCGTAGTGACAATCGCACATTTAATTGTGTGGGTTAAATTTGTTGTCTTAAACATTCAAGAAGAACACGCCTACATACACTACATGTATAGCTTTATAGTGCTCTACATTAGTATTGTACTTGCTGTTGTGATGTTGTTTCCGGGTCTTTTGAAAACCAAATTAAAACTATTACTTAGTCCAAGCTGGCCGTTTAGAACAAAAAATTAACATTAATTATTAGATGATTTTCAGTCTCATACTATCATTTATAATGCTTTTTCCTGATATATTACGGACCAAGTTTGGGTGTATAGTAACATTTAGTTTACCGAGGGAACGTAATGCTTGAACTAATTTACATAGCCATTGCCGTTTTAGCCATCTTGCTGATTGCAAGTACATGGTTGATTGCGCGCAAAAATATTTTTGAAGATCAAATCAGGTCTAAGTCTGTTGAGGTGGTTTGGTGCACGTTACAAGCCGAGCATGAAACAGATATCAGCAAAGCAATTAAACTATTCAATAAAGCTGAACAACTAAAGAACGAAATTGCGACCTTAATGGGCAATTCACCGCATGCTGCACACTTTAAATTAGCAGAACCGACTGGGCTTGATAGCGATAAAATAAAGGAGTTATCGCTTGGGGAGCTGCAGCGATACTACGATAAGCAAAACAACATATCTGACATTTACGAGAAAATGTACAAAGGTAAGAATTAGTAAAAAGCCAGGTTATTTAACCTGGCTTTGTATTTTGAGCTCTTTTGCTATTTGTTTTAGCTGAATATCTGCAAGTTGGCTAAGTGCTTCTTGCGTTTGGTTTTCACCCTTAATTAACCCCGCCATTGATAGCTTTTTTATACTCTTGATAATACCGTTACTCACTGCTTCTAATACCGGCCCATCGAGTGTAGCTGTGGTTTGGTTATTACCATTAAGTAGTGAATCAAAGCTAACCTCAGAAGCTTTAGCCACTTCATCAATTAACTCATAAGGAACAGTTGCAAGCTCAATACTTTGCTCACAAAAGCCACGTTGTAATGATAAATGTTGCTCTAATTCTAAATTATTTTGCACCTGGCAAAGCGTACATAAGCGCATAAAAATATCACTTACATGCTGTTGCTCAGTGCTAAGCGTTTGATTGAACATAGCATGTCCTTGCACTGCTTTTTTATTTATATTAAACGACTTTTTAAAAAATCTCATGCATAAAGTGATAGTTAGCAATCTTTTAATTCATATACAATGCTATTTGATGATACAAGCCAATTCCTAGTAATACATTGAAAGGAAAGGTAATACCTAAAGAACATAACATGGCTAAGCCTATATCAGCATCAGGAATCGCTGCTTTAATAGCCGCTGGAGCAGCAATATAAGAGGCACTAGCAACTAGGCTTGCTAATATTACTACCGAGCCCAGTTCGAGTTGCAGGGCAGTACCAACACAGACGCCGATAGCACCCAATAGGTTAGGTGTTATAAGTGCAAATAATGCTAAACGCCAATGATGCCATGGAATAGGGCGCAGTGTTTGTGCGGCCATTAAACCCATTTCGAGCAAGAATAACGCTAATACAACTTTAAAGCTGTTTGTTAACAGGCTAGTTACTTGGCTGCCTTGTTGTGTGCCGTACATCATGCCAATAATTACACCACCTACAAGCAGAATCACGCTTTTGTTAGTCAGTGTTTCATGCCATAGCGCTTTGAGTGATAGGTTTTGCCCAGACCCATTTCCAAGACGGCGGAATAGTAATAAACCAACGATGATTGCAGGTAACTCAAGCATTACTAAGTAAAGCGTGACTTCAGCACCCACATTAAGTGAGTTCGATTCGGCATATGCTAAAGCAACGGCGAATGTACCTGCACTTACAGAACCATAGTGGGCGGCAATACTTGCGCTATTAGCAACGGAGAGGTTTAGCAGTTTGTTTAAAACTGGGTAAAGCATTAAAGGTATTAAGCCGCCAAGCAGTAATACAGCGCCCATTTCGGGTAAGAGTTGCCAATGTAAATTGCCATGTAGCACCATGCCGCCTTTTAAGCCAATGGTGAGCATCAACAATAGGCTAAGGGTTTCATAGGTTGCTTGCGGAATTTTTAGGTCAGAGCGAAGTAATCCGGCTGTGAGTCCTAAAACAAAAAACATTACAACAATATCAGGCACTTTGTTCTCCTCTTGGTTAAAAGCGCCGCTATTCTAGATAAAAATTCACATAGTAAATAATTAAATAAGTGGTAGTATCTTATAGATAATCATCTATAGGTTGGGTTTTATGGACTTAAGACATATTTCTTTTCGCTTACTAGAAGTGTTTATGTGTGTGGTAAAAACGCGCTCTATCAGTGAAACAGCAAGGCAGTTACACTTAACGCAACCAACGGTTTCGCAACAAATTAAACGCTTACAAGAAACAGTTAATGAGCCATTAGTGATGGTTAATCAGCAGCGTATACATGTTACAGAAGCGGGTTTTGCATTGTTTCAAACATGTCAGCAGGTGTTTGGTCATTTTGATGATTATCAAGACTATTTAGCTGAGCTTAGAGGTGGTGAGCGCGGGCGCTGTAAAATAGCCATGGTTAACACTGCACAATATATTTTGCCTAAGTTACTCGGCCCGTATAGTAATTTACATCCGCATGTTGAATTGCCACTAGAAATTGGTAATCGTGCTGAGGTGCTTGCCCGATTTGAACGAGGCGAAGACGATATTTATGTATTTAGTCACCCCCCTTCGTTAGAACACGCAAAAGCGGGCCGGTTTTTACAAAATCCTTTGGTATTTATTGCGGCAAATAACCATAAGCTTGCGAGTAAAAGTCATGTAACTTTACATGACTTAGTGAGTGAACGTTTTTTACTTCGCGAGCCAGGTTCAGCTACGCGAATGCTGTTTGAGAGTGAACTGCAAAGCAGAGGATTTGTCCTTAGCAACACAGTGCAAATGGCGAGTAACGAGGCTATTCGTGTTGCTGTTGGCTCAGGAATGGGGCTGGGGGTGGTTTCGCGCCATGTATTGCCACCTCACGATACGAGTTTTTGCATGCTAAATGTTGAAGATGTGAATTTGGCCAGCCATTGGTATTTTGTGGTGCGCACCGATCGCCATTTATCACATGCGGCGCGCAACTTTTTAAAATTTGCCCAACTGAACTTAGAGCAATGCTTAGATAAACAGTGGGTGACCAATGAGCTAAGCCAGCTAAATGAGAGCTTAAATTAAACTAACAAGTTGTGCGTTAAAATGCCATGGTCACAACCTGATTACGGCCATTTAATTTTGCTTTGTATAAGCCTTTGTCGGCCTCAGCCAGTAATTCGTTAACATTATTGGTGCCCGACTTATGGGTGATGATACCGATACTGATAGAAAGGTTTATTTTATGGTCATTGTGCACAAAGCTATCATTATGAATAGCTAAACGAATTCGCTCTGATAAGATTTCTCCTTGAGCTTGGCTAGTATTGGGTAGTATCACTGCAAACTCTTCACCGCCAATCCTAGCCACTAAATCGTGCTCACGTAGCTGGCTTTTAATCTTTTTAGCAACCCACTTAAGTGCTTCATCACCTGTTTCGTGGCCATGCTGATCATTAACTCTCTTAAAGAAATCGATATCTATCATCAAAGCGCAAAGTTTTGTTAGATTGTTGTTTGCTTGTTCTAAATAATTGTTACTAACGCTGATAAACGCTCGACGATTCAATAAACCGGTTAGCGAATCACGATTAGCAAGGTCACTCAGTACCTGCTCATGCTCTAAGAACATCATTAATGGCCAGATCATGGCGGTTAGTGTGGTAATAACAATATGGCTTATGAGAATAACAGCTAATATTTGTTTCAAGTCTGTTTGCAACAAACCTAGGTAATCACTAAGTAGTAGTGAAAACTGGGTTACCATAATCAAAGCGTGAATGACGAAACACAACTTGAGTAATACTAAATGCATGATGCGTTTAACATGCAACTTCCTTAGCGCGAAAGCTGCATAGCTAAAACATGCTGCAATTATGGCTGTTGTGAATAACTGGCTAAATGGTGAATCATAAACAAGGAGTAATATTACTGCAGATGCAACTAACACATATGCACATTTATTTTGACATTTTTTGTCTGATTGACTGTAAGTATGAATACCTAGTATGGCTGCTAAGGGAGCTGAAATTATCAGTAAATCAGCTAGATAATGTGTAATTAGAGGAAGGTCGATAAAAATACGCAGAGAAGCTGCTATTTGTGCGCCTACAAATATGAGACACGAGCTACCCCAATATAAATAACTTGATTGTTGCCTTAAAAAATACAAAGACAATAAGAACGACCCAATAATCACATTCAATAAAATTGAGATGCTGATTATGGTGGGTAAATGCATCATGACTTTCCCTGAAGAATCACTCGACTAAAATCTATTTAATTATTATGTATTAGTTGGGTATTAGCAACCCGTACATTGTAACTATAATTTCAGGCTTTCTAATGCCGGCTTCAATGTTGGATAGTGGAAGCGGTAATTGTGACTAAGTAGTTTATTCGGAAGCACAAATTGACCATGAAGCAGAAGATCAGACATTTCTCCCATCATCAATTTTAAAACCCAGCTAGGCATACGTAGCATAGCAGGTCGCGAAATCACACTCGCGAGTGTTTGACTAAATTCATTATTATCAACAGGGTTTGGCGCAGTGGCATTGACAGGCCCGTGTATTTCTTGATGTGAAAGCACAAAAAGGATGAGTTGGATCATGTCGTCAATATGGATCCACGACATTCCTTGTTGACCATGGCCTACTGGTCCACCCAAGCCAAATTTAAAAGCAGGCAGCATTTTACCTAAAGCACCACCTTGCTTAGCTAATACGATACCTGTACGAAGTAGGCATACTCGAGTTTGGTCAGATTGTGCTTTTGTTGCTGCATGCTCCCAATCACGGCATAGAACATGGCTAAATTCAGGATAAATATCATTAAAGCTTTCATCAATTGGCTGGTTTTCTTGGCGGCCATAAAAGCCAATCGCACTGCCAGAAATAAAGGTATGAGGCGGCGATTCACAGCGGCTAATTGCTTTAGTTATCTGTAAGGTAAGATTAATCCGGCTATTCAGTAAAGTGCGTTTTTGCGATTCACTCCAACGTTTGTTGACTATTGGTTCACCTGCTAAATTAATGACAGCGTCAATCTCTTCAAAGTTAACTTCATCGAGTGACTTAACAGTGTGTACTTGATGAGTCAGTATGACCGCGGCTTGAATAGGGTTGCGTGTTAGCACAGTTACCTTGTGGTGATTCAATAAAAAAGGGCACAAATGTCTACCAATGAGGCCTGTTCCACCTGTTAATAAAATATGCATAGTGCTGCCTTAATTAATATCTGTGTGTATTTTTTTATACATAGTGATGATGATTTTTGCAAATATATACGGATAAAGCAGTAATTTAGATTAGTCTTCTTGATTGTGGTTGTTGTAAATATGATAGCTATTTTTTAACTCATGTTTAGCGTGATACATTGCTTGGTCAGCTAATCTCAGCAATTCTTGGTGATCTAGGCTGTGATCTGGAGCAAGGGCTACCCCAATACTTAATGAAATATTTAATGTGAGCTGTTCAAATACAAATGGGTTATCAAAACGTGCTAATAGATGCGTGATCATGGCATTAATGTGTCTGTATTTAGCGATATTATGTGTAATTATGACGAATTCATCTCCCCCATAACGATACACATCATCATCGGCTCTAACTGATGACGTAATCCGTTTTGCGGTTTCAATAAGAACTTGGTCACCAATTAAATGGCCGTATTCATCATTGAGTTGTTTAAATTTATTTATATCTATAAATATAACAGCCAGTTTATTGTCTTCAGAGCAAGTAGTAATGGCTTGCTTCAATGCTGGCTTTAACTCTGTGCGATTTAAAACGCCTGTTAGATGATCATGACTAGCTTGAAAATTTAACTTACTCGTTCGCTCATAAACGATGTCACTCATGCGTGCAAAGCGTTTTAACACATAGCCAATTTCATCATGGCTACTAATCGTCAACGTTTTTGGTTTTTCGCCTTTTTCTAGTTGATCAGTGTTTTGAATTAATAACTTTAGAGGTTTAAAAAGCTTTGCATTGATATAAAAAGCGCAAAAAACTAACAAGATGAGCATTAATGGTATTTGCAAAGTTACGAAGTGAGTTATAAATAGTCTGTTTTTTTGGTAGTCAGCATTTTGCTGTTCTAACTTGGCAAGCTCAGTATTTTGAAACAGTAAAATATGCTCGCGGATCTGGTCCATATACTTTTTACCCTCATTCGTTAACACAACCGCTTTAGCTTCTTTGAGGGCATATGGCGTGCCTTGCATTACAAGTGTGACAGTTAATGCTAGCTCTGCTAATTTTTTGTCGACCAGCTCATCAATTTCAGTAAGAGTGTCTTGTTGTTCGGGGTTATTTAGCGTTAGCTTATTGATAGTCAAAAAATGTTGTTTAACTTGTTCAAGTGCTGTGTAGTAGGGTTCTAAATAGTTGAGGTCTTGAGTTAATAAATAACCACGTTGCCCAGTTTCTGCGTTCGTTATTTGATTGTAGAGCTTTTCAGATTCATCGAGAACATCATGAGTATGGATCACCGCCTCAAGCTTAGCCTGACCTTGCTTATCTAATACATAGATAATGAAGGTATTGGCTACCACCATTAAAAAAATAGTGGAAAGTAGAAGGATAAATTTAGCTCTCAGCGACATTAAAATAGTAGTAACCTAAAAATATTAGTTCTTAGTTGAAAAGTATTGACCAATCATCGAACTTTGCCAATATATCAACAATAAACGGCTGTTTTAATGCTATTTCATGATGTTTTGAATGAAATTTGGTTCTTTAGCCTGTTTTAAGTGTACGCTCAGTAATTTATTGATATGCTAACTTGAACTAGATGCAGTTTTAAGTGACAAGGAGTGACTGTGAACTTTCTGCGCCAATTCCACGATATAGTATCTAATCAAGAAATTGATTTTTCAGACAAAGTAATCAAGTTACTAGAATTTGGTTTAGAGGTATTTGATCTCGAATTTGCGATTGTGAGTCAAGTTGATGACAATCTCTATACGGTTATTCATGTGGTGGCGCCTGATAATGCAATCCCGGTTGGTACGCAATTCGATATGGAAGGTACCTATTGTGCTCACACCTTAGAAGCTAATAAAGCGCTTTCATTTCACCATGCCTCAAATAGTCGGATTGCACAGCACCCTTGTTATGTAAATTTTCAACTCGAATCTTACATTGGCGCGCCTATTTTTGTTGGCAAAAAGGTGTTCGGCACAGTTAACTTCTCAGCGCCGAATGTATCAAAACCTTTTAGTGAAGAGTCTCACGATTATGTAGAGTTATTTGCTCAGTGGTTAGGCAACGAAATAGCACGCAATGCTTCTTCAGAACGGTTAATAAAAAAGAACTATATGCTGGCGCAAGTTGAAGAAGTTGCTCGAATAGGTTCTTGGGAGTTCGACTTGCTAGAAAATAAGTTGTACTGGAGCAAGCAAACTAAAGCAATCCATGAAGTGCCCGTTGATTATTCTCCAAACCTTGAGACGGCTATTGAGTTTTATAAAGAAGGTGAAAGTCGTGATGCAATACAACAAGTAGTCCAAGAAGCAATCGAGCATGGTAAAGATTGGAATATTGAAATTCAGCTCATCACAGCGAAAGGTAATCCTGTATGGGTTTCAACGTATGGCGAAGCAGAATTTGAAAACGGGGAGTGCGTTCGTTTAATAGGTACTTTTCAAGATGTAACGAAAGAGGTGTTACTTCGTGAAGAGCTTAAAAAACAAAAAGCTGATGCACTACGCACACTTGAAGACCGAAGCATCTTACTCGCCAAAATTAGCCATGAACTGCGCACGCCGTTAAATGGCATTACAGGCATGCTAACGACTTTACTTTATGAAAAGTCAGAGCAAAAGCGAGAAGAAAAACTCAAAGTTGCACTACGAAGTGCTGATATTTTGTTAAACATCATCAACGAAGTGCTCGACTTTTCTAAAATAAATCATGGTGAACTCAAATTAGAGCCTAGTCACTTTTTATTAAAAACAATTTTTGTTGATTTAGCGTCTTTGTACTTACCTTTATACCAAGAAAAAAATCTTAATTTTGACGTCGATATTGATATAAGTGAAGAGTGTTGGACTTACTGTGATAACACCCGACTCACTCAAATTGCGTCTAACTTACTGAGTAATGCTTTAAAGTTTACCGAGCAAGGCACTATTAAGTTATACGTATCTACTAGGGTTCAAAATGACGATGTCATTTTGAATTTAAAAGTTTCAGATACGGGCATAGGCATGACAGAAACCTTTATGAAGTCACTGTTTTCACCATTTACCCAAGAGCTAAATAAGGACCGAAAAAAGGGGGGCACGGGTCTTGGCCTTGCAATAGTGAAGGAGCTTATTGATTATATGGGAGGCACAATAAAGGTCAGTAGCGAATTCCAAAAAGGCAGTTGTTTTGATATTCAACTACCTCTAAAACTAGGACAGCCACAATCACATGATACGCTGCATGCCTCTGATATCGACTTTTCAGCCTTGCCTTTATCGATTCTGGTTGTTGATGACAACCAAATTAACCGCTTTGTGTTAAAAGCACACCTAGAAAAGTTAGGCTTAACGGCCGATTATGCCTGCGATGGTATTGATGCAATAAATAAGTGCAAGCAAAACAAATACAATCTGATTTTTATGGATTGCGTAATGCCAGAAATGGATGGCATTGAAGCAACACGTATTTTAAGAGATGAGCAAATTTGCCCAACTGATACAACTTATATTATTGCTTTAACAGCCAATACTTCTGCAGATGATAAAGCAGCTTGCAAACAAGCTGGAATGGATTTATTTGTTTCAAAACCTGTTAAAAATACGGCTATTGAGCAAGCAATTGTGACAGCTAAAGAGCATTTTTTAATGTAAATCATTGCTGGCTAAATGAGTAGTTATTTTAGGCAATTTTCAAATTTAACCTATACTTTTAACGGGTTTAATATGTTGGAAATACTAAATGGGCTACTCAGATAACCGCCGAGACTTTTTAAAAACATTAGGTGTTGGTGCTGTGGCTTCAACACTTGCCTTTAAAGCTCCCTATGTATTCGCTAAGAATACTCCCACAATTAGGGTAATGGGCACACATGTTACTTTGCAAGAAGAGCTCAGACAAAAAGCCATGCTTGAGCTGGGTATTAATATTGAATTTACCCCAATGGGCAGTGCCGCAGTGCTGCAAAAAGCTGCGGCTGATCCAAGCAGCTTTGACTTGTACGAGCAATGGTCAGATTCAATTAATATTCTTTGGCAAGCAGGTGCTATTCAACCTATCGAAACAGAGCGGTTAACCTATTGGCATGAAATCAATCCACTTTCCAAAACAGGTAAAATCGTGCCAGATGCCAAGTTAGGTGCTGGCGATTCACCGAACAAACTTCTTTATGTGCAAGCAGATGGTTCGCTTGCAACTACACCAACTAATTCGATTAGTTTCTTGCCTTACGTGCATAATGTCGACTCGTTTGGTTATAACACTCAGTTCATAGAAAAGGGTATTCCTTACCAAACTGAGTCTTGGTCTTGGTTACTCGATGAAAAGAATAAAGGCAAAGTCGCCCTTGTTAATGCACCAACAATTGGTATTTTTGATGCAGCCTTAGCTGCCGAGGCGCAGGGGCTGATGACATTTAAAGATATGGGCAATATGAGCATTAGCGAAATTGACCAGCTATTTGCAATTTTACTGCAAAAGAAAAGGCAAGGTCATTTTGCCGGTTTTTGGACTTCGGTACCGCAGTCTGTCGATTTTATGAAAATGAAGCGCGTTACGATTCAAAGTATGTTTTCGCCCGGTGTTAGTGCCTGCAAAGGGCAAGGTATCCCCGTTGTTTATGCTTCACCGAAAGAAGGTTATCGTGCTTGGCATGGAGTAATGTGCTTATCTGCTAATGCACAGGGACATGTTAAAGATGCTGCCTATGAATACATGAATTGGTGGCTTTCAGGCTATCCAGGCGCGTTTATCGCAAGACAAGGTTATTATATTTCTAATCCTGAGCGGAGTCAGCCTCTTATGTCAAAAGCAGAATGGCAATATTGGTATGAAGGGCAAGAAGCATCCATGGATTTACGCGGAACAGACGGCAAAATATCTGTTCAAGCGGGTCAAGCTCGTGATGGAGGAAGCTATATCAAGCGTTTTTCCAATATAGCGGTCTGGAATACGGTAATGCCGAATTATGATTACAGTTTAGATAAATGGTATGAGTTGTTGAACTCATAAGGAGCTACATTGCTAACCATTTTTTCTAGGTCTTTAGCAGCTAAGGTGTTATTGGCATTAACCCTCGTTTTACTTGTAATGGGGGCGAGTTACTTTGTCTTGAACAAGCGATTGCAAAGAATTGAAACATCTTTTAACGATATAAGCCGCATTAGTAATTATGCCGTGGGTATACTTCGTATAAATAAAGATATTGTTGAAATGCAGCGGGATATTTCAGTTTATGGATTCTCAGGTAGTAAAACCGTATTTAGTAAAATAATAGAGAACTTTGAAAGTATAAAAGCACGTTTAGAAAGTGTTGATCTGAAGAGTGATGAACTTGAAAGCCAAGTTTATTTAAATTCAATGTCTCAGCTGATTTCACGGTACGGCGAAAATCTAAACGTGCTTGCCAAGCGTTATGAAATCAAAACAGAGCTCACTGACGTTGAGCTACCGCAAATCTATTTAGCTGCCATTAATGAATTAAACAACCTCAAATTAACTGCGACTAGCAATGACGAGAAGCTGGCTATCACTGAACATCTCAATGTATGGCATGAATTACATCGTGATGCGTCTTTGTTTCTGGCCAAAAAGGATTATTCGAAAAGAGCATCTGTTAATAAGGCGCTGGCTATTTTATCAAATCAGACACAAACCAACACTGAGCTAAGTAATAACCGTGAACATGCTAAAACATATAAGCAGGCATTTTCGAAAGGTGTGCAGGCTAACCGAAATTATTTAAGCTTGGTTAATGTTGTTATGGCTGGCGATGCTATTGAGTTCAGTACCCTTGCAGATAAACTAAGAGAGAAATCTTTAGCAAAATTACAAAAGATTAAAAGTGAAGCGCAAGAAACAGTAATAAAATCAGATCAAACTCTGCGTTTTCTTGCTGTTGGCGTGGTTATCTACATTATAGCGCTTGCCATCTTTTTCCACCTGCATATATCGCGCGCAATCACACGTTTAACTACAAGTTTCCAATACTTCTTAGCGGGTGATTTATCAGCTCCTATTTATGACTTAAAGCGTAACGATGAAATTGGTGTGCTTGCGACTGCGGCAGATAGATTTCGGGTGCTCAGTCAAGATTTAACTCAGGCGAAGAAAACAGCCGAGCATACAACTAAAGTTAAATCAGAGTTCCTAGCAAATATGAGCCATGAAATTAGAACCCCTATGAATGGCATTTTAGGAATGGCGCGGCAGTTGAGCCGTACCAGTTTGTCGCATGAACAAATGAAGATGCTTAATATTATACAATCTTCAGGGGCAGGTTTATTGGTAATCATCAACGACATTTTAGATATAAGTAAGATTGAAGCCTCTAAAATTGAGTTAGAGTCTGTGCCTATACATCTAAATTCGCTACTAGATGAGCTTCAACATTTATTTAAAGAGCAAGCCCAAAGTAAGCATATCAAGTTGAATATTTCTGTTGCTGAAGAATATCAACATTGTGTTTTCTTTGCTGATGAAGCCCGCCTAAAACAAGTGTTGATAAATCTGTTAGGGAACGCAATTAAATTCACCGAGAAAGGCAGTGTGACGCTTAGCGTAAAAATTAATGAGCTAGGCGGCGATGATCTGAGCATCAAATTTGGCGTGATTGATACAGGAATAGGTATCGCAAAAGAAAATCTCGGTAAGCTATTTGAAGCGTTTTCTCAAGCTGACACCTCAATTACACGGCGCTTCGGTGGTACAGGTCTCGGCCTTGCTATCTCAAGTAAGTTACTAAATTTGATGGATGCCCCTTTACAAGTTGAGAGTGAAGTTAGGCAGGGGTCTCACTTTTATTTTGAGCTAAAAACAACACAGGTTATTGAGCAATCTGAGTTTGAAGTCGTAAATAGGCAAGAATCTGAAGAGGAACAAGCAGACTTTTCATCATTACATGTGCTTGTAGTAGAAGATAATGACATTAATCAGGTTGTTATCGAAGCGATGTTAAATGAGTTTGGTATAAGCTCAATAAAAATAGCAGGGGATGGCGAGCAAGCTATTGCGCTATGTAAGGAACATAGTGGGGAAAATAATCTGCAAAACAGCTTTGATATTATATTTATGGATATGCAGATGCCTGTACTTGATGGCCCGCAAGCAACAATACGTATAAGAGAAATGCCAGAGTATAGAGCTATCCCTATTATTGCCTTAACAGCCAATGTACTTGAAGCTGATAAGCAGCGATGTTTTGCCGCAGGAATGAATGATTTTGTTGCCAAGCCGATTGACTACCAATGTGTTAAAACGGCTTTACTAAAGTGGTCTAATACCAATCCGCAATAATACTTAGTCATTTTGAGGGATTAAACCTGTCGCTACCCGCGTTAAAAATTTCTGATTTAGAACAACTAAAAAACGAAATTTTTGCCTTGTTATCAACGAGGTTTTCTTGCCTCAAAATAGACCACTTAATTAAGCGAATTGGTATAAAGTGAAGTGAGCGCTACAAGTGACTGCTAAAAATTGATTTTAAGTCGCTGAAATAAAAAAGAGTTACCTCTTCGGTGTTAAACACACTGAGGTAACTCTCTTATAGCTAATTGATTAGGTTTAAATGAATTAAACCAGTTTAGCTAGGATGTCATTAAATGTTGAGCTTGGACGCATTGCTTTGAATGCTAACTCATCATTTGGTTGGAAGTAACCGCCAACACTCATTGCTGGACCTTGTGCATCGTTTAATTCAGTAACGATTTGGTCTTTTTGAGACTCAAGATCAGCAGCGATTTGTGTGAACTGCGCTTTTAATTCCGCATCATCATTTTGTGCAGCAAGTTCTTGCGCCCAGAATAATGAAAGGAAGAAGTGCGAACCACGGTTATCAATCTCTTTCACTTTACGTGAAGGTGATTTGTTTTCAGCTAGGAAAGTACCTGTTGCTTTATCAAGTGTATCAGCAAGTACTTGTGCTTTCTTATTACCTGTATTAACCGCTAGGTGCTCTAAAGAAGCCGCTAGTGCTAAGAACTCACCTAATGAATCCCAACGTAAGTGGTTTTCTTTTTCGAACTGTTGAACGTGCTTAGGAGCTGAACCACCTGCACCTGTTTCGAATAAGCCACCACCATTCATAAGTGGTACGATTGAAAGCATTTTAGCACTTGTACCAAGCTCAAGAATTGGGAATAAGTCAGTTAAGTAGTCACGTAAAACGTTACCAGTTACTGAAATAGTGTCTTTACCTTCTTTGATGCGCTCTAATGAGAACTTAGTCGCTTCAATTGGTGCTAAGATGTGGATCTCAAGACCATCAGTATCATGTTGTGGTAAATACGCGTTTACTTTTTTGATTAGCTCAGCATCGTGTGCACGGTTTTCGTCTAACCAGAAAACTGCTGGCGTGTTAGTTGCGCGAGCGCGATTAACAGCAAGTTTAACCCAATCTTGGATTGGTGCGTCTTTCACCTGACACATACGCCAGATATCACCTTGCTCAACAGCATGCTCAAGTAAAGTCGTACCAGCTGTGTCAACTACACGGATTGTACCAGCAGCAGCTACTTCAAACGTTTTGTCGTGTGAACCGTACTCTTCAGCTTTTTGAGCCATAAGACCAACATTAGGTACGCTACCCATAGTTGTTGGATCGAATGCACCATTTTCTTTACAGAAATCGATAGTTGCTTGGTAAACACCTGAGTAACAACGATCTGGAATTACAAAGCTAGTGTCTTGTAATTTACCTTCGCTATTCCACATTTGACCGCTAGAACGGATTGCAGCAGGCATTGATGCATCGATGATCACATCACTTGGTACGTGAAGGTTAGTGATACCACGGTCAGAATCAACCATTGCAATAGCAGGGTTGTTGTCATATACCGCTTGGATATCAGCTTCGATTTCAGCTTTTTTAGCTGCATCTAGGCTTTCGATTTTTGAGAATACATCACCAAAGCCGTTGTTTACGTCAACATCTAGTTCTTTAAAAAGATCAGCGTGTTTCGTGAATACGTCTTTGAAGAAAACTTTTACAGCGTGACCGAAGATGATTGGGTCAGACACTTTCATCATAGTTGCTTTCATGTGTAATGAGAACAACACGCCTTTGTCTTTTGCTGCTTGGATTTCTTTTGCAAGGAAAGCTTGAAGCTTAGCAGCACTCATGCGAGACGCGTCAATTACTTCACCCGCTAGTAATGGTGTGCTTGCTTTAAGTACTGTAATGTCACCATTTTCAGCAACATGCTCGATACGCACATCAGTTGCTTCTGCAACAGTGACTGATTGCTCAGAACCGAAGAAGTCGCCTTCTTCCATGCTAGCAACGTATGACTGAGAATCTTTGCTCCATGCACCCATTGAGTGTGGATTGTTACGTGCGTACTCTTTTACTGAACCTGGAGCACGACGGTCTGAGTTACCTTCACGAAGTACCGGGTTTACAGCAGAACCTTTGATTTTGTCGTAAGTTGCTTTAACTTTCTTTTCTTCATCAGTTTTTGGCTCTGAAGGGTAGTCAGGTAATGCGTAACCTTTTTCTTGTAACTCTTTGATTACTGCACGTAGCTGAGGGATAGAAGCACTGATATTAGGTAACTTGATAATGTTAGCTTCAGGTGTTTTAGCCATTTCACCTAATTCTGCAAGTGCATCATCAATACGTTGATCTTCAGTTAAGTACTCAGGGAAGTTTGCAATTACACGGCCCGCTAATGAAATATCGCGAGTTTCAACTTCAACACCCGCAGCGTTTGTATACGCTTGGATGATTGGTAACAATGAATACGTCGCAAGAGCTGGCGCTTCATCTGTTTTAGTATAGATAATTTTTGATGTCATCATCATTCCTAGATAGTTGGCGTAATGTTTGGTAATGACTGCTAGCAGTAACCCTTAATTAGCCATATTCAACAATGCAATAGATAGCCTTGAATTACCAAGCTTAAGTGCCTTGATAAAACAACAGCAAGCAGTCTGTTAGCTGTTGCAACTCAATACATAGTATTAAAATAACCACAGCTGACAGACTGTAAAATTCTTATAGCTCAAATAAGCAAATTATGAAATTAGCCAAAAGCCTTACGTCAAAATGACGAAAAAGCTAAATTTAAGCAACAAGAGTGTAACAAGCTTGGCTCTAAAGGGCTAATAACAATTAAACAATTGGGGTGAAGAAATGGAATTTCAAGGGAAGTGAGAGATATATTTAAATGAGAAGAGTAAGCGAGGATCTTAACAAGGTCGCTCGCTTGATACTCGAATAGGTTTTACCTAAGAGATTTCATCGTTAGGCGCAATATTCGTTGCGTGTAACCCTTTTGGACCTTGTTGCAATTCGAATGTTACATCTTGACCAGCTTTAAGTGTTTTATAACCGTCCATTACAATCGTTGAGTAATGAGCGAATATATCAGTCTCGCTGCCGTCTTCTACGATGAAGCCAAAACCTTTGGCATTGTTGAACCATTTGACTTTTCCACAAGCCATACTTCTACATCCTTCTATAAGTTGACTAATTTAGTTATTCTAAACCGTGTAATTTGCTAGACTGACTAATGATTAATCAATCTATATTTGACTGTAGTTTATTTAGCCAGTCAGTCAAGTGTTTTAGACTATTTTTTAACAATTTATTTATTTTTTTATTCAAGTTTGCTTGAGTTCTAAAGACAAGACTATATTTAATTATGAGTGGCATGAAAGATTCTGGTGTTATTGAAACAGTTCGCGACAGTGAAAAGCAAAAATTGCAACCACCGCGAAAATATAAAGTCATTTTAAATAATGATGATTACACGCCTATGGACTTTGTGATAGAAGTACTAATGACGTTTTTTAATATGGATAGCGATAGAGCAACAGATGTGATGCTTCAAGTTCATCATAACGGTAAAGCAATTTGCGGTGTTTACAGCGCCGATGTAGCTCATACCAAAGCTGAACAAGTTAATCGTTACGCACGAGACAACGAGCATCCACTGCTATGTAGTTGTGAGCAGGAATAAATACCAAGGTAGGGTGAACCAATTAGCCCGTCACAACGGTATATAAATATTATCTCAGTAAGGGGTTGCCAATGCTAAACAAAGACTTAGAACTAACCTTGAATGCGGCGTTTCGCGAAGCGAGAACACGCCGTCATGAATTTATGACTGTCGAGCATCTTTTACTTGCACTGCTCGATAACCCTTCTGCTGGAGAAGCGCTAAACGCCTGCGGCGTTGATATGGGCGCATTAAAAGTCGAATTATCAGATTTTATTGATGAAACAACGCCGGTTATTCCTGATCTTGAAGAAGACAGAGAAACGCAACCGACGTTAGGTTTTCAGCGTGTATTGCAGCGCGCTGTATTTCACGTGCAATCATCTGGCAAAAACGAAGTAACTGGTGTTAATGTGCTAGTGGCAATTTTTTCTGAGCAAGAAAGCCAAGCTGTTTATTTACTTAAAAAATCAGATGTTAATCGTTTAGATATTGTTAACTTTATTTCGCATGGCATTTCTAAAACAGATGATGATATCGGCGGTGAAGATCACGATGACATTCATGAAGAAGTGCAAGAAGTGCAAGGTGAAGAGCCGACTAAGCTTGAAAACTTTACGACTAACCTGAATCAGCAAGCGATTGATGGCAATATTGACCCATTAGTGGGTCGCGACAACGAAGTTGAACGCACTGTACAAGTGTTATGTCGTCGTAAGAAAAATAACCCGCTCTTGGTTGGTGAAGCAGGGGTGGGTAAAACAGCCATTGCTGAAGGCTTAGCTTATCGTATTGTAAATAAAGAAGTTCCTGAAGTGATTGCCGATGCTGTTGTTTACTCACTCGATATGGGCGCATTATTAGCGGGTACCAAATACCGTGGCGACTTCGAAAAGCGTTTCAAATCGCTGCTTAAAGAGTTACAAGCTAAACCAGGTTCAATTTTATTTATTGATGAAATTCATACCATCATTGGTGCCGGTGCAGCATCGGGTGGCGTAATGGATGCATCTAACCTAATTAAACCGCTACTTTCGAGTGGTAAGCTGCGCTGCATGGGCTCAACGACTTATAACGAGTTCAAGAATATCTTTGAAAAAGACCGTGCGTTAGTACGTCGTTTCCAAAAAATTGATGTGCTTGAGCCAAGTGTGGCTGATACCACGAAAATTCTTAACGGTTTAAAAGAGCGTTACGAAGAGCATCATGGTATTCGTTATACACAAAAGGCATTGAAAGCGGCAGCAGAACTTAGTGCTAAATACATTAATGAACGTCATTTACCAGACAAGGCTATTGATGTTATTGATGAAGCAGGTGCTAATCAGCGTTTACAGCCTGTTTCTAAGCGTAAGAAAACAATTGGCGTGGCTGATATCGAGCTAATTGTATCTAAGATGGCGCGTATTCCTCAGCAAAGCGTTTCATCTAGCGATAAAGAGACGCTTAAAAACCTTGACCGTAACCTGAAAATGCTAGTGTTTGGTCAAGACCAATCAATCGATGCGTTGACTTCAGCAATTCGTTTATCGCGCTCTGGGCTTGCTAACGAAGACAAACCAGTGGGTTCGTTCTTATTTGCAGGCCCAACAGGGGTTGGTAAAACAGAAGTCACTAAGCAGCTTGCTAAGTGTATGGGTGTTGAGTTTATTCGCTTTGATATGTCTGAATACGTTGAACGTCATGCGGTCAGTCGTCTAATTGGTGCACCTCCTGGCTATGTTGGTTTTGAGCAAGGTGGTTTGTTAACTGAAGCGGTAATTAAAAACCCGCATGCAGTTGTACTACTGGACGAAATTGAAAAAGCACATTCAGATATTTACAACATTCTACTGCAAGTAATGGATCACGGTACACTTACTGATAACAACGGCCGTAAAGCCGATTTCAGAAATGTTGTATTGGTGATGACGACGAATGCGGGTGTTCAAGAGACTGTACGTAAGTCGATTGGTTTTACCGAACAAGACCATTCTCATGATGCGATGAGTGAAATCAACAAAGTGTTTTCACCTGAGTTTAGAAACCGCTTAGATAATATCATTTGGTTTAATCACCTTGAGAAAGAGATTATCTTGCAAGTGGTTGATAAGTTCATTGTTGAGTTACAAGCGCAACTTGATAAGAAGTCGGTTAACCTTGAACTTACATCCAAAGCAAGAGAGTGGTTGGCAGATAAAGGCTATGATAAAGCGATGGGTGCACGCCCAATGGCGCGTGTTATTCAAGATGAGCTTAAAAAGCCGCTGGCAAATGCAATCTTGTTTGGTGAGCTAGCCGATGGTGGTTCGGTTAAAGTATCTGTGAAAGATAAGAAAATCCACTTTGACTTTGAAACTAGCCTAGAAACAGCTTAAGTTGTTTTTAGCTAAAAACAAAAAGCCCAGCAATTGCTGGGCTTTTTGTTTATTAAATGGAATTAAAACTAAATTAGTTTTAACACCATTTAACAAACGCTTTTAGCTCTTTGTAATAAACACGCCTGCTCATTCAAAGCAGCAAAAAGCTAAATCTCTCGTTAACGCACTAACTTAGCGAGCACGGAATACGATGCGACCTTTCGATAAATCGTAAGGAGTCATTTCTACGGTTACTTTGTCGCCAGTTAAGATGCGGATGTAGTTTTTGCGCATTTTACCAGAGATATGAGCCACAACAACGTGACCATTTTCTAGCTCAACTCGGAACATTGTATTTGGTAAAGTATCAAGGACCGTACCTTGCATTTCGATTACGTCTTCTTTCGCCATGTTTAGCGTAACACCTCTTTAATAGTTAAACGCTGCAGATTTTGCCGAAAATACAGCAATAAGTAAAGCTACAGGGCTCAATTTTGTAAATTAAATCGCCAACCACTCGTCGCCAATGTGCTTTTGTGCAGGCAAAAATTGGGTTTTATATTTCATTTTAGTGCATTCGTCGATTTGGTAACCTAAATAGACAAATTGTTTTGCTTGTTGTTTTGCAAATTTAATTTGCTCCATGATCATGATGCTACCAATACTGTATTGCTCATAATCGGGATCAAAAAAGGTATAAATCGCTGATAGGGCATTGGTCATGCAATCGGTTACCGCAACAGCAACTAATTTATCGCCATCTCTTAACTCTATGAACGTAACGGGTAGCCACTGGCAAAACAAAAAGCTTTCGTACTGACTTTGATCAGGCGGAAACATTGAACCATCTTGATGCCTTTGCGTGATGTATTTGCAATATAACGGGTAATATTCTGCGCGTTCGTATTCACTATAACTGACTGTGAAAACCTTATTTGCTTTATTTAATTTGCGCTTTTGTGATTTTGAAGGGGTAAATTGTTGGGCCAAAACGCGCACTGAATTACAGGCATTACAAATAGGGCAATGTGGACGATAGATTTGGTCGCCACTGCGTCTAAAACCCAATGCTAATAACTGTTCAAATTTATCAGGGCAATAACAACTTGGGTCAAGTATAACAAGTAGTTGCTCCTGACGGTCGGGTAAATAACTGCAATCAAATTGCTGGCTTAAACCAAGCCTAGCGGGTAAGTGCTCAGTCATAAATATTAATCAACTCTTGTGGTTGCCACATATCTTTTTTAGGCACATAACTGTGCGCTAATTTAAGTCTAGTTAAAAATTCTCTACGTGGGATAACTTTTGCACCTAAAGTGATTAAATAAGGGTTTTCTAGTTGGCAATCAATAAAATGGGCTTGGTGCTTCTTAAGCCAATTAACTAATGCCCACATCGCCAGCTTTGAGCCATTACTGACTTGATGAAACATTGATTCCCCACAAAATATGCCATTTTGCATAATGCCATAGAGACCAGCTACGAGTTCATCTTGGTGCCATATTTCAAGGCTGTGTGCTAGACCCTGGTGGTGCGCTTCAATGTAGGCATGCATCATTTGCTCAGTGATCCAAGTACCTTCTGCATCGATACGTTGCTCACGACAGGCATTGATAACGTGGGCAAATGCATGATTTATGGTGACACGTACAGGAAAACGCTTTAAATGCTTTTTTAAGCTGCGACTAACATGAAATTCATTAAGCTCAATAACACCACGCATGCTAGGTGACCACCACATAATAGGCTCATAGTCACTAAACCAAGGGAAAATACCGGTGTTATAGGCATTTTTAATGCGCTCAACTGATAAATCCCCGCCAATTGCTAACAGGCCATCGGGCTCATCAAGGGAGAGTTCTGGGTCTGGAAAATCAACAGTCTCGGGCGAGAGTTGGTATAGTTGCTTGATCATATCAGCGTATCGTTGTTATTTGCTCTGATTTTAACAAAAATTTAGCTATAAAAAAGGGGCTGTTTTACAACAGCCCCTAGTATTTAGTGCTTTAGATCAACTATTTTATAGGTTATCTAAGAAGCGTTCTGCATCAAGTGCAGCCATACAACCCGTACCTGCTGATGTGATTGCTTGGCGATAAATGTGATCAGACACGTCACCTGCAGCAAATACACCTGGTACGCTTGTTTGTGTTGCGTTACCGTTTAAACCAGACTGAACGACTAAATAGCCGTCTTTCATCTCTAGCTGACCTTCAAACATGTCAGTGTTTGGCTTATGACCAATTGCAATGAATACACCGGCAAGATCTAAGTTTTCTGTTTCTTCAGAATCAGTTGCTTTAATACGGATGCCGGTTACGCCCATTTCGTCACCAAGTACTTCATCCAAAGTACGGTTGTAATGTAAAACAACGTTACCGTTTTCAGCTTTTTCTTTTAAACGATCTGCTAAGATTTTCTCACTGCGGAAGCTGTCACGACGGTGGATAACGTGAACTTCATCAGCGATATTTGATAAGTAAAGTGCTTCTTCAACAGCAGTGTTACCACCGCCTACAACCGCTACTTTTTGACCACGGTAGAAGAAACCATCACAGGTTGCACAAGCAGAAACACCACGACCTTGGAAGTTAGTCTCTGATTCTAAACCTAAGTATTTAGCCGACGCGCCTGTTGCGATAATTAATGCATCACACGTATATGTGCCTGAGTCACCAGTTAAAGTGAAAGGGCGCTTTGAAACATCAACTTTATTAATGTGATCAAAAACAATTTCAGTTTCGAAACGTTCAGCATGCTCTTTCATACGGTCCATTAATGCAGGACCTGTTAAACCGTGTGCATCGCCAGGCCAGTTTTCAACTTCAGTGGTTGTCGTTAATTGACCACCTTGCTGAATACCAGTGATAAGAACAGGGTTAAGGTTGGCACGTGCTGCGTATACCGCTGCCGTGTAACCAGCTGGGCCAGAACCTAAGATTAATAGTTTACAGTGTTTTGCGTCACTCATGGTTTTTCCTAAAAACGTTTCAATACGATGTCTATGCGCCCGATTCTAAGAAAAACAAGGCGGATGTAAACAAAAGCCCTGATTATTTTTTTAGTCAAATCGCTAAGCTGTCAAATAATCCTTACTTATTATAATTTAAATAACTCTTTTTGCTCATAAAATAGGCTAATTACAAATTGTTCTGTGATCAAAGTACGGTAATTCATGACCAAGCAATATTTTTTTGGTATGTTTTAGCTAATTTTGATATTAGCTCTTGGTATGAGCTAACTAAACGAACAGGCAATTATGGTATTTTGGCAGGAAAAGCCCGCTTTTGGGCTGACTACAGAAGACGTACAAGTCTTAACCAATGCAAAAGAGTATCGCACTGAACTATTGCGTTTAATTGGTGCAGCGAAAAAAAGAATTTATATTACTGCTTTATATTTGCAAGACGATGAAGCTGGGCGAGAAATATTAACAGCGTTACATGAGGCATCACTTGCTAACCCTGAGTTAGAAGTAAAAGTACTGGTTGATTTTCACCGTGCTCAACGTGGTTTAATTGGTGCGGCTAAGTCTGATGGCAATGCCAGCATGTATTGTGATTTTCAAGAGCAGTATCAATCAAATGTTAAAGTTCATGGTGTTCCAGTAAAAGCCAAAGAGCTTTTCGGAGTCCTGCATTTAAAAGGCTTTGTGATTGACGACACATTATTATACAGCGGCGCAAGCTTAAATAATGTATATCTTCAGCAAGACGAACGTTACCGTTTAGACCGCTACTTTTTAGTTCGCCAAGCTGGTTTGTGTAATTCGGTCATCGAATTTATAGAAACACATCTTTTAAGCTCAGCAGCAGTGCCACGTATTGATATGCGTCCACTGGTAAAGTTTAATGATATTAAAGTCGCGCAAAAACAATTGATGCGTGAACTTAAATCGGCAAGTTACGAAAGTGCTGCAGAAGCTAGTGCCGGTGAGTTGGGTGTGCGTTTATTTTTAGGTTTAGGGCGTAGAAGTAATAAGCTGAATCGTTTAATTAAGTCGTTATTCGATACCACAGAGCAAGAACTCGTTCTTTATACCCCTTACTTTAACTTTCCTGCGCCATTAATGCGTTCATTACGCCGTTTATTGAAGCAAGGCAAGCAAGTAACTATTGTGGTAGGGGATAAAACCGCAAACGATTTTTATCTGCCGCCAAGTGAGCCATTTAGTAAAATTGGTGCATTACCTTATTTATATGAAACCATTTTATATAAGTTTTTAAAGTCACAAAAACGCCACATCAGTAATGGTAATTTGAATGTATACCTTTGGAAGCATGAAAGTAATTCTTTTCACTTAAAAGGGATTTGCTCTGATAAGCGCTTACATTTATTAAGTGGGCATAATTTGAATCCACGCGCATGGGGCTTAGATATCGAAAACGGTATTTTAATTGACGACCCTAAGCAGCATATTCTTGAGCAAATAGAAAATGAAAAACAAGCTATTTTACAGCACTGTCGTCGTTTAACAGGTCCACAGGATTTAGAGACGATGGATGACTATCCTGCACCGGTTAAAAAGCTATTGGGGCAGGCTAAACGTGTAAAAGTTGATTTTATTATCAAACGTTTTATTTAATCGAAAATTAAAAAAGCAGCGAAAGCTGCTTTTTTGTATCTGGATATTAGCAATCTGCTTTATTTTTGCTGAGCATCTAAAGACTGGCCGTTCACCTCTTTAGAGTCGTCGCTCATCAAGTATAAATATGTTGGCATTAAATCTTCAGGTGTTGCTAACTTATCTCTATCTTCACCAGGGTATGCTGATGCACGCATCGATGTGCGGGTAGCACCTGGGTTAATACAGTTCACGCGAATATTGGTTTTACCCACTTCACAAGCCCAAGTTTGCATCATACCTTCAACAGCAAATTTTGAGATTGCATACGCACCCCAGTGTTCACGGCCTTGGCGACCAACACCTGACGAAGTAAAAATAACAGATGCGCTTTCAGATTTGCGAAGCAGAGGGAACATGAATTTAGTGATCATAGCTTGTGCAGTTACATTCACTTTCATGATGTTTTCAAAGGTAGAAACACAGAAATGTTCAAGTGGGCCCAATGAACCTAAAATACCAGCGTTATTGAGTAAACCATCTAACTTACCGAACTGCATTTCGATGGTTGCAGCTAAGTCACGGTAGTTTTGTTTTGTGGCACCTTTTAGATCCATTGGCACAATAGCCGGTTGTGGATAGCCTGCATTTACGATTTCATCATAAACACATTCAAGTTTATTGGTTGTTTTTCCAAGTAAAATAACAGTGGCACCATGCTTAGCATAAGTTAATGCGGCAACACGACCAATGCCGTCACCAGCACCTGTTATTAAAATTACTTTGTCTTTTAGCGCATTCTCTGCGGCTTTATAAGTATGCATAAACGTACCATCGATTAGATTTTTCATCATTTTACCATAGCAAAAAGCCAAGTTATCGAATTTATTGCAAATTAAGGTGGCGAAAATTGAAACTTTACGTTAACTTTAACTGGTCTAATGTCTCATTAATAACCTAATTACATTAAATTAACTTAGAATGAAGGTAGTAGAATAACTACTTTTAACCCTGAATACACAATAACAATAAGATTTGCGCGGAGCGAAATTATGAAAAAACTGCTACTCTCACTAGCCATTGCGTCAGCCATTACTGGCTGTGGTGGAGGAGAAACATTAGAAGATGTAAAAAATGATAATCCTCCTGTTCTCCCAACCGCGACAGTAAAATTTGACCCAGCGAATAGTGTAATCTCAGTACCGAATGATTTACTGATGAGTGGTACCCTTGATGGTACTTTAAACATGCCGGGTGAATTAGACGACAACAATGTCAGTGTTGAACGTGCAGCTTATGCTGATCCTCAGCTTGCACTTGGTGCCCTTGATGGCTGGTCAACACAAACTCCGTTTAAAATCGATTTAACTTTTCCTGCGGGTATTTCTCTTGATATGACTTCTGCTGCTTCACCAGGAGCTGTGCGTATTTTTGAAGTTGTAATGGGGGCAAGCCAAACAGATGAAACTTGCTCGCAAGTTCCAGCGGGTATTGCTTGTAAATTAGTGTCTGAATTAACCTTTGGCGTTGACTTCATTACCCAAGGCTCTGGTGATGCGGTTGCTGTTATCCCACTTAAGCCATTTAAAGCGGGCAGCACTTACATTAATGTTCTGACAACATCATTAATGGACTCAGAAGGGCGTTCAATTGAGCCATCTTCAACTTATGCACTAGTGAGCGAAGAGACAACACTTATCACTGATTCGCAAAAGTCACTTCAAGCGGTTATCAATAGCTACGAAGATGCAGTGACATCGGGTGGTGCCATCACAAAAGATGAAATTATCTATTCTGCTGCGATGACAATGCAATCAGCAGGTCAAGTACTTGGTACAGTAAAACAGCTTCTTGCTGCAAGTTTAACGCAAGATGCACTACCTACGCCGATGGTGCAAATTCCTGAGCAACCTGTTATTACGGTTGAGCAAGTATTCGCATCACAAGGTATTACTGGTTTATCACCTGTTTTTGGCGGTGTGCAATATCAAAAAGGTAGCGTGATGTTACCTATGTATTTAGCCACGCCTACAGGCACAACGGTCGATGACTTATCAGCGACTTATTGGCAAGGTTTATGTGATAGTGGTGTTGCTGTGTTAGGTTATGCGGCAGCAGCCGGTGACTCATTCCCAACAGACCCAATTAGCGAAACTGATGGCCTTTGTATGGCGTTAAGTGAAGGCAAGTTACGCGACTTAGGTTTAGACCAAACTAAACACTTAACCAAGTACAACACAATTCCAAAAACTCAAAGCATTGCTAATGTGCCAGTGCAAATTACTAAACCAATTTTACCTGTGATCAATGCAATACGTGGTCAGTTAGGTATGGATGAGTTAGCAATGCCTGAAGGTGGTTGGCCTGTCGTTATCCTTCAGCACGGTATTACTTCTAAAAAAGAAGATATGCTAGCTATTACCGCACAGCTAACAATGCAAGGCTTTGCAACAGCTGCAATCGATCACCCTATGCATGGTGAGCGTGGTGTAGATGTAGACGGCGACGGTACTGACGACTTTAATGCCTCTACAGGTTCTGTATTAAGCTATATGAACTTACAGTCATTATTAGTAGCGCGTGATAGCTTACGTCAATCAGTTGCTGATTTACTTGGCTTACGCTTAGGTCTTAACTTTACCGGTGCTGCTGATTTAAATGCCCAAGATGTATCATTCTTAGGTCATTCATTAGGCTCGGTAGTTGCTCCAGCATTTGTTGCTGTGACTAATGCTCCGCTAGCTGATCAAGTTGATCCAATGTTCAACGTTAAAAGCGTAGCACTTGCCAGTGGTGGCGGTGGTATCGCCAGCTTCTTAATTGAGTCAAATACATTTGGCCCATTTGTACAAGGCTCTGTATTACTTGCAGCTGGTACAGCTGAATCTGCGGAGTTTGGTGCTTATGCTCAAAATGAAGCGCTATCGAACTGTGGTTCACTTGCGTCTAACCAAACTGCTTTCGTTACATGTGCTTATAAAGAGTACGTAAGTTCGTTAACAATGGCGGGCGAAACAGCAAAATTAGCTAACATTCAAAGTGTGATTACTCAGTTTGCTTTTGCTGCGCAAACAGCACTTGATAGTGGTGACCCTTCTAACTACGCAGCATCTGTTGCAGCACTTGGCACGCCAGTATACATGAGCGTTGTAGTGGGTGATGGTGAAAATAACAATGCTGATATGGTTATTCCACCTATGGTAGCGAGTAACCCAATTGCTGGTAGTTTACCTCTTGCTAACCTAATGGGTTTATCAACGGTAGCTGAAACACAAGGTCCAACAGCTGATGCAATGAGTTATGTGGTTAAATTCACTAAAGGCCATCACAGCTCAGTGTTAACACCTGTTGCAACGGCAGATTCAGGTGCAACAGCTGAAGAAAGTGCTGCGGCAACTGCAGAAATGCAATTGCAAATCGCGACTTTCCTAGCAAGCCGTGGTCAGTATCTTCAGGTTACTAATACAGAAGTCGTTACTGAATAATCGAAACCTTACTAATTAAGTAATAACCAATTAAGCAAAAAGCCACATCATGTGGCTTTTTTTTGCTTTAAAGCGTGGTAAATTGTGCCGATGCATTAATAAATGGAGAGTTTGATTGGAATTTTTATATGAATACGGGTTATTTTTTGCAAAGACCCTGACATTTGTCATCGCAATTGCTGTGATTGTTGCCATTATCATGGGCGCTGCAGTGAAACCCAAAGCGAAGAAAGGGGAGATAACAATTGATGATTTGAGTGAGCAACTTGATGATCTAAAACAAAGCTTTATCGAAAATACCCTTTCAAAAAAAGAGCTAAAGGCTCACCAAAAACAGCAAAAAGCTGAGGCTAAAAAACAGCAAAACGACGAGCCTAAATCACGTTTATATGTAATTGACTTTAATGGCAGTGTTGATGCCCACGAAGTAGAAAGCCTACGAGAAGAAATTACCGCTATTTTAACCATTGCCGACAAAGAAAAAGATCGCGTGCTGGTACGCCTTGAAAGTGGTGGTGGTGTGGTGCACGGCTATGGCCTTGCTGCCTCTCAACTACAACGCTTACGTAATGCTGGCATTCATTTAACTGTTGCTATTGATAAAGTAGCAGCAAGTGGTGGCTATATGATGGCCTGTGTGGCCAATGAGATTGTTGCAGCACCTTTTGCAATTGTTGGCTCGATTGGTGTTATTGCGCAAATTCCTAACTTTAATAAAATCTTGAAAAAGAATGATGTTGATTTTGAGCAAATCACCGCAGGTGAATACAAGCGTACGCTAACTATCTTTGGTGAAAATACCGATAAAGGTCGTGAAAAATTCAAAGAAGAGATAGAACAAACCCATGGTTTATTCAAAACTTTTGTGAGTGAGCAGCGTCCATCTCTGGATATTGATACTGTTGCAACCGGTGAGCATTGGTTTGCTACCCAAGCATTCGATAAAGGCTTAGTTGATAAGATTGACACAAGTGATGATATCTTATTGAGCCAAGCGAAAGAACGTCAAATTTATAAAGTTAAATACCGTATTAAGAAGAATTTAAGCGATAAGCTTGCTGTTGGTTTAAGTTCAGGAGTAAGTAAAGCGGGTGTTAGTTTAATGTCACGTCTTAAAGGCTTAAATCCATAACCAAGCACTATCAATAAAAAACCCGCTAACTTAGCGGGTTTTTTATGGGCTGCAGATAAGTAATTACTTAATTGACTTATGATAGTCCTCTAAATCTTTAGCGGCATTTGGGTCGTTAAATACGTCCTCATCAAATTCACCTTCAGATTTTGCAACCACACAGGTAACCATACAGTCACCGGTTACGTTGACAGCGGTACGTGTCATATCGAGTAAACGGTCAACACCAATGATGATAGCAATACCTTCTACAGGTAAGCCTACTTGGTTTAACACCATGGCTAACATAATAAGACCAACACCGGGTACGCCCGCAGTACCCACAGAAGCAAGTGTTGCGGTTAAAATTACCATTAAGTAATCAGAAATTGTTAAATCAACTGAAAATACCTGTGCGATGAACACGGTAGCAACACCTTGCATAATTGCAGTGCCGTCCATGTTAATGGTTGCGCCTAAAGGCACAGTAAACGAAGCAACTGAGTTGTGTGCACCTAACTTCTTGCTCGCAGTTTCAAGGGTAATAGGCATAGTTGCACTTGAGCTAGATGTACTAAATGCAAATAGGCAAGCGTTTTTCATCTTCTTTAAAAACGTCACTGGATTTAAACCAGTTAATACTTTTAATAAGATACTATAGTTTATAAAGCCATGAATTAAGAGCGCGAAGACCACCACGCCAAAGTATAAGGCAAGGCTTGTGATGAGTTTAAAGTCTATAGTTGTGAATAACTTAGCCATTAAAAAGAATACACCGTAAGGAGCGATATTCATCAGTAGGGTAACAAGTTTTAAAATAACGGTGTTTAAGTCTTCGAACACGGTTGCAACACGTTTACCTGCTTTACCGCTTAAAGCCATCGCCACACCAAATAACAAAGCAAATACAATAACTTGCAGCATATTGCCATTTGCCATTGCATCAATTGGGTTGGTAGGGAACATTCCAATAATGACTTGTGCAAGGGTAGGTGCTTCTTTAGCACTGTAGGTCGCATCTGATGGTAGGTTAATACCTTCACCAGGATTAACTAATAGCGCTAGTGTTATAGCAACGGTGATCGCTATTGCTGTTGTTACTAGATAGAGTAAGATTGATTTTCCACCTAATCGACCTAGTTTTTTAGGGTCGCTTAAGCTACAAGTACCACAGACTAATGATACAAAAACCAGTGGCACCACAAGCATCTTTAAGCTTGCAATGAAAATTTGACCACCAACATGGAAAATACCATCAACAAAAAATGCTTTAATTGGTAAAGAGAATAACCCTAGTGGAATAAGGAAATCGTCTTCACCCGCTAAAATGGCTTGAAAGATAAAACCAACGATTACACCCAGTACCATACCTACCATGATACGAGATGTAAGGCTTAAAGATCGTACTTTTGACATACACCCAGTCTATTTTTTTATAAATTTTGCCATAGACTACCAGCATGAAGATTTTTATACAGAAAAATTCGATAAATAGTTAAATAATTTCGTTGCCTTTAAAGGAAAAAAATTATGATCTTCGTTTAATTTTTAGGTTAATATTAGGTAAACAATCAAATAAGTAAAAAATAGCTAACTAGGGAGAGGTCGATGCCTTTATTGCGATGGCTAAGTGTTTTAGTTTTCATCTCATTGTTAGCCGCCTGTGGCGGTGGAGGATCATTAGATAGTGATTCATCCGATGGAGATGATGACACAACCGTAGAAACAAACTATGTTGTGTCTGTTCAAGGCTACAACCAATCTACTACAGATGAAGCGAGTGCAGTTACAGCTGACACACCGTTAACCATCTCGGCAACATTGACTAATAATGACGAAGCCGTTGTAGGTGCAGTTATTAATTTCAGTCTAGATGGTGACATAGGTCTATTAGACCCAGTTTCTGGAACAGATTTAACTGATTCTGATGGTGTTGCATCAATTACGTTAACTGCGGGTGATACTGCGGGGGCAGGTATTGTTACTGCTACATATGTAATTGATAGTGAGACATATACTGATACGTTTGGTTTTACATCAGATGGCTCTGAAACAGATGACTCGAGTGTTAGCGGTAGTGTTACGCTAAGCCTTAACATCGTAGATAGCTCAGGTCAGCCATTCTCTCTAGATAACCCAGTAAGTAAAGATAACAAAGGTACGGTTACTGCGACTTTACTTGATGAAGACACGCCACTCGATGGGCAACTTATTTCATTTACTACTAACTACACAGGTAAAATTACACCAGTACTAGGCACAGCCCTTACCGATGAAAATGGTGAGGCATTTGTAACGCTTAGCAGTGGTGACTCAAAAGGTGCAGGTCAAGTCGTTGCAACTTACACAGATGAAAGTGGTAACAGTATCACAAAAATCGCAGGCTTTATTTCAAATGGTGATGATGCCCCGGTTGAAAGTGCTGAAGCTGAGCTTGATATTAAACTACTTCAAGGCTGTGCGACTGATTGGGATGCCAATCGCAGTACAACATCTCTTGAAACTACTTACTTAACGTCAGGGTGTACGGTTGTAAATCAATTCTCATCTGATGAACTTATCGATGTAATGGTAAAAGTGACAGATACAAGCTCGGGCGACGGTATCGACGGTATTATCGCTGAGCTTTCAACAGATCTTGGTGGTTTATTACCAGAATCTGGAAAGGCGCTTACTGACAACTTTGGTTTTGCCATTTTAAAATTACAGCCTGGCGCAAACAGTGGTGCGGGCGAGGTTACTGTAACTGCTAAGTCTGTAACTTCTTCAAAAGCATTTGAAATTGCGACAGCTGAGTTGAGCGTTGAAATTTCAAATGGTCTATATAACAAGCTAGATGACTCAGGCAATGTTATTGATGATGAATTTGTGCCGCTTGCTGCAGGTGCGACAACTGTTATTACGGTAACAATTTACGATGCAGCTGGTGATTTATATGTTTCTCCTCTTGATGTTGAGTTCACTTCAGGGTGTGTTGAGTCAGATTTATCTGTAATGGATGAAACCGCGACGAGTATTAGCGGCATTGCTACAGCAACATACAGAAGCAACGGCTGTAACACTTCACAGGGCGATACAGTAACAGCGACTGTACTAACAGGTGGAACACCAAAAGTGGTATCAGTGAACGTGCCTGTATCAGCTGCTGAAGTAAGCTCAATCGAGTTTGTAGAAGCGACAGAAAATGTGCTTGCTCTAAAAGGGACGGGTGGTGTTTCACGTCAAGAAACAAGTCAACTTACTTTTAAACTTACCGATGCAATTGGTAATGTTGCAAAACAAAAACGTTTAGATTTCCGCTTAAGCTCTACCAATGGTGGAATTTCACTCTCTGAAGTGACAGATGCAAGTGGTTATTCTCATGCCAGCGTGTCAACCGACTCAGAAGGTTTAGCTCGAATTCAGATAAATTCTGGTTTTGTTCCACAAGCAGTGCGTGTACAAGCCTGTTATATTCCTGATGACCAAATCCCAGCAGATCAAAATGATAATGTTACTTGTTGGAAAGAGCTTTATGACGAATGTCTTCTAGATGAAGCAGACCGTGATAGCAGTGTCTCATGTCCTTCTGGTGAGCTTTCGTTGGTTTCATTAGATGAGCAAGTAACAAGCGTATCAGATCTTGTTTCAATCAGCTCAGGCTTACCTGATGGTAATAGCTTTACCGCAGGCCCGGAAATCATCAACATTGAAGCATTAAATTACATTGGTGATACCACAGATATTTCGGTTTATGTTGCAGATCACTTTAATAACCCAGTACCAGATGGGACTTCGGTTTATTTAACGACAGAAGGTGGCGCTGTAGGGACATTAGATGGTGAGGAGTTTAACCCTCAACTTGAATGTAACACGGTTGATGGTGCGTGCGTTGCACAGTGGCGCTCACAAAATCCGATTCCATTTAGCGAAGATAAATGGGGCAATAAAATCAATAGCACTAACCCAAAAACAAGTGCAATTAACTGCGACCTATATTTTGGTGTGGCAGCACCTTGTATGGCGGGTATTTTAAATGCTGCGTTTGATGATGATGGTGTACCTCTCGGTGGTCGCGCAACAGTACTTGTGACTGCAAAAGGTCAAGAGTCATTTATCGACATCAATGGTAATGGACTTTATGACAAAAATGAGTATTACAGTGGTTATGACTTACCTGAAGCGTTTGTCGATCATAATGAAAATGGCGTTTATGACGGTCTAGCTGCAATTTATGACCCAGTTACAGCAGCGGTCACTAAAGCTGCTGAAAACTGTCAAGAAGGTGATGCAAGCGACCCATGTAGTGCAACGAATACTAATGCAGGTCATACAGAAGAAAACTTCGATATTGACTTAAATGAGATGCATACACTTGCTGATGGTAAATACAATGGTCTTGAGTGTTCTGAAGATGCGACAACACCTGATGAAGACGCAACATTTGAGACTTTATGTACCAAAGAGCTTATTGATGTTCGTGACTCATTTGAGATTATTATGTCAGGAAGCTTTGCATACAGTCGTTTTGTAGTAACAAAAGATGAGCTACGTAATCGCTTTGCTGAAGCACTTGCTGAAACAACAGAAGACGATCCAACTGTATTTACAGATAATGCAATGCAACTTGCTGTTGATATTGAGAACTGTAGTACAATTTATCGACAAGCAGATACGCAGTCAGGTGCTATTATTGCTCGTTTAGAAGCCACAGCGAATACTGACTACTGTGATTTAGGCTCAATTAACATTACTACCGCTGATTCAGGTAACCAGTTGTCAGCGCTGAGTTTTGAGCTTTATTTCTCTGATATTTACAACAACCCAATGCCTTCAGGCACCGCGGTTGCAATTAGTGCAGATAATGGTGATTACAGTGGTACATCTGGTTTTGATATTGGTAATACAAGCCAAACAACAGCGACTGGGGTTGCCCTTACGATTAGCCGTGAAGCTGATCCAAATGATAAAACAGATGGTTTCTTAACTGTTGAATTCACAACAGGTAAAGACAATGTATCAACTGCTACAATAGCAATAAGTGACGATGGCTAATTAAGTAGTTAATTGTTTAAATTTAAAAAAATGCCAACCAGAAGGTTGGCATTTTTGTTGCTGTTCTATATATTCCCCTTGAAATTACCGCAAAACACCACATTGACTAAATTAGCAACAAAAATTGTTTAATTATTCACTCAATGAAGAAAAGTTTCTATTAAAAGCTTGTAACAATTGGTGTTTGTAGATATACCTATAAATATTCGTGCTCCAATGTTAAAAAATCATACTTATTTGTTTAATGTGATGGATATACATTTATAAGGGCAAAAAACTTTTAAAATACTCGGTCAGAAATAGGCAGCTATGGGCAAATCACTTGTAATTGTAGAGTCTCCAGCAAAGGCAAAAACAATTAATAAATACTTAGGTAACGATTTCATCGTAAAGTCCAGCGTTGGACATGTGCGTGATCTACCAACTTCAGGTTCAGGCAAAACGAAGACTGCAGCGACGAAAACGCCTGCTGAAGTTCGAAAAATGTCACCAGAAGAAAAAGCTGCCTATAAAAAGCAACGCGATTACAAAAATCTTGTTGCTCGCATGGGTATTGATCCTGAAAAAGGCTGGGAACCACATTACGAAGTCTTACCGGGCAAAGAGAAAGTTGTTCAAGAATTAAAAAAACTTGCAGAAAACGCCGATAAAATCTATCTCGCAACCGATTTGGATAGAGAAGGGGAAGCCATTGCATGGCACCTTGAACAGATTATCGGTGGTGAACCTGAAAAGTATAAGCGAGTTGTTTTTAACGAAATCACTAAGAATGCGATTCAGCAAGCATTCGAAACACCCGGTGAATTAAACACTGACATGGTTTACGCACAGCAAGCGCGTCGTTTCCTTGACCGTGTAGTGGGCTTTATGGTGTCGCCATTACTGTGGGCTAAAGTGGCACGTGGCTTATCAGCTGGTCGTGTGCAATCTGTCGCAGTGCGTTTACTTGTTGAACGTGAACGCGAAATCAAAGCATTTATTCCTGAAGAGTTCTGGGATATCCACGCCGATGTTAAAAGTACAGAAGCAGCTTTACGCCTAGAAGTGACCAAACACGCTGACAAGCCTTTTAAGCCAGTTAATGAAGAGCAGGCGATGTCTGCCGTTAGTCAACTTGAAAAAGCCGACTACAAGGTCATTAGCGTTGAAGAAAAGCCTAGTAAGAGTAAACCAAGCGCACCATTTATTACTTCAACCATGCAACAGGCAGCAAGTACACGCCTAGGTTATGGTGTTAAGAAGACCATGATGCTGGCTCAACGCTTATATGAAGCAGGTCACATTACTTATATGCGTACCGATTCAACTAACTTATCGAAAGATGCGGTTGAAATGTGTCGTGATTACGTGACAGAGCAGTTTGGTGAGAAGTATTTACCGAAAGCACCGATTAGTTATAGTTCAAAAGGTAATGCCCAAGAGGCGCACGAAGCGATTCGTCCTTCTAGTGTTACTGTGTTGTCTGGTCATTTAGACGGTGTTGAAGCGGACGCTAAAAAACTCTACGAATTAATTTGGCGTCAGTTTGTTGCCTGCCAAATGGTTCCAGCAGAATACGATTTAACAACTTTAACAGTTGGCGCTGGTGATTATCAGTTAAAAGCAAAAGGCCGCGTGCTTCGTTTTGATGGTTGGACTAAAGTTCAGCCAGCTGTTCGTAAAAAGAACGAAGAAGATCAATCACTGCCTGCGGTTAAAGAAGGTGATGTACTGACCCTTGTTGAGTTAGATCCTAAACAACATTTTACAAAGCCACCTGCACGTTTTAGTGAAGCAAGCTTAGTTAAAGAATTAGAAAAGCGCGGTATTGGTCGTCCTTCTACGTATGCATCTATTATCTCAACGATTCAAGACCGTGGTTACGTACGTGTTGAAAACCGCCGTTTCTTCGCCGAAAAAATGGGTGAGATTGTTACAGACCGCTTAGTTGAAAACTTCGAAGATCTGATGAACTTTGATTTTACCGCTAAGATGGAAGGTCGTCTGGATGATATCGCAGAAGGTGAGCGTGTTTGGACACAAGTTCTTGATAAATTCTATGCGGACTTTTCAACTCAGCTTGAAATTGCCTCTGGCGATGAAGAGCACGGTGGTATGCGTCAAAACCAAATGGTCGAGACTGATATCGATTGTCCGACTTGTGGTCGTAAGATGGGTATTCGTACCGCATCAACCGGTGTGTTCTTAGGTTGTACAGGTTATAACCTGCCACCAAAAGAACGTTGTACTACAACAATGAATTTAGTGCCAGGCGATGAAGCCATTGCGGCAGATGTGGAAGACGTTGAAACAGAGTCACTAATGCAAATGAAGCGTTGCCCAATCTGTGAAACGGCAATGGATTCATACTTAATTGATGAAACGCGCAAATTGCATGTGTGTGGTAATAACCCAGCATGTAAGGGTTATATCGTTGAACAAGGTACCTTTAAAATTAAAGGTTACGACGGCCCAATTATCGAATGTGATAAATGTGGCTCAGATATGCAATTAAAATCGGGTCGTTTTGGTAAGTACTTCGGTTGTAGTAATGAAGAGTGTAAAAATACACGTAAGTTACTTAAAAACGGTGAAGCCGCGCCACCAAAAGAAGATCCAGTTCATTTACCTGAACTTGAGTGCGAAAAATCAGAAGCTTACTTTGTACTGCGTGATGGTGCATCGGGTATTTTCTTAGCTGCAAATACCTTCCCTAAATCACGTGAAACACGTGCGCCAAAAGTGGAAGAATTAAAACGTTTTAGAGATCGTATTTCTGAAAAATTCTATTACCTTGCTGACGCACCTGCAAAAGACCCTGATGGTAATCCTTCAGTCGTTCGATACAGCCGTAAAAATAAAGAGCAGTATGTAATGAGTGAAGTAGATGGTAAAGCCACAGGCTGGACTGCTCATTACCAAAATGGCAAGTGGGTAGAAGAGAGTAAAAAGAAAGCACCAGCTAAGAAAAAAGCGGCGGCTAAAAAGTAAGTTTACATCTATGTAGATTATAAAAAGGGGTTGCAGTTGCAACCCCTTTTTTATGCTTGTATGGCATCGCTAATGTCGTTTTTTACCAATCTTTGCTTTTAGGCTGTTGTTATTCTGTCATCAACATCAAGACAGGAGATTTAAAATGCAAACACGTTTATCACAACAGCAGGTTTATTCACTCAACCCAGGACTTGTTAAACATTTAACTGGGCTCAGCGCACTGCCAGAAGGTACAAACATAACCGCGAAGCTCGCTGATTTAGTAAGACTAAGAGTGTCGCAAATTAATGGCTGTGGGTTTTGTCAGCATATGCACTCAGCAGAGCTGAGAAGCCAAGGTGAGTGTCAACAGCGACTTGATGTACTAGCCGCTTGGCGTGAAGTCCCTGTGTTTTCAGAACAAGAAACTGCAGCACTCGCTTGGGCGGAAGCCTTAACAAATATCATTGATAAACATGTTGAAGACGATGTTTACAACCAAGTGTCTGCTATTTTTAACGAAAAAGACATCGTGGTATTAACGACGGTAGTACTTGAGATAAACAGCTGGAACCGCATAGTTAAAGCGTTTCACTTTATCCCTGAGTTAACAGAATAAGGAATGGTTATGAAATTTACACTCGTACCTAAAGTTAATGCGTTGGTGAATATCATATCAGCATGCGCCTTTTTCTTTGGTAGTACCTTATTTTTACCAGCATTTATAGAGTATGCCACAGTGGGGGGGGTGTTATTCATGGTAGGTTCGTTATTATTTTTATTAAGTGCATTAGCTGATTATTACAGTCATTAAAAACAAAAAACCGGAGCGCACATCATTGTGTCATTCCGGTTTTTCTATATTCTAAGCAGGCGTAAAATTAGATTTGTACGTCTTTTACTTTTTTATAGCCTTCAGCTTCAAGCTCATCGTTTAAACATTTTAATACGTATGGCTTTAATTCTTCGTTGCTGATGTCATCATCTTTTGCCCAGTTTAAACACATTTCAGTGTATTCTTTGATCATTTCAGCTGATGCTTCAGGTGCTTCGTTAGCGATTGCATTCGTTGCTGACACGCTTAAAACAGGTGCCAAAATTAGTGCTAGCAATGCTTTTTTCATTTAATTATTCCTAATCAACAAAAGTAATTATTACCGGCTCAATTGCACAGTAATGGTGCGCAATGTGTATCTCACTTTGCTTGAGTGAATTTATAAACTAAATTTCAAAAAAAGATAACGAAATATTTTTATCGTAAAGATAAGCAAAAAATAACCACTCTTTTTGCCTCTAATGCTGGTAATCGTAAGGTCAAAACACGTATTATCGCGCTAATTTTAAAAGAAAAGTGAACTAAGTTATGTCTGAACAAGTGACTCATTCAAAAATAAAGAAAGTACCAACCAAACTAGAGCAAGTTGTGGAGAGTTTTATCTTTCGCTCGCGTTGGTTATTAGCACCATTCTTTATTGGTTTATTAGTCGCTGTGGTATTACTGCTGCTAAAGTTCTTTAAATATTTATACAGTATGGCCTTAAATACGTTCACTGCGTCAAACCAAGAGCTTTTGGTAGGTATTTTGACTTTAGTTGACACTGCGCTATTAGCAGGGCTTTTGCTTATCATCATTTTCAGTGGCTACGAAAACTTTGTGTCAAAGTTGAATATAGACAACCATGAAGACAGGCCTGTGTGGATGGGTAAAGTTGGTTTCTCGGGCCTGAAGATGAAACTGATAAGCGCTATTGTCGCAATATCTGCTGTGGAGCTTTTAAAAGTGTTTATTAGCTCAAACAACCATTCAACAGATGAGCTACTCTGGAAGGTGTTAATTCATGTCACGTTTGTGGTGTCGGGGGTGTTGTTTGCGCTAACAGATTACATTAATAGTAAAACCATGAACCACTAACACCATGATTAGGAATAAAAAAGCCCTGCAATTGCAGGGCTTGGTTTTTAACAACTGATTATTAATTCAGGGTTGCGTAAAAGCAACCGAACCCGGGCAGAGTGACTGTATTATTGTTTAATTCAGCTGTGTGATGAGAGATCTCAGTATGCTGTGAAGACACAGTATCAGAGATTGTCAGTTCACTACTTTGTGCACCTAAGTTGAATGCACAAAGCATTTTAGTGTCGTTAAGCGTTCTATAAAAAGCAAGCACTGGCTCTTGCGTTTCGATAAATTCAATATCGCCTTCTAACAATACGTTCTTATCTTTACGCCATGCCATAAATTCACGATAAGCATTCAAAATTGAATCTTTATCATGATCTTGCGTATTTACGGCGACTGATTTGTGCGCATCGCCCACAGGTAGCCAAGGTTTTACTGTTGAGAAACCTGCTTGCTCAGCATCTGCTGCATCCCATGGCATTGGTGTACGACAGCCGTCACGGCCTTTAAAGTTTGGCCAGAATGTAATGCCATATGGGTCTTGTAAGTCTTCAAATGCGACTTCTGCCTCACCTAAACCAAGCTCTTCACCTTGGTACATACATACACTACCACGTAATGAAGCAAGTAGGGCTGTTAGCATCTTACATTGCTGAGGCTCAATTTTTTCACCTTGACTCCAGCGGCTAGCAACACGTTCTACGTCGTGGTTGCTAAATGCCCAACATGGCCAACCTTCAGTCATGCGCTGCTCTAAAGTGCTTACTGTGGTACGAATATATTCCGCGCTATAGTCGTTAGTCAGTAGCTCAAAGCTATAACCCATATGAAGTTTGTCACCACCTGATGTGTACTCTGCCATGGTTGCCAGTGAATCTTCAGATGAGATTTCGCCTAATGCAACTGTACCAGGATACTTGTTTAGTAGGGCACGAATGTCCTGCATAAAACTAAGGTTCTCAGGTTGCGTATTATTGTAGTAGTGATACTGGAACGCATAAGGGTTGTCTTCGCTAAAGCCTCGGCCTTGACGCTTCTCTGGTGGCTTAGCTGGATTATCACGTAATTGAGCATCGTGATAGCAAAAGTTAATTGCATCTAAACGGAAGCCATCAACCCCTTTCTTAAGCCAAAACTCAACATTATCTAATACTGCTTTGCGCACTTCAGGATTATGGAAGTTTAAATCTGGCTGCTCAGCAAAGAAATTATGTAAGTAATATTGACCACGGCGTGGTTCCCATTGCCATGCAGGGCCACCAAAAATTGATAACCAGTTATTTGGTTGTGTGCCATCAGGCTTTGCATCAGCCCAAACGTACCAATCTGATTTGTCGTTAGTTTTATCTTCACGGCTATCAAGGAACCATTGATGTTGATCTGAGGTATGGCTCAATACCTGATCAATAATGATCTTAATATCACGTTGATGAGCTTGTGCAATGAGTTCATCAAAATCGTCAAGGTTACCAAACAATGGGTCGATATCACGATAGTCACTGATGTCATAACCAAAGTCTTTCATTGGTGATTTAAAGAAAGGCGAAACCCAAATAGCATCAACACCTAGGCTTTTAATATAATCAATACGATCAATGATACCTTTGATATCACCAATGCCATCGCCATTGGTGTCTTGGAAACTGCGCGGGTAAACTTGATAAATAACCGCACCTTTATACCACTGCTTTTGAGCCATGTTTTTCTCCATCGTGACACTCAGTGTATGTAAACTGTTAGGCAACCGTTAATGCAATATGTTGCCGGAATGTCAAAAGCATACGTGAAGGGTGAGATACTGTAAAAACTCTGCATACGTATGCACGCCAAATTCATCTTTGTTCTCAGTAAAATTTATTAATTTGATTTAAAAGTAAACAAGTCAGATTTCTATCAATAAAATTTACCAATTAGGTTTGCTGGGTTTTAATTATGATCGCGAACGCCAGCTTGGTGCATAATATAGCTGGCTTACACCATAATGGTGCAGGGGTTGTATTGGTAAGACCAATTATCATTGGTATAGACTAGTACCTTTAATAATTGCGTTTAGTCACCATTTAAGCGAGATAAATGGCTTAGCACCTATTTGTGTAACCAAATTAGGGGCGAAAATATAGCGAAAATGTTTCAATACTATTAAATCACACAATAAAATTGATAAATCATTTATATTCATATGGTTACAATTCTATTTTGTAAAAATGTTGTTAATGTTCGTGGTGGTGGACTACGCTGAATACGTATGCATAAATTTGTTAAGAAAATAATCAGAGCGTTAATATTCAATTCGACAACAAAATCAGTCAGCGAATTACAGCTATTATGTTAATGAATAACTGCAACACGTTGGCATTACAATTTGGGTAATGGGAAAACATCATGTCTATGTTCAAACCAAGTATATTAACTCTGGCTTTAACAGCCGCAGGTTTAAATAGCTTTGTAGCTTATGCTGCAGAAGAAGACCAAAAAGCAAAAAACGATAACGTTGAAGTTATCGAAGTAAAAGGTTTTCGTGGCAGTGTTGTAGAATCTATTAATACTAAACGCTTCACTCCTGAAGTTGTTGAGTCAATCTCAGCAGAAGATATCGGTAAATTACCTGATTCATCAATCGCAGAATCAATCGCACGCCTTCCTGGTTTAACAGCACAACGTCTAGACGGTCGAGCTAGCCGTGTAAGTGTTCGTGGTTTCAGTGAAAACGAAAGTGCAACAACATTCAACGGTCGTGAGCAAGTTTCAATCGGCGACAACCGTGGCGTTGAATTTGACCTTTACCCATCAGAAATTATGAGTGGCGTAACGGTATATAAAACTCCAAGTGCAGGCATTGATGCTGAAGGTATCGCTGGCGTTATCGACATGCAAACTGTTAAACCTTTAAGTAAAGGTGAGCAAGTTATCATGTTTAACGGCCAATACGAGCAAACGGGTTTTGACAAATTAAACCCAGACGGTGACGATAAAGGTTTCCGTGGTACGGTTTCTTACATTGACCAATTTGCAGATGACACAATCGGTGTTGCATTTGCTTACAACACGATGAGCTCTCCAAACCAAGAAAAACGTTGGAACTCTTGGGGTTACCCTGAATTTACAGGTGAAGATGGTAATACGTACTCAATTTTAGGTGGTGCTAAGCCATTCGTACGTTCATCGACTCTTGAACGTGATACAGCAATGCTTGTTATTGAAGCTGCGCCGACTGATCGCCTAAACATGACATTTGATGCTTTATATGTAGATTTCTCTGATGAGAAAATCTTACGTGGTATCGAAGTGCCATTTGCATGGGGCCAAGGTTCAATTGACCCAAGTTCAGCTGTTGTTGACGCAGATTCTGGTTTCATCACAAGCGCAGTAACAGAAGGCCAACGTGTTGTTGTTCGTAATGACTACGAAGAGCGTAACGCAGAACTAACTCAGTTTGGTTTTAATGCAAAATACGACATCAGCGATGATTGGTCAGTAGAATTTGACGTAAGCCGCTCTGAAGTTGAGCGTCAAATCTGGAGTATCGAAAGCTACTCAGGTACAGGTCGTGGTGATGCAAATGGTGTTGCTGATACGATTGGTTATGAGTTTGACGGTGGTAACACTGGCGCACAATTCAGCCATAACCTTGATTACAGCGATTATGACTTAATTCAACTTGGTGGCCCATTATCTTGGGGTGCAAGTGCTGCACTTAACGATAAGTACGGTCTAACTGATACTGCTTATCAGAATACTGCGCAAGATGGTTTCATCAATGCGCCAGAAATCAATGATGAACTAAGCACATTGAAACTTGCTGCTAGCAAAGTACTTGATAACGCTTACATCAGCCGTGTGTCATTTGGTATGTCATACCGTGACCGTGAAAAGAGCAAGTTGTCTGAAGGTTACTTCATGACACTAAAAGACTTCTCTTTATCAAACCCGGGTATGCTATCTATCCCAGAACAATACCGTTTAGGGTCAGCTAGCCTTGATTTCATTGGTATGGGCAACATGGTTGCTTATGATACCAACGGTCTGGTGAATGATGGTTACTATAGCCTTCTTCAAGAAAGCTTAACTGATTCAAAACACAAGACACAGTCTTGGACAGTTCAAGAAGAAGTAACAGCGTTCTTCGCACAAGCTGACATTAATGCAGAGCTGGGCTCTATCCCTGTAACAGGTAACGTTGGTGTGCGTTATGTGAAAACTGAACAGTCTTCACAAGGCTTTGCTGCTAATACTGTGGATGGTTTAGTTGTTGTATCTCCAACAGATGTAAGCCATGACTACAGCCACTTCTTGCCAAGCATCAACTTATCATTTGCAATTGATGAAGAGCAAACTGTACGTTTTGGTGCGGCAAAAACGATTTCTCGTGCTCGTTTAGACGAAATGAACTCATCAGTTAATGCTTCTTACAATCAACAACCAGATGAAAACGGTAACTACTGGAGTGTATCAGGTGGTAACCCAGAGCTTGAGCCAAAAGAAGCAACTGGTTTTGATTTAAGCTATGAAAACTACTTCCATGAAGAAGGTTACTTCGCTGCAGCTGTATTCTATAAAGATATCACTCAGTGGATTTTTGACGGTACTTATGAAATCGACATGAGCGGTGTAGCTGACCCGTCTACTGGTGAAATCCCTGAAACTTCAACAGGTACAGGCTCTGGTAAAGTAAACGGTGGTTCTGGTGACCTATGGGGTTACGAGCTTTCATTAACACTACCATTCACTATGTTCAGCGAGTCACTTGATGGTTTTGGTTTAATCGCAAGCCATACAGGTGTTGAGCAAGACTTAACTGACCAAAATGGCAACGATTATGAGCTACCTGGTCTATCTGACCAAATTGATAGCCTAACAGTTTACTTTGAGCGTAACGGTTTCCAAGCGCGTACTAGCATGCGTAAGCGTAGCGACTTTAAAGGTGACGTATACGGTTTAGGTTTTGCGACTACACAAGTTGACATTAAAGGCGAAACAATTTGGGATGCTCAAATTGGTTATGACTTTAGCGAAGGCGGTGTAGAGAGCCTTGACGGTTTATCTGTAACATTCCAAGTACAGAACATCACTGAAGAGCCGTTCACATCACTACAAGGTGATAACTCACTTCAAGTACGTGACTACCAAGACTACGGTCGTACATTCCTGTTAGGCTTCAGCTACAAGCTGTAATTAGCTAAAACAGCGATAGAAAATTGCCCTTGTGAATTGTTTTACAAGGGCTTTTTTATATCAGTGAGCTACACTCAATGAATTGAAATTGGCGTTAGGTGTACTATGGAAACAAAAAAAATAACCAAGGTCGTGATTGCCGGTGGTGGTACTGCTGGTTGGATAACTGCTGCATTACTTAATAAAGTGCTGGGCAAAGTAATTGATATCACGCTGGTAGAGTCAGCAGAGATCGGCACTGTTGGTGTAGGCGAAGCAAGCATCCCACCTATTTTGCATCTTAATGGTGCGTTAGGCATTTCTGAAAAAGAATTTATTAAGGCTACTGGTGCCACGATTAAGCTTGGTATCGAGTTTGAAAATTGGCGCAGCCAAGGCCACAGCTATATGCATGCCTTTGGTGAGATAGGTAAAGATTTTCCGTTTTGTGAGTTTTATCATTTTTGGTTAAAAGCAAATCAAGCTAATAATGCGCCTGATTTTTGGGATTTTTCACTTAATTATCAAGCTGCAAAAGCTCATAAATTTGCTCACCTCAAGCACATTCCTAACACTCAGTTGGCGGGCTTACATTATGCCTACCATTTTGATGCCACTCGATATGGCGAATTCTTAAAGGAATTAGCGCAATCACGAAGCGTAAAACGCATTGAAGGCAAAATTGAATCGGTTAACCAATGCCATGAAAGCGGGTATATTCGATCTTTGCTACTTAAAAATGGCGAGCAAATAGACGGCGACTTATTTATTGATTGCACCGGTTTACGTGCTTTATTAATAGAACAAACTCTTAATACCGGCTTTGAAGATTGGTCACATTGGTTACCATGTGATAGTGCGATTGCGGTGCAAAGTGAATCAGCTTCTGATGCAATTCCTTATACACGTTCAATTGCAAGAGACTCGGGTTGGCAGTGGCAAATTCCATTACAGCATCGTGTAGGCAACGGACTTGTGTATTCTTCTCGTTTCTTATCAGATGAAGCGGCAAAGCAACAGCTCTTAGAAAACCTACCTGCTAAACCACTGACAGAGCCCCGCGTTATTAAGTTTAAAACAGGTCGTCGCTTAAAACAGTGGCATAAAAATGTAGTATCAGTTGGCTTATCGAGCGGATTTTTAGAGCCATTAGAATCGACCAGTATTCATTTAATTCAAAGTGCAGCCATTCGTTTAATTAAGTTTTTTCCTCATCAAGGTATTAAACAAAGCCTTGTGGATGAATTTAATCAACAAAGTAAAACAGAATTTGAGCGAATTCGTGACTTTATTATTCTTCATTACAAAATTACAGAGCGTGATGACAGTGCGTTTTGGCGTTTTTGTAAAGGCATGGATATTCCAAGCAGTCTTAAAAAGAAAATTGAGCTATTTAAAACCAGCGGAAAGCTCATTAGAGAAGACGATGAGCTATTTGCCGAAGTTGCGTGGCAGCAAGTGATGATAGGGCAAGGGCTAATTGCAGAGGATCACCATCCATTAACTGATGCGTTATCAGACGAGCAATTAAATGAGTTATTTAGCAATCTAAAAACCTTGATTAACAGCACTGTCGAGCAGCTGCCGACCCACAGTCAATTCTTAGAAAAAGTACAAAATTAACTATGAAAAAAACACAATCATTTTTAGCGCTAACGACCGCATTTACACTTTTTAACTCAACAGCAAGTTTTGCTATTACTGCGTCACCAGAAAACTGGTGGGTAGGGATGCAAAATGACTCATTACAAGTCATGCTTTACGATAACAATATTGCTAACAAAACGTGGCAAATGAAGCCTTACAAAGGCGTTGAGTTTAAAGGGGTGACAACAACGAATAACCCTAATTACGCGTTTTTAGATTTAACCATTAGCGATAATGCAAAGGCGGGAACACTGACTTTTAAAGCTAAAGATGGCACAGAATTTACTTACCCATTAAATGCCCGTGATAAGCAAAGTGCCAATCGTCATGGCTTTACAAATAGAGATACGCTTTATTTAATCAATCCTGATCGCTTTGTAAATGGTGACCCAAACAATGACACCGTTGCTGGTATGAAGGAGGCTGCAAACCCAAGTTTTAAAGGAGGTCGACATGGTGGAGATATTCAAGGTGTTATCAATAGCCTAGATTATCTTGAGGACTTAGGTGTGACGCAACTTTGGTTAACACCTGTACTTGAAAATGATATGCCAAACTATTCATATCATGGCTACGCTATTACTGACTTTTACAAAGTTGATCCGCGCATGGGTAGCAATGCGCTTTATAAAACCTTATCTGCGGAAGCGAAAGAGCATGGTATCGGTTTAGTGATGGACATGGTACTTAATCACTTTGGTTCATCACATCAGTGGATGAGTGACATGCCAACAGCTGATTGGGTTAACTTTGATGGCAAGTTTGAAAACGGTAAAAATGCAACCAGTCACGCCAGACAAACAATCCAAGACCCTCACGCAAGCCAATACGACAAACGTCAATTTAACGATGGTTGGTTTGTTGAGTCGATGCCTGATTTAAATCAGCGCCAGCCGTTACTATCAACGTATTTGATTCAAAATGCCATTTGGTGGATTGAATACGCCAACTTAAGCGGCATTCGTGTTGATACCTATTCATACTCAGATAAAGCATTTTTAGCCGATTGGACTAAAGCGATTATGACCGAGTATCCAAACTTTAATATTGTCGGTGAAGAGTGGACAACTAACCCAGCAATTGCTTCTTATTGGCAGCGCGGTAAAGTCAATCAAGATGGTTATACCTCTGATTTACCAAGTGTGATGGACTTTTCATTACAAGAGGCATTAATCCAAGCACTTAACGAAGAAGAAAGCTGGAATACAGGTTGGGTAAAAGTATATCAATCGCTGGCGAATGACTTTTTATATGCTGATACAGATAACATTTTAGTGTTTGCAGATAACCATGACATGAGCCGTGTTTACACTGAGCTGGGTCAAGACCTCGCAAAAACTAAATTAGCCATGACGCTGCTGTTAACAACTCGCGGTATTCCACAAATTTATTACGGCACTGAACTGCTGCTCGATAACACACCTAGTAATGATCACGGTGATATTCGTATTGACTTCCCAGGTGGGTTTAAAGGTCAAAAAGCAAATGCCTTCACAGGTGAGGGGCTTTCAGCTGATCAGCAAGAGATGTTAGCTAGCATGAAAAAACTGCTTAAGCTGCGCCAAGAAAAACCAGCGTTAAGCGAAGGTCGTTTAATGCATTTTTCACCCAAGCAAGGCGTTTACAGCTATGTGAGGGAGCACAATGGCCAAACTGTATTGGTTGTTCTTAACAAAAACCAACAAGCCATTGATTGGGATTTAAGCTACATGCAAGAAGTGCTGAAAGGCAATAATAAAGGACGTGATTTAATCAGCGAAAAACGCGTTGATCTTGCATCGCCAATCCGCTTAAAAGCTATGCAAGCACGCTTAATCGAGCTTGAATAATTGCAACTAATAGGCTGAATACGTATGCATTTACTGTCCGTATGCAGCCCTTAACATTAGTATGAACTGATATTTACAGAAAAATGAAGTAATGATGACAACATACAAACTAACTGCGTTAGTAGTGGCTTCTGTTTTAGGTTTAACTGCCTGTGGTAACGATGCGCCAGTACAGCAGAACACGCAAAAGCAGCAATCAGAATCTAGCCAAGCAGCTATCTCTAAGCCTGTGATTTACCAAGTATTCACTCGATTATTTGGTAACACTAACAACACCAATAAACCGTGGGGCACATTAGAAGAAAATGGGGTAGGTAAATTTGCTGATTTTAATGATGCAGCATTACAAGGCATTAAAGAGCTAGGCACGACACATGTTTGGTATACCGGTGTACCGCGTCATGCTTTAGTAACTGACTATACCGAATACGGTTTGTCACAAGATGACCCTGATGTTGTAAAAGGCCGTGCAGGCTCACCCTATGCGGTGAAAGATTACTACGATGTTAATCCTGATTTAGCAATTAACCCTGAGCGCCGCTTAGAAGAGTTTGTGGAGCTAATTAATCGTACTCATGAGCACGGTATGAAAGTTTTTATTGATATTGTGCCAAATCACGTAGCGCGTAATTACGAGTCAGTCGCCAAGCCTGAAGGCGTAAAGGATTTTGGTGCTGAAGATGACACGACGAAAACCTATGCTCGCGATAATAACTTTTACTATGTAACAGGGCAGTCATTTCAAGTTCCTACCAGCGATAGCTACCAAGTGTTAGGTGGTAACCCGCATCCTCTTGCTGATAATCAGTTTGCCGAAACCCCAGCAAAATGGACGGGTAATGGGGCCCGTGCCGCTAAACCTGACATTAATGATTGGTACGAAACAGTTAAAATCAATTACGGTGTTAAACCAGATGGCAGCTACGACTTCCCAACACTACCGGATGATTACGCTGATAAAGATTACCGTGCGCACTACGCCTTTTGGCAGGATAAAGACTTACCAAATAGCTGGTATAAATTCCGCGATATCGCGCTTTATTGGTTAGATAAAGGTGTCGATGGCTTCCGTTATGATATGGCCGAGATGGTGCCTGTTGAGTTTTGGAGCTTTTTGAACTCATCAATCAAGATGCAAAAAAGTGATGCCTTTATTCTGGCAGAGGTTTATAACCCAACGCTTTACCGCCCATATATCCAACAAGGTAAGATGGATTACCTTTACGACAAAGTCGGTTTTTACGACACGGTTAAAGCTGTGATGCAAGGCAAGCAATCAGCGGATACTATTTTCGATATCCAAAGCCAAGTGGCTGATATTGAAGAGCACATGCTGCACTTTTTAGAAAACCATGATGAGCAACGCATTGCTAGCCCGGATTTCGCTGGTAGCAGTGAAAAAGGTAAGCCAGCTATGGTGGTTTCTACATTAATGTCGCGTTCGCCAACCTTACTTTATTTTGGTCAAGCTGTTGGTGAAGATGGCTCTGAAGACGGTGGTTTTGGTGACCCAACGCGTACCAGCATTTTCGACTACATGGGTGTACCTGCACATCAAGCGTGGATGAATAATGGTAAATTCGATGGCGGTGCGCTTTCAAAGCAGCAAGCTGATCTTCGCGCTTACTACACCAAGTTAATGTCATTAAACACACTGCCTGCAATTGTTGGCGGTGACATGCAAGCGGTTGAATTGACAGGTTCAGAGCAAGTGATTGCTTTTACGCGCAAGCTAGGTCAACAACTAGTGCTTGTAGTAAGTAACTTTTCAGAAAACCCACAAAATGTTGAGCTTACTCTTAACCAAGCGTTGTTACCTAAGCTTAACCACAGTGGTTTAACGTTTACTGATAACCTAGAAAATCATGCCGACATTGTGATTCCTGAGGCATCTACAAAGGCGCCAATTCAATTACAACTGAACGGCTTAAGCAGTGCAGTATTTACCTTAAAGGCTGACTATGAATAATAACAAACCAACGCTAAGCTTTTGGCAAATATGGAATATGTGTTTTGGATTCCTTGGAATCCAATTTGGCTTTGCATTACAGAACGGTAATGTAAGCCGTATTTTTCAAACCTTAGGTGCCAATGTTGATGATATTCCAATTCTTTGGGTTGCAGCACCATTAACAGGCCTTATTGTTCAGCCGATCATCGGTTATTGGAGTGATAAAACATGGAATAAGTTAGGTCGTCGTCGTCCGTTCTTTTTCTATGGCGCTATTTTAACGACGTTATCGTTATTTATTATGCCTAACTCACCAAGCCTGTGGATTGCGGCGGGTATGTTATGGATCATGGATGCGTCAATTAACGTAACTATGGAGCCATTCCGTGCTCTTGTCAGTGATAACTTACCGAAAAAGCAACGTGCAACTGGTTATGCAATGCAAAGCTTCTTCATTGGTGTTGGTGCGGTTGTCGCGTCTGCATTACCTTGGGTGATGACTAACTGGTTCGATATTGCTAATACTGCACCTGCAGGGCAAATTCCAGATTCTGTAAAATTTTCGTTTTACTTTGGCGCAGTAGTTTTAATTATTGCTGTGTTTTGGACTGTCTTTACTACTAAAGAATATTCTCCAGAAGAACTTGAAAGCTTTCATGAACAAGAGCAAAGCGATGACTCGGGCGATGTTCAAAGTGATGTAAACTTTAACAAAGGCGCTGCAATCTTTACGGTTCTTGGTCTAGTAGTACTTGGTATTGTTACGGGTCTATCGCTTGAAAAAGAGCTTTATTTACTTGCTGGTGGTTTGATTAGCTTTGGTGTTATTCAGTTTATTGCTGGTGCTTTAAAGGCTAAAAACGCAACCAGTGGTGGCTTTTATCAAGTTGTGAATGATGTATTCACTATGCCAGAAACGATGAAACAATTGGCTTGGGTACAATTTTTTAGCTGGTTCTCATTGTTTGCAATGTGGATTTACACCACATCGGCAGTAACTAGCTTCCACTACGGCAGCAGTGATACAAGCTCTCTTGCTTACAATAACGGTGCAGATTGGGTTGGTGTATTATTTGCCGCTTACAATGGTTTTGCTGCCATTGCAGCACTGTGTATTCCGGTTATCGTTAAAAAAGTAGGGCTAAAAATGGCTCACGCTATCAACCTAGTGCTAGGTGCATTGGGTCTGGTCAGCTTCATTATTATCAAAGATCCAAGTTTACTGATCTGGCCAATGATTGGAGTAGGGTTTGCTTGGGCGTCAATTCTATCTTTACCATACGCAATGTTAAGTACCTCAGTACCAAGTAAAAAAATGGGTGTGTACATGGGTATCTTTAACTTCTTTATTGTTATTCCGCAGCTTTTAGCGGCAAGCGTATTAGGCCTAATTTTACGTCACTTTTTTGATAATCAACCGATTTATGCGTTAGTGCTAGGTGCAGTGTCATTCGTACTAGCAGCGGTCGCTGTACTGCGCGTTAAGCAACAATAATAAGGACACACCATGAAAAAATTTAATCTTATTACCGCAAGTTTTTTAGCGTTAGGTTTAACAGCTTGTAGTTCAGAGCAATCAGTTAATACATCAGTTGAGCAGGTGTCTGCGCCAGGAGCTCCGGGTGTTGAACCTTTTTGGGCATACTCAGGTAAAACAGGTATTGGTACATCTTACGAGCAATACCAAGACGGCCACTATAGCGACGCAGCTGCTACCGGCAAAGTATCAAAAGTTTGGTTTTCAATCGCGAAAGGCATGATCACAGAAACCATGTTTGGTTTAATTCACCAAGCACAAATCAAAGATATGCAGTTTGTTATAGTTGGTAAAGACTTTACCGTTACAGAGAGCGATGATCTTGATGTAAGCATTGATTATTTATACAAAGACGACGCTGGTCGCCCATTATCGCTTGCTTACAAAGTCGTTAGTAAAGATAAACAAGGTCGTTTCACTTTAGAAAAGCATATTTTTACAGATCCAAATGGCCAAACATTGTTTGTTCGTAGCGTATTTAATACAGACCTTGAAGGTGTAAAAGCCTACGTTAATGTAAACCCTTACATTGATAACAACGGCTTAGATGATTTTGCAAAAGTGACTGATAAGGGTCTAGTTGCTTGGCAAGATGATAACTTTTTATCTTTACAAGCCGCTAAACCATTTAAGCAAGCAAGCGTTGGCTTTACGGGGGTAAGTGATGGCTTAAAAGAGTTAAAAACATCGCAATCACTATCAACGACTTACCAAAATACCGGTGATAAGTCGGGTAATGTAAGCTTACTTGCAGAGCTTGGTGAAGTATCAAAAAACACCACCTTTGATTTAGCTTTAAGCTTTGGTAACTCTGAAGCTGCAAGCTTAAAAGAAGGCCAAACAAGTTTAAACCAAGGCTACCAAAAAGTACTTGCTGCATATAACGGTGAAGGTGCTGCAATTGGTTGGCAAGACTACTTAGCAAGCCTTGAACCTTTGAGCACATTAACTAACAGCACCGCAGATAATGGTAAGTTGCTTTATATCAGCGCCATGGTGTTAAAAGCGCAAGAAGATAAAACTCATGCCGGTGCTTTAATTGCGTCACTGTCTAACCCTTGGGGTGAAACAGTATCAGCTAAAACAGGGTCTACCGGTTATAAAGCGGTTTGGGTACGTGATTTCTATCAAGTAGCAATGGCATTTATGGCCATGGGTGATACACGTACTGCTAAAACGGCGTTTGAATATCTAGAAAAAGTACAAGTAACAGATAACACGCCAGGCAATGGTGGTGACACGGGTTGGTTCTTACAAAAGACGCATGTTGATGGTGAGCTTGAGTGGGTAGGTGTTCAGCTTGACCAAACAGCAATGCCAATCATGTTAGCGTGGAAACTACATCAAGCTGGCGTACTTAGCGATCAAGAGCTGACAGATTGGTATGGCAAAATGTTAAAACCAGCTGCTGATTTCTTAGTTGATGGTGGTCTTGCGAAAATTCTTTGGAATGACACACAAATTACACCGCCTGCTACGCAACAAGAGCGTTGGGAAGAACAAAATGGTTTTTCACCATCAACAACGGCTGCGGTTGTTGCAGGCCTTGTGACAGCTGCTGATATTGCTAAAAAAGCAGGTGACACTAAAAATGCAGAGCGTTACTTAGCAACGGCTAAAACCTACAATAGTGAAATTGAAAGCACCATGTTTACGACTCAAGGTAACCTTAAGTCTGAAAACAGCGATGGTGAATATTTCATTCGTATCGGTCAAGACAAAGATCCAAACTCATCAACCACACTTAACGCCAATAATGGCCGTGAAGGCTTTGATAAAAAGCAAATCCTTGATGGTGGTTTCTTAGAGCTTGTACGTTATGGTGTTCGTGATGCACTTGCGCCAAGCATTGTAAAAACATTACCAGAATACGATGACGAAACCTTAGTCGATAATCTGCAAGTGCGTTACACCTTTAATTTTGCTGATGGCTCAGGTTCATTCCCTGGTTACCGTCGCTATGGTAACGATGGTTACGGTGAAGATGAAGTGACAGGTAACAACTATGCCGAAGGTGGTAACAACACCCCTGGTCAACGTGGTCGTGTATGGCCGTTTTTCACAGGTGAACGTGGTCACTATGAAATCGCTGCTGCAAACGCAACTAATAGCCTTGATGCGATGAAGCAACAAGCGATTAAAGACACCTATGTAAAAGGTATGGAAGCATTTGCCAATGAAGGCATGATGTTACCTGAACAAGTTTGGGATGGCGTAGGCAACAATAAAGCAGGCTATCAGCTAGGTGAGGGTACAAACTCTGCCACACCACTGGCTTGGACTCACGCTGAATACATTAAGTTACTCCGTTCAGTGAGCGATAAACATGTATGGGACCATTACCCAGTTGTTGAAGACGCATTGAAGTAAAAACGTAATTAACATGCCCAATATTTATTGGGCATGTTGCTTTTGGCAAAAGGAAAAATAATGTTAAAAAAACTAGCTTTATGTGCTCTATTAGCAGTAAGTACGCAAAGTAAAGCGGATGATTACTTGCTTTACTTTATGGGTGGCCAATCAAATATGGAAGGATTTGGCTTTAATAAAGATTTACCTGCGCAGTATAAAAAACCAGTTGAAAATACCTTACTCTTTTTTGGTAACCCTGTTGCTGATGATGCATTAAATGGTGGTAAAGGTGTTTGGACTAATTTAATGCCTGGTTTTGGAACAGGCGCAAGATCGACAGATCATTCAATTATTTTATCTGAAAGGTTTGGTCCTGAATTGAGTTTTGGTAAACGCTTATCTGAGCTCACAGATAAGAAAATAGCCATTATTAAATATGCGCGTGGTGGTTCATCTATTGCGCTTGGGGCATCTGGTTTTGGTACGTGGGGGCAGAACTATGCTGACAACACCAAGATCAACCAATGGGATAACTTTCAAACTACCGTAAGAGCTGCGTTAGCTAACAATGATATAGATGGTGATGGTGAAGCCGATAGTTTAGTCCCAGCAGGGATCATTTGGATGCAGGGTGAGGCAGATGCCTATCATGAGCAAGCATCTAAGGTTTATTTAGCTAATTTAACAAGCCTGATGAATGATATGAAGATGACTTTTGGCAATAAAGAGTTACCAATCATACTTGGCAGAATCGAAGACTCTGGTAAAACACCTCAAACACGCATGATGCCATATATAGAGAGTGTATGGGATGCTCAGAAAAAGTATGTTAAATCAAATGCTAATGCTCATTTAGTCGCCTTTGATGAGCCTGTCGAATTCATTGAAGATAAATGGCACTATAAAAGTAATTACTATATAAAACTAGGTAACCTTTTTGCAGAAAAAGCAGCCGAAACATTAGCTAAGTAAGCTTCTTTTAAATAACTACTTAAATAATTAAACCGCCGAATTAACCTCGGCGGTTTTTTGTTTTGCACTTTTTTACAATTTAATTGTGATTTCCTTATACGGGTACGATAAGATAACTTATCTTTAGTTTAGTAAACAAAAGCCATTACTATTTGGTGTAATTTGTAGCTGAACAATTAATTCAGGGAAGGTGAAAATATGTTCAAGGCTTTATCTACTTTGTTGAGTGTTGGTTTATTGTGTTCTTGTGCAATAAATACAAACGTGGGTGAGTATGTACTTGGTGATGTTGAAACTTCAGTCCGAGGTCACAATGTTGAAGTATTTACAGAACGCCAATTAGTGAGCCACAGAGCAACATTTCTTGGCCAGGTTTCGAGCTATTATTGCCAATTAGAAAGTGATATGCATTTACCACAAGCGGGTCCGTTTGATGATATTGATGGTTCTAGAAGTCAACTCCAAGACACTCTTAAAAGTAAAGTACAGCAAAGGGGTGGCAACGCGATTGTTTATGGACAGTGTTATATCAGTGCTCATGCAGATACTGATTGCCAAAAAGCGCTGAGTTGTGATGGGTTTGCGTACCAAGTTGAATATTAAAAATTTTTACTATTTCCATCTCGTTACTTAAGGTCTGGACTGTGGCGAATTATCCTAACGTTATCCTAGGTTTGATGTTACTTTTTCATGCTTCTATTTCCAGTTGTGCTGAACTTAAACCCTTCACTACAGATGGTTGCAGTTCTTTTCCTGATGGAACAATAGAACATAAAAACTTATGGTTGGCGTGCTGTACAGCCCATGATCTTGCATATTGGCAAGGCGGTACTTTCAAGCAACGTGAGCAAGCTGATATAGATTTAAAAAAATGTGTTGCTAAGGTGGGTGAGCAAGAAATTGCAGTATTGATGCTTGCCGGTGTTAGAGTGGGTGGAACACCTTTTTTACCTACTAGCTTTCGCTGGGGTTATGGCTGGCCATACCCCAAGTTTTATGGCGAGCTAACAGTGCAAGAGCGTTCACAAGTTGAAAGTCGTTTAGCCGAGCTTAAAACTAAATAATCTATCGTTTATCTAACTTCTTTACAGGTTTTTGATGCATCGTTGATAGCAGTTGCTTCAGCGCTTTTGGCAAAATGTGATGACATATAAAGCCCTAATTGATGGTCGGGCATTTTAATGCGTGTAATGCCATCAAAGTGGTGAGGCTCGATATCTTTTGCAATCACACTAGGTAGGGCTGTTATACCAGCTCTGTTCTTAGCCACAAAATCAACAGCTTGTTGCCATGTACTAACTTGATGTTCATGGCTTATCGATTCATTTTTATCAATGCCTAAATATTTAAGCATTAAGGTACGTGCCCCAGTTCCGCGTTTATAGACGATACCATTCAAGTTTGCCTGTCTGCGTAAATTCTCGATACTCAAATCTGGGTTAGTACTGTGGCTTATCAGCTCATATCCAACTTGATAAATTGTCGCTGAGCGAGTCGCAAATAGCTCTCTCTGTGGTAACAATAAAAGTGGCATGGCAATATCAACTTCATTGTTTTGCAGCATTTTAATAAGCCGTGCTTGCGGTACAGTGATTACGTCGTAGTTGCTATCAAGTTGATTGATAACGCAGCTATAGGCTGATTTTAATTCACCGTGAAATTGTTTGCGTGAGTACTTTAATGACTCGCCATTTTCACTTGATACACCAATTGTTATTTTTGCAAAACAAGGGTGAGAGCAAAACAGTACAAGCAGGATAAGAGGGGCTGTAATGAAGTCTTTTAAGTCCATTTAATAAATCGATAGGGTGAAACTTGAGCGAAATTTATCAGTTTAAACAGAACTGGACAAGGTAGGGGGCTTACAGTGCAAATACATAAAAATCTAAGTGTTTTATTGAGGTATTAATTAATTTACCTAGTAAACAAAGGGATGGAGCTGTAAGTTGGTTGCTTACAGCTCGATTTACCTGATTATAATCCTGCTTTTTTAGCGCGAGCAGTGTGTAGCTTTTTGTAGCTTTCGATTAAACGAAGGTGCCTGTCTAAGCCCTCAAGTTTCATGCTGGTTTCTGTTAAACCATAGAACATTACATCGCCGTTGATTGAGCCAACGACTGCATCCATCGTTTCTTGACCAAACATACGGGTGAAGCTATGAATGTAATCTTCAATCTCAAGGTCATCGCTGAGTGCAACTTCTAACGTTGCATGCATTGCTTGGTAGAATAGGCCGCGTTCAACAATGGTATTGTCGTTATACTGTAAGAATGCTTCAACAAGCTCCATTGCTGCTTCTAAATCACCAAGTGCTAAGTAAATAAGTAGCTTCAGCTCTAGAATCGTTAACTGACCCCATACTGTGTTTTCATCAAACTCAATACCGATTAATGTGATGATGTCAATGTAGTTATCTAGTTCACTTTCTTCTAGGCGCTCAACTAAATCAGCAAGTTGATCTTCTGATAAACGGTGTAGGTTTAAGATATCTTCGCGGAAATTAAGTGCTTTATTGGTATTGTCCCAAATCAAGTCTTCCACAGGATACACTTCTGAGTAATCAGGCACTAAAATACGACATGCGGTACCAAGATCTGAGAACTCAGCAATGTAAGCTTCTTTACCTAAGCTTTCTAAAATACCGAATAAGCTCGCTGTCTCTTCCTCATTGCTACCAGAGAAATCCCACTCGACAAACTCATAATCGTGTTTAGCACTGAAGAAGCGCCATGAGATCACGCCCGTTGAATCAATGAAGTGCTCTACAAAGTTTTCCGGTTCAGAAACTGCCATACTATTGAACGTTGGCTTAGGTACATCGTTTAAGCCTTCGAAGCTTCTGCCTTGTAATAACTCAGTTAAGCTGCGCTCTAAAGCAACTTCAAAGCTTGGGTGCGCACCAAAAGAAGCAAATACACCGCCTGTTTTAGGGTTCATGAGTGTTACGCACATCACTGGGAACTGACCACCTAGCGAGGCATCTTTTACTACAACAGGGAAACCTTGTTCTTCAAGACCATTAATACCCGCAACAATACCTGGGTACTTGTTTAACACCTCTTGAGGTACGTCTGGTAAAACAATTTCTTGCTCAATGATTTGGCGCTTAACTGCACGCTCAAAAATTTCAGATAAACACTGTACTTTTGCTTCGGCAAAATTGTTACCAGCACTCATACCATTACTTAAGAATAAGTTTTCAATTAGGTTTGAAGGGAAGTAAACTGTTTCACCGTCAGAGTGGCGAACATAAGGAATAGAGCAAATACCACGTTCTTTATTTCCAGAGTTAGTATCGATTAAGTGTGAGCCACATAGCTCACCATCTGGATTATAAATTTCACGGGTATAGTCATCTAAAATACCCTCAGGTAGAGAGTCATCATCAGTCAGAGCAAACCACTTTTCATTTGGGTAATGAACAAACTTGCCATTAGCAATGTCTTCGCCTAAGAACTGATCGTTATAGAAGAAGTTACAGTTTAAGCGCTCAATAAACTCGCCCAAAGCTGAGCATAGCGCGCTTTCTTTAGTTGCACCCTTACCATTGGTAAAACACATTGGTGAGGCTGCATCACGAATATGAAGTGACCATACATTTGGCACAATATTACGCCAAGAAGAAATTTCGATTTTCATCCCTAACTCTTCAAGGATGGCCGTCATATTTGCGATGGTTTCTTCAAGGGGTAAGTCTTTACCTAAAATAAAGGTATTACTGTCATCACCTGGTTTTGCCATCAACATTGCTTGCGCGTCTGCTTCGATGCTTTCAACAGTATCGATTTTAAATTCTGGGCCAGTTTGAATAACACGTTTTACTGTACAACGCTCAACAGAGCGTAAAATACCCGTGCGGTCTTTCTCAGAAAGGCTTTCTGGTAACTCAACCTGAATTTGAAAAATTTGGTTATAGCGGTCTTCTGGATCAACGATATTGTTTTGCGCAACACGGATACCATCTGTCGGGATATCGCGTGAATTACAATACACTTTAATAAAGTAAGCCGCACACAATGCAGAAGATGCTAAGAAGTAATCGAATGGACTAGGTGCAGTGCCATCACCTTTATAGCGAATAGGTTGGTCTGCAATGACTGAAAAATCATCAAACTTGGCTTCAAGTCTGAGATTGTCGAGAAAATTAACTTTAATTTCCATTAAAAAATTCCACCTTTGTGCGCGTTGTTATCTAAAGCTTTGTTTGCCAGATAAGCGTTTTCAACATAATAGGCGTAATTATCTGCTTTTTCGAAGTAATAGTCTTGGGTAAATCGAAAAAAAACTAATTTTAATGCAATAAGTTTGTGGTTGGGTAAGGAGTAGGCGATAACAAGGTTGTTATCGCTAAAAATTAAACACTCGAACCACGAATAATTAAACGCGGTGGTAAAAGGGTATTCTCTACATCTTCACCACGAATGAGTTTGAGCAGGTTATCGACCAACATTTGTCCGGCGAGGGTGGTGTCTTGCTGAACAGTGGTAAGTGGTGGGTTTACAAAGCTGGCAACAGCAATGTTATCAAAGCCAACAACATGTACATCATCAGGGACCTTTATTTTTGCTTCTTTCAAGGCGCGAATTGCACCAATAGCAATAAGGTCACTGGCGGCAAACAATGAGTTAAAGCGAATGTTATTTGCTATGAGGGAACGAGTCGCGTGATAGCCAGATTCCTCTGTTGAAATCGCATTTGCCATTTTACGCTCGTTTAAAGCCACGCCTTTGGCTAAGAATGCATCTTTAAAACCTTGATAGCGAGCAAAAAACTCAGGGCTATGATCAGAAGCATCACCAATAAATGCGCAGTCGGTTCTACCGGTTGCAAGTAAATGTTCAGCTGCTAACTTACCACCGCCATAGTTATCGCAGCTGACTGTTAAATCTGGGCGGTTATCGACGCTTGCACCCCAACAGACAAACTTAGTATGTTGGTCAATTAAGGTTTTAAATTTAGGTTGGTAATCGAGGTAATCACCATAACCAAGCAGTATTAAGCCATCTGCACGGTGGCTGTCTTCGTAATCGGCTTGCCAATCAGAGCTGCTCGACTGAAACGATACCAGTAAGTCGTAGCCTTCCTTTGCACAAGCTCTTGTAATACTGCCCAGCATCGCCAAAAAGAAAGGGTTTATTTGTGATTCATCCGAAGTGGGATCTTCAAATAATAACAGGGCGAGGGTACTACTTTGTTGAGTTCTTAAGTTACTGGCATTTTTATCAACTTTATAGTTGAGCTGTTTTGCTACCTCATGAACACGTCGACGCGTTTCTTCGTTGACCAAAGGGCTATTTCGCAGCGCGCGAGACACGGTTGACTGCGACACACCCGCATAATGTGCAATGTCAAAAGATGTCGCCTTACCTTTCATATGGTTACCAAATAACAGAAGTAGTAATTGCCATTTTCGGCTATTTAATATTTTTTTCAAGCTATTTGTGACAAGTGGCGTGTGTGTGGCTGTTCTGTACACAGCTAGGCATTTTTTATGCGTATATAAATGCTTTTTCGATACTTAATACGCAGGTTTTATCAATAAATACGTATGCATGCACAAATAATGAAAATTTTTATTGATCCTAATCTGACACCGGTGTCATAATGTCACTGTTTTATCATTTTGTTGTCAAAACGTATTTGGCTGCCCATTCATTTGGGCAGCATTTTTTTAATACAAAAGATAGCTTCTTTGAGGCAATGACCCAAAGTTTAGCAGACACAGTGGCTTTGCCATTGAAAACTAGAAAAATAAGCGGCAACTAGCTTAGACAAATAGAGAAAACATCATGAACACACAGACAACTACAGAATTCGCTCCTATTCTTGTTGCCGATATCGGCGGCACTAACGCTCGTTTCGCTTTAATCACTGACTTTAATGAACAAACTAACCAGTTTGTTATCGAGCACAATTTAACTTTTCCAAGTGCAGATTTTGGCTCTTTAGAAAGTGCGATTAACCAGTACTTCAGCCAGATTTCGTTTCCTAAGCCAAGCCGCGCATGTTTAGCAGTAGCTGGCCCGATTAAAGCAGGCCAAGTTCACTTAACAAACCTTGGCTGGCACTTTAACGTTGCAGATTTAAAAGCAGAGTTTTCATTTGAGCAACTTGAAGTAATCAACGACTTTGCAGCATTTGCTTATGCGGCGCCTTATTTAGATGATTCGCAAAATATGGCTGTTAAAGCAGGCCAGGCTGATGAAAATGCGAATATCGCAGTTATGGGGCCAGGTACAGGTTTCGGTGCTGCGTGTTTAGTTCGCACATCACAGGGTAGCGCTGTACTTAGCTGCGAAGCAGGGCACATTACCCTTGCGGCAGTGACAGAGTTAGACCGCCAGTTAATCACTGAGCTTAAAAAGCAGTTAAATCATGTATCTGTTGAAACAGTATTCTCGGGCCCAGGTATCGCGCATTTATACCGTGCTATGGCAGCGGTAAAAGGTGTTGAAGCAAAGAATCTAGATGCTGCACAAATTAGCGAGCTTGCAACCACTGGTCAGTGTGAAGTCTGTGATGCAACACTTAATCAATTTTGTGATTGGATTGGCAGCGTAGCAGGGGACTTAGCCCTGACATTTGGCGCATTAGGTGGCGTATTTATTGGTGGTGGTATTTTACCTCGCATGCAACAACGTCTATTATCTAGTCGATTTGTTGAGCGTTTTGCAGACAAAGGCATTATGTCGCAATATACTTCACAGATCCCCGTTACGCTTGTAACACAAGACAACATTCCATTCATTGGTGCTGCTGCGTGTATACATGTTAAAAGTAACGCGTAATTAGCAGTTGGATGTAGAGCGGATGAAGAAAGTAACCATCAACAGTGTCGCCAGCTATGCCGGTGTATCGAAAAAAACAGTGTCTCGCGTGCTCAACAATGAGCCTAACGTGAGTGATGCAACGCGCGAAAAAGTACTCAAAGTATTTAAAGAGCTTGATTACACACCAAACCCAATCGCTCGTGGTTTGGCACAAAACCGTAGTTTTATTATTGGTTGCTTGTACGACAATCCGAGTAAAAGCTATATTACCCGTGTGCAAACCGGTGCTTTAGCGGCGTGTCATGAGCTTAACTACAATTTATTGATCCACCCATGTGAATTACGCGGCGAAGAATTAATTAGTAATATTGAGCAATTAATTCAAACCTCTCGTTTAGACGGCATTGTACTTACCCCACCATTTTCAGATTTCCCTGAACTTGTAAGCTTTTTAAAGTCGAAAAAAATCCCGTATGCTCGCGTCGCATCTGCGGTACTTGAAGACGACTCTATTTCGGTAAGAAGTAACGACGAGCAGGGTGCTTTTGAAATAACAGAGCATCTTATTAAGCTGGGTCATAAAGAAATCGCCTTCATTAAAGGTCACCCTGATCACAGTGCGACAGAGCAGCGTTTTAAAGGTTATCGAAGAGCGCTTGCGTCAAATGGTATTGAGTTTGATGAACGCTTAGTTGAAGAAGGTAACTTCAGTTATCACTCTGGTGTTGATAGTGCCCGTACAATTTTAGATTTAAACCCTCGCCCAACAGCGGTATTTGCTTCAAATGACTACATGGCAGCAGCAGTATTAAAGCTTGCTACACAAATGCAGTTAAGAGTGCCAGATGATATTTCTATTGCTGGGTTTGATAACGCACCAATTGCACGTCATATCTGGCCAGGGTTAACGACCATTGCACAACCGGTTGAAGAAATGACGCAGCAAGCAGTTAAGCAATTGATCACTCATATTGGGGATCCACAAGAGTCGCCTTATCAAGTAACCCTTGAAGCAAAACTCATTACTCGAGAGTCGACAGCAGCAATTAAATAAATTTCATCTTGTTTTTTCACAGTAGCCCGAGAATGAGTGACGCGTTCTCGGGCTTTTTTATTTTCAATCTAAAAATTGCATTTTTATGATCTAAGTTGCTGTTTTTAAATAAAGCTCAGAACAAAACCTTTCTTATGCATACACCTTTGATAGTGGTGCTTTACATGAATTCTACTCATATTCTATTAAAATAAAATTGTTCATTATTTGGTCATTTAAAAAAATTAAACTAAATTTAACAGATAAGGTTGACACCGGTGTCACAGTCATGAGTTAATACAGTGACACCGGTGTCAGGTTGGTTGTGAGAGACAGCCTGTCAGCGTACCTTTGAACGGGTAAATCAAAGTTGCTCAGTACAATTATTTTCGTGGAGTCTGTAATTGTTACTGAGCCTTTATCCTCTAACTATAGAGATGAGTCGAATTTATATGTTGCATCCTCGTATCCAAGAAGTCACCGAACGCGTTATCGAACGCAGTAAAGAGACCCGCCAAGCTTATTTAGAGCGAATCGCGCACGCAAAAAAACAAACAAGAGTTCGTGCTGGTTTAGGCTGTGGTAATATTGCACACGTTATGGCTGCTTGTAGCAGCGATGACAAAGCTCGTTTAAAATCAGACGAGCAACCAAATCTAGCTATCATCAACGCTTATAACGACATGCTTTCTGCGCATGTTCCTTACAAAGACTATCCAGAAATTATCAAAAGCCTTGCCACTAAGTTTGATGCTACAGCACAGGTTGCTGGTGGTGTACCTGCTATGTGTGACGGTGTTACACAAGGCCGTGATGGCATGGAGCTTTCATTGTTCTCGCGTGACGTGATTGCAATGTCTACTGCGGTATCTTTATCGCATGACGTGTTCGACGGTGTTTTTTGTTTAGGTGTGTGTGACAAGATTGTCCCAGGACTTTTAATTGGTGCCTTATCATTTGGTCATTTACCAACGTATTTCTTACCAGCCGGTCCAATGCAATCGGGTATCCCAAATAAAGAAAAAGCCCGTGTTCGTCAAAAGTTTGCACAAGGCTTAGTAAGCCGCGAAGAGCTTTTAGAAGCAGAAAGCGCATCGTATCACAGTGCAGGTACCTGTACTTTCTACGGTACGGCAAACTCGAATCAAATGTTAATGGAAATCATGGGCCTACATTTACCAGGTAGCTCTTTCATTAACCCTTACACAGAACTACGTGATGGCTTAACAGGTCATGCTGTAGAAACCATGTTAAAGCAGCTAATCGAAACAAAAGATGCTAACTGCCTTGCTGACGTAGTAAGTGAAAAAACAATTATTAATGGTTTAGTTGGCTTGTTATCAACAGGCGGCTCAACAAACCACGCAATCCACCTAGTAGCTATCGCGAAAGCAGCGGGTGTAATCCTTACTTGGAAAGACATGGCTGACTTATCAGAAGTTGTGCCACTTCTTACACGTATCTACCCGAACGGCTCAGCAGATGTGAACCACTTCCAAGCAGCCGGCGGTATGGGCTTCTTAATGAAGCAACTACTTAGCAAAGGTTACTTACATAACGACGTGAAAACGATTGTGGGTGATGGCTTAGAAGCATACACCACAGAGCCAATGCTAGATAAAGATTCATCAGTGATCATGACTAACAGCACTGGCCCAAGCAAAGTTAAATGGGTAGCGTGTCCAGAAAAATCACACGATGAAGAAGTGTTACGTCCGATTGATAACCCGTTTAGCAAGCAGGGTGGTTTACAGCTTCTTACAGGTAACCTTGGTAAAGCTGTTATCAAAGTATCTGCAGTGGCTGAGTCTCACCAAGTTGTTTCTGCACCAGCTAAAGTATTTAGCTCTCAAGGAGAGTTACAAGAAGCGTATAGCCGTGGTGAATTAAACACAGACTTTATTGCTGTAATTAAAGAGCAAGGTCCAAAAGCGAAAGGCATGCCTGAGCTTCACAAATTAACGCCAGTAATGGCAACACTACAAGACCAAGGCTACAAAGTGGCGATTGTGACTGACGGCCGTATGTCGGGTGCATCAGGTAAAGTTCCTGCTGCAATCCACTTAGCACCAGAAGCGGTTGAAGGTGGTGTAATCGCAAAAATTCACGAAGGTGATTTAGTGACGCTTGATGCACCAGCGGGTGTATTGAAAGTACACGTAAGCGATGAAGAATTAGCAAAACGTGAACTACAACTTAGCCAACCAAGCCAAACATATGGTACAGGCCGAGAGTTATTCGCAGGTTTCAGAAATATAGTAAGTAGTGCAGACCTAGGCGCAAGTGCCTTTGGTTTAGAATAATAATACGCCGTTACTGGGCTATGAGGAACAAACAATGAGCATTGAGAAAATTTTATCATCGGCACCTGTGGTACCGGTTGTTGTTATCGAAAAACTTGAAGATGCAGCACCCCTTGCACGTGCGCTTTATAACGGTGGCTTAAAAGCACTAGAAATTACTTTACGTACGCCGATTGCGGCAGAAGCTGTAAAGCTAATGAAAGAAGCCGTACCAGAAGCATACGTTGGCACAGGCACTGTGGTTGATAAAGCAACATTTAATGCATCTGTTGAAGCCGGTGCTGACTTCATGGTTAGCCCAGGTGTAAACGACGAATTATTAGCACTGGCTAAAGACACTGATATTCCATTTTTACCAGGTGCAGCAACACCAAGTGAAGTAATGAAATTAGCAAGCCATGGCTTTAAGTTCTTAAAGTTCTTTCCTGCAGAAGCAGCAGGTGGCACAGCAATGCTGAAATCAATTGGTGGCCCTTTACCACAAGTAACTTTTTGCCCTACAGGCGGCATTAGCCTTGAAACAGCACCTAACTACCTGGCACTTAAAAACGTAATCTGTGTAGGTGGTACTTGGATGTTAGATAAACAACTTATTGAAAACAAAGACTGGCAAGCCATTGAAGCGCTTGCTCGCCAAGCAAGTGAAGTAAAATAATTAACGGGAGATATTAGAATGATTAATGTTGCAATTAATGGCTATGGACGTATCGGTCGTAACGTATTACGTGCCCTTTATGAGTCAGCTCAAAACAACGAAATCAAAATCGTTGCAATCAACGATTTAGCACCAGCAAATGTTAACGCGCATTTAACTCAATTTGACTCAGTACACGGTCAATTTTCTCAAAAAGTAACACTTGCTGAAAACACCATGCTAATTGGTAATGATGAAATTACCCTTACACAAGAGCGTGATCCAGCAAACCTTCCTTGGAAAGCACTAAACGTAGATATCGTTTTAGAATGTACTGGTTTATTCACTTCACGTGACGCAGCGGCTAAACACATTGAAGCGGGTGCTAAAAAAGTAATCGTTTCTGCGCCTGGCACGGACATGGATGCAACAGTTGTTCATGGTGTTAACAGCGAAGTATTAAACGCTGACAGCAACATCATTTCAAACGCATCGTGTACAACAAACTGTCTAGCGCCAATTGCAAAAGCAATCAACGATACTGTAGGTATCGAGCAAGGTAGCATGACAACAATTCATGCTTACACAAACGATCAAAACTTATCTGACGTTTATCACCCAGACTTATACCGTGCACGTAGCGCAACTCAGTCAATGATCCCAACGAAAACAGGTGCAGCTAAAGCGGTTGGCCTAGTACTTCCTGAACTTGCGGGTAAACTTGACGGCATGGCAGTACGTGTACCAACAATCAACGTTTCTTTAGTAGACTTAACGTTTGTTGCTAAGCGTGAAACAACTGCAGCAGAAATCAACGAAGTCGTTAAAGCAGCATCAGAAGGTACAATGCAAGGTATTCTTGAATACAACGAACTACCACTTGTTTCTATCGACTTTAACCACAACCCTGCGTCTTCAATCTTCGATTCTACCCAAACTAAAGTAGATGGTAAGCTTGTTAAAGTGATGGCTTGGTACGATAACGAGTGGGGTTTCTCAAACCGCATGTTAGACCAAGTTAAAGCGCTAGGTCAGTTCTTATAATAGAACAGTAAAAGTTTAAGCTTTATCCAACAAAGCCACGTTTATCGTGGCTTTTTTGGTTTTTGCTGGATAAAAGCATTTATTCACAGTATCTTGTCTTTAAACATTTTTAGGGACAGATGATGAATAAATTTTTAATACCTTTATGCCTCTTGTTAGTGTCTTGTTCATCAACACAAGATAAATACCTACCCGATTTTAATATTCCCAAAGATGTGATAACAAAAGCAAAAGACGACTTCAGACGATCTGATGATAAAATTTTATTTATGATGATGGTTAATCAAGCGGGTGATGTTGTCAAAGTCAGTGTATTGGATAATAAGCTGCAAAATAAGCAATTCTTAAATATGTTTAAAAAGAATATGTATAACCTTAAATATCCAAAAGCTCAGCAAGGGGACCCTGAATTTAGAGAATTCATTTTACCCTTTGGTGTAAAAACTGAAGTAGAATTCTATGGTTAATCCCAGTTTATGAGGAAAATAATGAAAAAAATCTTATTAACTACTTCACTCTTTGTAATGTCGTTACTGCCTAGTTATGCTTCAGCATCAGAAGAAGCTCAGCAACTTGCAGTGTGTTTAACTGATTCGCTAAATGGCAAAGAGCGGAAAAATCTCGCTAAGTGGATTTATCTGGGTATGTCGACGCACAGTATAATTAAGCCTTTCGCGAACGTTACAGAGCAAGATATGGATGACACTAATCGCTATGTTGGTGCGTTAGTTACGCGTTTATTAACTGAAAACTGTCCAAAGCAAGCTAAGGCGGCGATAGAAGTCGGCGGTCAGGGAGCAATGGAAAATGCATTCGGTATTGTCGGTGAAGTTGCAATGCAAGAGTTAATGGCTGAGCCAAGTGTGGGTAATGCTTTAGGTGCATTTGATAAATACCTTGATCAAGATAAGTTTGATAAAGCATTTCAGTAATAGTTAAAGGCTTATTCTTTTATAAGCCTATTTCGTTTCATAAGGATATGGATGTTCAATAATATTAGACAGTTCTTCGCTATTAATTTGTAATTTACACATTTTCGTGATGGCTCAGCGTACATTTGTTCCTAAATTCTTCTGTGTTATGCTGCAAAAAATTGATAAATGGATTTTTATATCATGGCTCGTCTTTATCATCGGCTATTTAGGGCTGAGCAGTTTCAAGTGGGTGAAGGCAATATTAGCGGTTATATTGCTTGTTTCTTAGCGGTGTTATCCTGTTTAGGGGTGTTAGCCTTTCATTTTCCAGAGTACTTAACGACCCCAGAGCTCAGGCAAAACTACAGTGTTGAGTTTTTACGTCAGCTAATGTTTGTGGCATTAATTATTTCAGGCAGTTTAGGGTTGTTGAACTTTGTTCGTAATACTAATAAACGGCTCGGTGCAACCGCTTGGCTGTTGATCTTACTTGCTATTGCATTTGGTGGGCCTAATGTTGAGGTGGGCGACTTTAAAGATAATACGCCTTACTTGGGGCTGGATTGGTTCATTCTTGACTTACTTGGCTCCACACTGATTTTTATTCTAATTGAGAAGCTACTGCCGCACCGTAAAGAGCAAAAAATTCTCCGATCTGAGTGGCAGGGTGATTTAAATCATTTCTTTGTTAATCACTTAATTATTGGTTTTGTGTTGCTGGCAACCAATCAGTTCGTGCATCATGCATTTGGCTGGGCTGTGTCTGATACAGTACAAGGCTTTATTATTCAACTGCCTTTTTTACTGCAGCTATTTCTAATCATTTTAGTAGCCGATTTAATGCAATATTTTGTGCATAGGGCTTATCATGAAGTGCCTCTGCTTTGGCGTTTTCATGCCGTGCACCATAGTGCAAAAGAGATGGATTGGCTTGCAGGCTCTCGTCAGCATATTTTAGAAATACTCGTGACGCGCAGCTTAGTACTCACGCCTATTTTTGTGCTTGGCTTTCCATCGGATGTTATTAGCCTCTATGTCATTATTGTTGGCTTTCAGGCCGTGTTTAACCACGCAAATGTTCGTGTGAAATTTGGTTGGCTAAAGTATTTGCTGGTTACACCTCAGTTTCATCATTGGCATCATTCATCTGATAAAGCGGCCATTGACCGTAACTATGCTGCGCATTTTTCTTTTTTAGATTATCTTTTTGGCACTGCAGTGAAAGGTCAAGCAGAGTGGCCCGATAAATATGGTGTGGTTGGCGATTACATGCCCGAAGGTATGTTAAGGCAGCAGGTGTTCCCGTTTAAAAAGCAAAAATAAAGCCTCACTGAGGCTTTATTTATTATTACCTATACTCATAATCGCGAAACTAGCTCAGAAAGGCGAGGGCGTTTGTCTAAGTTGAGTCCTAAGCACTCTTGCGCTATGTCAGAAAGTATCTTGGTAGTGTCGTTTTGTTCAGTGACTACAGTTAGTAAATCATCGATGAAATAACCAAGGGCGCGTACTTCAATGCCTTCTAATATCTGCTGTTGATCAGGCGTCAGCATTGATAAGTCTGTTGCCGCACCAAAGTCACCAAATAATAACTCGCCATGTGAATTGATCATGCTGTTATGGGCATAAATGTCACCATGGCTTACTTGCTTTTGATGCAAATGGGCGAGGGTACTTGCCATTTGCTTAACGATTTTTAGCACCATTTCTGGCGCGTACTGGCAGTTGTCTTCGAATGTGTCTCGGGTACAAGTTGCAAGAGAGGGTGGCAAACCAAGATTACTAAACTCTTTACTGATAAGCTCCATCACTAAACCAAGTTGTGACTCTTCATCGACATAGCCCAATGCTTTAATGAGATTTGGATGCTCACTGGCTTTTAAACAACAATTTAGCTCATCAAGTGGATAGCCATCACTGGTGATCTCGCCTTTAAATAACTTAAGGGCAACAGGCTGTTGGTGCCAATTGGCTAAGTGAATAACCCCAGATGCGCCTTGGCCAATCTGCTTTTTAACTTCGATTTCATCCAGTGCGATTTTGCTAAAATGCTCACAGTGTAAGCTAGTTGAGCGATTTAAATCGTTACCAGAGAAGGCAAGCCAAGCAAGTTTCGGTAAAGCTAAAAGCCAATCTTCAACTTTTGTAAGCTTATTGGCACTTAAACGTATTAGCTCAAGCTCTTTACAATCAGCCATTGAAACTGGCAAATGAGTTAACTGATTACCTGCCAGTGCGAGCTTTTTAAGCTTGCTGTACTCACCAAATGTATCAGGTAAAGCAGGAATTTGATTATCAGTTAAGATCAGCCATTCAATCTGCGTAGGTAAACAGTGCGCTTTAAATTCATTAATTTGATTACCTTTAAATGCAACCATGATTAAGTTTGGGCATTGTCTTAGCACTTCTGGAATATGTTTAAACTGATTAAATGATAAAAACAGCCGTTTGAGATTTTTTAATTTGTAAAAATCGTCAGGTAAATCACTTAGCTGATTATTAGATAAATCGAGGATTTCTAACGTATCGGCTAGGGTATAAATTTCTTTTGGGAATTCGGTTAGTTCTGCAACAAGCTGAAGCCGTGTACAACCTTGTAGAGAACCGGCTTTTAACTCTTCGAGGGTATTCAATGTTGATTCCTTTGGGCTAAAAGGTAAAAGGCCAACTTGGTTGGCCTTTTTAATTAAAACTGTGCGTTATGGTAAACGTTTTGTACGTCGTCACAGTCTTCTAGCATGGCTAAAAAGCGCTCCATGACTTCAACGTCTTCACCTTCAATGGGTGCTTCTACTTGCGGCACAAAAGCAATTAGATCTTCGTGGAAATCAGTAATTCCCATTTCTTCAAGTGCTGTACGCGTGTTGTTGTATTCAGTGTGTGGAGCGAATACAGTCACTTTACCGTCTTCAACTTCTACATCTGTTACATCTACATCAGCCATCATTAGTGCTTCTAAAACAGCCTCGTCATCATCACCATCAAATACAAAAATAGCGAGGTGATCAAATAAGTGTGATACTGAGTTTTGCGCACCAATTTTTGCATTCGCTTTTGTAAAACAAACACGTACGTCAGCAAAGGTACGTTTGTTGTTGTCGGTTAAACAGTCAACAATGATCATACAGTTACCCGGGCCATAACCTTCATAGCGAGTTGCTACGTAATCTTCGCCGCCACCGCCTTTGGCTTTATCGATTGCACGCTCAATTACATGCGTAGGTACTTGGTCTTTTTTAGCACGCTCAATTAAGCGACGAAGCGCTAAGTTGCCATCGGGATCAACACCACCATTCTTAGCGCAGATATAAATTTCTTTTCCGTACTTTGAATAAACTTTGGTTTTTGCACCCGCAGTTTTTGCCATTGAGTCTTTTTTGTTTTGATAAGCTCTGCCCATCTGCGTGTTGCCTTTTTGTTATAGATAAAAATAAAGCGGTTATTCTAATCATTTAAACTACTAGTTAACAGTGTTTATTCTTCGCTTTGCTGTAACTGCCACATTCGTGCGTATTCACCATTCGCTGCAAGCAGTTGATGGTGCTGACCTTGCTCAACAACCTGTCCTTGTTTCATAACAATAATTTTGTCTGCGTCAGTAATTGTTGATAAACGATGCGCAATGACTAAGCTGGTATGTCTTTGTGCAACTTCACGCATCGCGCTGAGAATGGCTTGTTCTGAATGCGAATCTAGCGCCGATGTTGCCTCATCAAATAATAAAATGGGTGAACCCTTTAAAATGGCTCTGGCAATTGCAATGCGTTGTTTTTCACCGCCTGATACTTTTAAACCGCGTTCACCAACAAGGGTTTTATCGCCTTTATCTAGGCTGGCAATAAATCCATCTAAATGGGCAAGGCTTATGGCTTTATCAATTTCATCTTCGCTTGCCGTTGGATTTCCATAGGCGATGTTTTCGCGAATGCTGGTGTTAAATAGCACGGTATCCTGCGGTACGATGGCAATAGCTTGGCGCAAACTTTCAAGTGTTACTGTGTTGATTGCTTGCTCATCGATATAAATTTTACCCGCATCAACATCATAAAAGCGGTAGAGCAGGCGGCTTAGAGTGCTTTTACCTGCGCCACTGGCACCCACAATCGCCACTTTGCTGCCAGAAGTAACCTCAAAGCTTAAGTTATTTAAAATTGGCCTTTGTTTGTCGTAACTAAACGACACATTTTCAAATCGAATAGCTGCTTTGGTTGCTTTTAATGGTTTTGCATCTTTTTCATCGCTAATGGCGGCTTTTCGATTTAACAGCCCCAGCATATTTTCAAGGTCAGTCAGCGCTCGGCGTATCTCACGATAAACAAAACCTAAAAAGTTAAGTGGTAAAAATAACTGGATCATATAAGCATTGATCATCACAAGCTCACCTATTGTCAGCTCTTTATTGACCACTGAGCTGGCACCTAGCCACATTAGTGCTGTAATAGCCGCGGCAATAATAAGTGCTTGCCCTGAATTAAGTGCCAGTAACGATAAACGATTTTTAAGCCTCGCTTGCTCCCATTTAGCTAAAAAGCCGTCGTAGGTGCTCGCTTCATAGTGTTCATTGTTGAAGTACTTAACGGTTTCGTAATTTAGTAAGCTGTCGATTGCACGGGTGTTTGAGTTGTTATCGGCAGCATTTGCTTCACGAATAAATCGATTTCGCCACTGAGTTACTATCACAGTAAATGCAATGTAAATAGCGACCGCGATAACGGTGACTAATGCAAACCAAGGCGAAAACAAGGTTGCAAAAATAATCGCTACTGTGATTATTTCAAATAGGGTTGGCACAATATTAAACATCAAAAAGCGCATTAAAAAACTAAGGCCATTTGTACCACGCTCTATATCGCGACTGATACCACCTGTTTGCCTATCAAGGTGAAAGGCAAGCTCTAAACTGTGCAAGTGCTTAAATACTTTTAAGCCGATATGGCGCATTGCGTGCTCTGTAACACGGCCAAATAATGCATCGCGTACTTCACCAAAAAATACACTAGCAAAGCGCAGCAAACCATAAGCGATCAGCAAGGCAATAGGAACGCTTAATAGCGGGTTGATACTCGCATCAACCGCATCAATTATTTCTTTTAGTGCCCAAGGCATCAGCAATGTGGCGCCTTTTGCAGCAATAAGCGCGAAGACGGCTAATATGACTCGGCCTTTAAAGGTCATTAAATAGGGCCAGAGTGTTTTTATGCTTTGTGATAGGTTCATTGCATCAGGCGATCTTGTCACCTGTTCTTTGCGGCTCATTCCACGCATGGGGGTCTCTTAAAATCAATTTGATAAAAATAGGCAAAAGCTTTCGTGTTTTAGGCAAGTGTAATTTGTTAATTTACCTCTATACTGAATGCATTATACACCAGCGCATTTGCAAATTAGTTAAATGCATGAGTAAAACACGAAGAAAACTAAGGAGTAAGCATGAAAACCGTCGGTTATGCAGCACATGATTCTGAAAAACCATTAGAGCCGTACCATTTTGAACGCCGTGCACTTCGTGATGAAGATGTATCAATTGAAATTCTGTATTGTGGCGTGTGCCATTCAGACTTACACACAGCAGAAAACGATTGGGGCTGGACTCAGTACCCAGTGGTACCAGGCCATGAAATCGTTGGTCGTGTTCTTGAAGTAGGCAGCGGCGTTACTAAATACAAAGTGGGCGATAATGTTGCTGTAGGTTGTATGGTTGATAGCTGCTTAAGCTGTGACCAATGTCATCACGGTGAAGAGCAGTTTTGTCGCGAAGGTATGGTAGGGACTTACTCAGGACAAGATCGCATTAGCGGTGAACTCACTCAAGGTGGCTATTCAAAACACATTGTGGTGCGTGAAGAATTTGTACTGAGCGTGCCTGAAGGCTTAGACCTTGCTAAATGTGCACCAATTTTATGTGCGGGTATCACAACGTATTCGCCATTACGTACCTGGAATGTCGGCCCAGGCAGCCGTGTTGGTGTGATTGGTTTAGGTGGTTTAGGCCACATGGCGATTAAAATCGCAGCTGCAATGGGCGCACATGTTACGGCAATTAGCCGTAGTGATAAGAAAAAACAGCAGGTTTTATCTTATGGCGCAAAAGATTTATTGGTATCGAGTGATGAAGCTGCCATGCAAGCGCATGCAAATCAATTTGATGTGATCATTAATACTATTCCGGTAAAACACGACTTTACGCCGTATATTCCGCTTTTAGATATTGATGGTACGCAAGTATTGGTTGGTCAAGTAGGTGAACTTGAAGAGACTAACTCAGTGCCATTATTAATGGGGCGTCGCCGTGTTGCAGGCTCATTGATTGGCGGTATTGCGCAAACTCAAGAAATCCTCGATTTCTGTGCACTACATAATATTCTGCCAGAAGTCGAAATGATCAAAATGGATCAAATTAATGACGCTTTCGATAAGTTAAAGCAAGGTGATATGGCCTCACGCTTTGTTATCGACATGTCATCATTAGAAGTTTAACAAAGTTAAATGACTAAGCGGGCCTAATTAGGCCCGCTTTATTTTAGGTACTTTTATTTAAGTAATACCTTGTGTTTTATTTTTTTACCCCCATTATACCCACGGTATCTACTTAATTTATTGGTCAGTTCTTGTTACGGTTTTTCTCAGTCATTATCTTGCTATTTACTGTGTTCTTTAGTGCACAGAGCATGGCTATGCCTGATACTCACTCACACTTTGCTGCGACTAAATTGTTCCAAGTCGAGCTGACTAAAACCCCAGTTATTTCTCAAACTCATACAGTTGAACATCCTAAACCGGTAGAACCATCGGGGTTTGATACCCTAGTGCCGCGTTTAACTGCCAGTAATTCATCATTGTTTCTTTATCATAGTCAGGTTGATCCTGATTACGAGCTATTAATTGAATTCTTTGCTGAAGACTGGAGAAAAGAGCACTTTTTAGCGCCGCCAGGTGCTGTGCGTGCGATCCCATGGTTTGCGTTAGCCACTCAACGTAAATCCCGCATTAGTGGATGGAAAGACGCTAATCTCTTGTACAAAGCCAATACGACCTATCATAGCTAAACGACTTCCTTCGTTACTTTTTATTTTTTGGAATTAAATTTTTACCGGCTGACAATGCCGGAAGGAAGTCATGTATGTCACATAAATCTAAGCCGGCGCTATGGCGTCGTCTAAAAATGAGTTATGTCGCTATGATAGCGGCGTGTATTTTATTAGCGGTTAGCGCATTACCTAATCTTTATCCTAATAAATCTTGGTTGCACATTAGCTTGCCAGATCAAACTGTTACGCTGCAAAGTGTGACAACGTCACTTAATCAACATGGTTTTGAAGTGACTGAAGCCAATGATAGCCAAGCACAACTGGCTATTTTATTAGCTGAGCCGACTCAAAGTGCTAATGCGTTGAGTTTTATCAAAACACAATACCCACAGCTAGAGGCTAAAATTGTTGAGCATGCGACAAGCCCACAATGGCTTCAGCAGCTGGGTCTTTCACCAATTAAATTGGGACTCGACTTAAATGGTGGAGTTTTATTTGTGCTTGATGTTGACCTAGATAAAGCAATGCAAGAGCACTTAAGCAGTGTGTATCAACAAACTAAATTGACGCTTCGTAAAGACAAAATTCGTGGGATCCGGGCAAGTGAAGTAAAAGAAGGGGTTGAACTACAAATTTTGCCAAGTGGCGAGGAGCAACTTGCAGGGCTCGTCTCAACGTTACAAGGTCAATTTAAAGGCCTGATGCATACTAAATCAACAACGAATAACCTAACCACGGTATTACTGCATTTTAATGAGCAAAGCCAAAACGAATTCAATAAACAAGTTATGGCGCAAAGCTTAACAACCCTGCGTGGTCGCATTGAAGAGCTTGGTATCACAGAAGCGGTAACGCAAAGACAAGGTAAGCAGCGCATTCGCATTGAGTTACCTGGTGTGCAGGACCCATCAGAAGCGAAACGTATTATTGGTGCAACTGCGACCCTCGATTTTTATCAGGTCGTCGAAGTGGGTGGTAAAGCGTTTAATGTACAAGGCGGTGGCGTTGTTAATTTAAATCCGATGGCGATTTTTTCAGGTGATCACATTAATAATGCCAGTGTTGGCAAAGATGAATGGGGCAAGCCTTTAGTTCAGCTCAGTTTAGACTCGCAAGGTGGTGATGCCATGTCTGCTTTTTCGAAACACAACATAGGTAAACCAATGGCCACGGTTTATTCGGAATACTCGCGGGATGCGAATGGCGACGTTGTGAAAAAAAGCGAAGTGATCAATGTGGCAAACATTGCCCAGCATTTAAGTTCCCGTTTTAGCATTACTAATATGAAAAGCCCGCAAGCAGCCAACGATTTAGCGCTTTTACTACGTGCAGGGTCGCTCACAGCGCCAGTGACAATCGTTCAAGAACAAACCATAGGCCCAAGCTTAGGCAGTGAAAACATTGAGCACGGTTTAGTTGCGTTAATGCTGGGTATCGGTATTACCCTTGCGTTTATGGCGCTTTGGTATCGTCGCTTAGGGTTGATTGCAAATATTGCTTTACTCCTTAATTTAACGGCTTTAGTCGGTTTAATGTCGTTATTGCCGGGTGTTGTGCTGACCTTACCGGGTATTGCAGGGCTTGTTCTGACTATAGGGATGGCAGTGGATACCAATGTGATTATCTTTGAGCGAATAAAAGAAGAGAAACGCAAAGGCAGGCCTACATATCAAGCGATTGAACAAGGCTATAACCAAGCATTTACGACCATTTTTGATGCCAATGTGACTACGATGATCACGGCAATTATTTTATACGCCATTGGTTATGGGCCGGTGAAAGGCTTTGCAATCACCTTAGCGCTTGGGCTATTAACCAGCGTTTTTACTGGCGTTTATATTTCAAAAGCGCTTAGCCAAACACTCTACATTAAACTAACTAATTTGACGGGGGCTAAAGCATGAGTTGGTCAACATTAACTGCGGCGAGTAAAGCACGCGTTTTAGGGCTAGTGCTAAGCTGTGTTTTAGTCATCTCGAGCCTAGGTGTTTTATCTGTAAAAGGACTAAATTTTGGCCTTGATTTTACAGGTGGCTACATCAGTGAAATTAACACAACGTCAGTCACGACAATTGCTGATTTAAAGGCAAAGTTAAGCCCCGAGGTTGCAAGCAAATTAACCATCACTAAAGCAGGTGAATATCACTTTGTTTTAAGAGAAGCGCCAGAGGCTAGCAAAGCCAGTACTTGGCAAGCAGAGCTGAATGAGCGAGGTGTAGACTATAGCGTATTATCTAGCTTATTTTTAGGCTCACAAGTGGGTGATGAGCTTTTTGAACAGGGCTGTTTAGCTTTATTTGCGGCGCTGATTGCCATTATGGTTTATCTTGCAGTGCGCTTTGAATGGCGACTTGCGGTAGGTTCAGTGGTTGCACTGTTACATGATTTAACTTTAGTGCTGGGCTTGTTTTCCTTACTTGGGCTTGAGTTTAATTTAACTGTGCTGGCGAGTTTACTGGCTATTATTGGTTATTCATTAAATGACTCAATTATTGTTGGCGACAGAGTCAGAGAGCTTTTACGTATTCAACCAGACAATCAACGCATTAACACCCATGTTGTGATTAACGATGCAATTGGTTCTACCTTAACGCGTACGTTGATCACCTCAGGCACAACGCTTGCGACTATTGCCTGCATTTGGTTGCTTGCTGGTGCTGCATTAACGGGCTTTGCCATTGCGTTATTTGTAGGCATTGTGGTGGGAACCTTCTCATCGATTTGTATCGCCGCTACCTTGCCGCAGTTATTGGGGTTAAGTTCAGAAAATTACACCCAAACACTGGATGATAAAACCAAAGCCTATATGGATATGCCGTAAGTCAGTTTTATAACTTACTTTCATCAGCCGCTATTTTTCCATAGAATAGCGGCTTTTCTGTTTTAACTGCTTTGATATGAATAAAACACACGTAATTGAACATTTACGCTTTGCGCTAGAGGCACAACTGCAAAACGCCAAAGCAGCGGCAAAAGCGGCTCATGACGCTGCAACTCACGAAGAAAGTGTCGCTGAAACTCAATACGATACCTTGGGTTTAGAGGCTGCATACTTAGCGCAAGGGCAAGCTGAGCGAGTTAATGAGTGCTACCGTGACATACAAGCATTCAATACAGTGTTTAAAGAAAGCGAGTTTAATAAGGTTCGTGAAGGGGCATTAGTGTGTCTTATCGATGAGCAAGATAACGCAAAGTGGTTTTTTATGGGCCCAAGTGCTGGTGGCCTAGTGGTCACCGTAAAAGAGCAACCGATTTATGTTGTAACCCGAGAAGCGCCGTTAGGTAAGCAATTGATTGGAAGGAGCCTTGATGATGAAGTTGAACTCTCTATTGCTGGCAATAAACAGTTGTACGCCATAGAACAGTTAATTTAATTAATGGTATTTTTAATCAGTAAATTTAATCTTCAAGTAAAAAATATCTCGTTGGTCACAAAGCAAAAAAACCTCTATAAATCACATCAAGCTTAATGCTTATACCAATACGCTAAATTACACAATTATTGTGTATTGGTATTTCAAGCACCCATCTAGTTAAGTGAAGTTTAGCCTCATGCGTTCACTTAATTGGCTGGGTGTTTTTCATTTTATCTATGGCTTAATTTAGGAAAAGTCGTGTTTAAAACCTTGATTGTGGTTGATAACAATGAGCAACGTATTGCTCAAAATTTCGAAAATGTCATTACCTTTGACACCTACTTACGTGATTACCCAAAACATAATGAGCCAAAAACACGCATTTTAAACTTGTGTGATACAGGGCAGTATTTAAGTAAAGGTTATTATTGTTCTTTGCTTGCTGAAGCAAGAAAGCACCAGGTATTACCAAGTGTAAAAACAATTAATGCGCTACGTAGCGATGAGCACAGCACGCGTCATAAAGCGCTTGCTGGTGGCACTGTATTTTTTGGTCACACAGATAAAGAGCAGCAAAGTAAAGCAACCAAAGCGTTATTCTCGCAATATCCTGCGCCTATTTTGGTGTGTGATGAGCAAGGTGTTGTAAAACAAGGCACAATTGCATCATTAGATGACACTGGCTTTACAGAGTTTGTAAAACAACTCAGCAGCTTTACAGAGTCAGTGTGGCGTATTCACGATAAAAAACGTCGTTATCGTTGGGATATGGCTATATTGGTTGATCACCAAGAAAAAGTGCCGCCAAGTGATAAAGATGCCATTGCTAAATTTATAAAAGCAGCCGCTAAGCACGGTATTTATGCTCAAGCACTGACATTTGATGAAATTACCAATATTGCACAATTTGATGCGTTATTTATTCGTCAAACCACAGCCATCGACCATCCAACCTATCGTTTAGCGAGTAAAGCACAAAGCTTAGGGTTAGTGGTCATAGATGATGCAGAATCGATACTGCGCTGTTGTAATAAAGTGTATTTGCACGATGCCTTTAATTATCAAAAAGTGCCGAGTTTAAAAACTCACGTTGTGGCTGATACACGTGAAGAGACAATTGAAAGTTTAGAAGCAAACTTCAGCTATCCGCTGGTATTAAAAATGCCAGAAGGCTCTTTCTCAAAAGGCGTATTTAAAGTCGCTAATCGTGATGAGTTAGTTGCTAAGTTAAAAGAACTGTTTGAGTTCAGTGCACTGGTGCTTGCACAAGAGTACATGTACACCGAATACGACTGGCGTGTCGGTGTGTTAAATGGCCGTGCAATTTATGCGTGTCGTTATTTAATGGCGCGTAATCACTGGCAAATTTACAACCATGATGCAAAACGTTTCTTCTCTGGTGGTTTTGAGACCTTGCCAACCTTTGAGCTACCTAAAGTGGTACTTGATGCAGCATTAAAAGCCTGTAAAACAGTGGGTAAAGGTTTGTATGGTGTTGATGTTAAAGAGCATCAAGGTAAAGCATACGTGTTAGAAGTGAATGACAACCCGAGTATCGACCATAAAGTCGAAGATGCTTATTTAGGTGATGAGCTTTATATGATCATTATGGATGAGTTTAAACAACGCCTAGAAGCACGAGGCCGCGGTTAATGAACGCATCTGTTTGCCAAATCCGTTTTGCTCAGGCAACGGATTTGGCGGCCCTTGTAGCGATTGAAGAACAAAGCTTTAGTCAAGATAGGTTAAGTAGCCGTAGCTTAAAACGCTGGATCAGCGCAACTCACGGCTTATTGATGGTGGCTGAGGTAGATAATCAACTAGTTGGTTATGGTTTAGTGTGGTGCCATAAAGGGACGCGGCTTGCTCGGTTATATTCACTGGCGGTTTTGCAATCTCAGCAAGGCAAAGGTATTGCTTCAAAGTTACTACTTGCGCTTGAAAATGAAACGGCTAAACGGGGCCGTTTATACATGCGTTTAGAAGTTGCGGTAAACAACCAATCAGCAATTCGCTTATATGAAAAACTGGGTTATCAGGTGTTTGGTCATTACAGTGATTATTATGATGACCATAGTGATGCCCATCGAATGCAAAAAAACATTCGTCGTAATATCGAATTTAATGCCGATAAACACACACCTTGGTACCAGCAAACTACCGAATTTACCTGTGGCCCAGCGGCGTTATTAATGGCAATGTCATCATTGAATGATACCGCAATGAGCCAACTCAAAGAGCTGGATATCTGGCGTGAAGCCACGACTATCTTCATGACTTCAGGGCATGGTGGTTGCCACCCTTTAGGGTTAGCGCTTGCTGCAATGAAGCGTGGCTTTAAAGCCGATGTAGTTTTAAATACCCGTGATACCTTGTTTATTGACGGGGTAAGAAGTGAAAAGAAAAAAGCCATTTTGCATACAGTACACAATCAGTTTGTAGCCGAAGCGATAGCTGCAAAATTGCCAGTACGCTATCAAGAATTAACCTTGGCTACCATTGAAGATTGGCTTGTTGAGGGTAAAGCGGTGGTGTTATTGATCAGCACTTATCGGTTTGATGGTAAAAAGTCACCGCACTGGGTGTGTGTAACGCATATTGATGAGCATTGCTTGTACGTGCATGACCCGTTTTGTGAAAACGAAAAGCAATTGGCGATTGATTGTCAGCATGTGCCAATAGCTAAAGCCGATTTTACTAAAATGGCTAGTTTTGGTTCATCACGTCTCAGTACTGCGATGGCCTTTTATTTATAATTTTGATTGTTAGTTTGATTTGGAAGTGCAGTGACACTGAGTAGTTTATTTGATATTGCCCCTTATTCTTGGTCAGCAATAGGTAGCGCCGCTTTTTGCGGCGCAATTATTGGTATGGAGCGTCAATTACGCGGTAAACCTGTGGGTATTCGTACTTCAGCGCTCATTGTGTTGGGTACTTATTTGTTTCTATCAACAGCGTTTATGTTGCATGGGGAAGATATTGATCATTCACGTGTAGTTGGCCAGATCATTACTGGTATCGGCTTTTTGGGTGCAGGGGTAATGCTTGCAAAAGATGGCGCGGTTGTTGGCGTAACATCCGCTGCGACAATTTGGGTGTTAGCTTCAATTGGTGTTGTCATTGCTACTGATAATTTACTCGCTGCGATAAAGCTATCAGTACTGGTGGTGGGTATTTTATATGGCGTAGATGTACTTGAAGCTAAGTTTAAGAGCTTAGGGCGCGGTGTACATGCCCGTGTAAAACGCTATTCAAAGTTGTATTATCGAAAAGAAAAGTGAAATTAGAAGGTAATAGAGGTTAGAAGTTAGAAGTTAGAAGTTAGAAGTTAGAAGTTAGAAGTTAGAAGTTAGAAGTTAGAAGTTAGGAGTTAGGAGTGAGTTTCTAACCATAGGCCTTTAAATGCTTTAGGTAATAATATACTTTGGGCTCATAAGGCACAAAGAAAGGGACTTATATATGAAATTACACTTGCTTATTCTGATTCCATTCTGTTTTGCTATAAGTTCTACGGTTAATGCGATTGTACCAAACACTGAATATTACCAATCAGCGCTAGTGCACATTACTCAGTTAAATGAACAACTTTCGAAAGTTGAAATTGCATTGAAAACAGAACATAACAAAGACGTTTATCAACAATAGCAAAAAAACTTACAAGATGAAATTGTATTAATCCAAAAGCGAGTTGCTTTATACAAACAAATAGAGCAACAAAATTTGATCATGTATTCAAGCACTCATACAACAAAGTAGCGAATGGAAAAAAGTTGCATAATTAAGCCCGCTAGTTTAGAAGATTTGTTACTTGTCGATAGTCAAATTCCTGAGTTTGATGGCCGAAATACCCTCAGTAAATTACAAGCAAAGTGTGCAGATGTTGAGTATTTAATTTTAGTAGCCTTTATCGATAATGAGCCTGTGGCCTACAAACTGGGTTATGCATTAGATTCAAATACTTTCTATAGCAGGCTTGGCGCAGTAGCGCCAAAGTGCAGAGGAAATGGGATCGCACAGGCATTATTAAACGCACAAGAAACATGGGTTCAAGAGCACAATTACCGAGCTATTAAAGTTAAGTCGATGAACCGTTTTCCTGCAATGCTGAGTATGCTGATTAAAAATAGTTATGCAATAGTGGGTTATGAAGACAGAGGCTGCCCACAAGCTAGCAAAATTTTATTCTCCAAAGTCTTTGATTAGCCTAATAAATTCTAGACTACTCATACTCGGTGTGATGCCATTTTTAAACGTTTGACCATGAATATTGGCCATCTCGCCTGTTGTTAAAACAAGAATACTTCCGTCACTGAGCTCAAACGGAGTATTGACGGTAGCTAAGCCACACGTTTTCTCGCCAACGAGTGTTACATTTTCAAGCGATGATAGGCCAATTGCCAATGCTTCTGCAGAACTTGCGACACTAGAGTCAATCAAAACATAAATCCCAATAGGCTGATGTTTTAAATGATAGGTATCTGGTTGGAAATTGATTTTTTGTAGCGAGCTTTCATGGGCTATTCCATCTTTAAAACCAAATCTAGTAATGCTTCCAGATGACAAATGGAATTCACCTAATGTCTGTGTAGCGTCGAAAAAAGGGGAAAGTGCTTGTAACATCGGCCACATATTGCCACCGCTATTTTTTCTTAAATCAATAATCCAGTATCGAGAGTTTTTGTTGTCTTGAGATCTTATTTTATTGATTGAATTACGAACATATTGAGATTTTTCTTTTGTGGTTGTTATACCAATACTGGAAACCTTTAGATAAGCAAGTTTACCTTTATGAAAATGCTGCTTAATTTTGCTGTTACTAACACAGCGTTTTTTGGCGCTGAAAAAAGTTATATTTGAATCTTTATCCTTGAGATAAGTATGAGGTTCATTGAGTGATTTAATAAGCGCTTCAACGTTTGGAGTTTTATAGCCCAGATAGTCTGATTTGTATGAATAATCACTGGTACGGACAAAGTGCTTGTTGATTAATTGCTTAACTTCATCATAGTTTGGCTCTGCTCTAACAAAAGAAGAAATTTGAGTAAATAACATCAATGTAAAAAAGTATGATTTCTTCATTAAAACTTACTTAGGCAAACTAATTAAAAAGTGGGCGCCTAGATCACTTTCTTGTACGCAAATATCGCCTTGCAGTTGTTGGCTAACTATTTTCTTCGCTATGCTGAGGCCAAGCCCTATACCTGATTGGTTGTTTTTACCTTTATAAAATGGGGTGAAAATTGAGCTTAATTCAGTGCTACTGATACCGGTGCCGTTATCGGTGTAGTGAATTTTTAACACCTCATCAAAATCAAAAATATCAATCTCTATTAGAGGGTCTGCAATATTGTTGAATGCATGCTCAATTGAGTTTTGCAATAAAATGAACAGCACTTGCTTGAGTAAGTCTATATCAACTTCAAATTGGTTATGAGGGTTTTGATAATTAATATCTAATTTGATACCGCGATGTTTTATTTGCTCTTCTAAGTGCTTATACAATGACTCAGAGAGTTGCTCTAACGTCATGATTGTTTTGCTTGATTGCGACTTGGTATAAAGCAAATCTTGTAAAATACGTATCTTATAAGCACATGAAGTTAAGTTTCTGTCTAGTAGTTCATTGGTATTTATCAATGTCTCTAAAGTATTTTGCAGTGCCTGTTGGCTAAGTCGTTTTTTTATAAGTCTGGTTTGTGTTTCTTTGACAGCAAGTTGTGTAACATCTACTGCGGTAATACAGTTACCGAGTGGTGTGTTGAGCTCGTGGGCTATCCCTCTAATTAAAGTGGCAAGTTCAGCAAACTGTTGCTGCTCAAACGCTTGTTTTTGCTGATGCAATAATTTCAGTTGGGTTTCGAAGCTTTGCTTAATGGTTTCGAGTAGCTTTATCACAGGCTCATTATATTCATGGGGTTTGCTATCAAGGATACAGATTGTGCCAAATGGGGTGGTGTCTCCTGCACATATAGGTAAACCTAAATAAGAAATCATATTAAGCTTGATATCTGGGTTTTCTTTCCAGTTCTCATCAATAAGTGCGTTTGGTATGTTCAGTAAGTTCTGCGTTTTTACGACATGCTCACAATAAAGGCCTGAATCTTCTAACTCTTCACTGTCACCAATTTCATAAGGATTATCTTGGTTATTGTTTTTTGAAAACACACTAATAATATTGTTTTCTACTTTCATTACTAAGGCGACGGGCACATCAGCAAAAAGGGCTAAAACTTCGAGGGTTTTATTCCAACTTTGCACTAATTCATCATAATCAAGCTGATACATTTTTAGACTCAAACAAATACCTATACAACTAACTAAAAGCTTAGTAATAATTTTTAATTCAGCAACTTAAATATGATTAATCTGACCTTTGCTTGGAACATTTCCGGCATTTTAGCTTTAGCCAAATAGTTTTCGTCTAACGACTGTGCGATATTCACTGGGTGTTTGTGAAAGCACTTTCTTGAATACCCGTGTTAAGTGACCTTGGTCGTTATAACCAACTTCAAGTGCAACTTCTTGAATAGACAAATTTGAAGACGCTAATAACTCTTTTGCAGTTTGTACCCGCAACTGTTGCCAATACTCCACAGGAGTTTGGCTGGTGGCTTGGCGAAAACGGCGTGTAAAGGTGCGGTAGCTTAAACTAAATTGTGCTGCAATTTCTTGCAGAGTCAGTTCAGATGTTAAATTGTTTTTTAACCAAAATTGAATTTGTGCAATGAGTTCGTCTGGGTGTTTATCAACGGCACCCTCAAGGTAGCGCTGATCTTCATAGGGCTTACGAATTTCATGGGAGAAATTACGCTCAACATGTTGCGCCGCTTCTCGGCCGTAATATTGACTAATAATATGCACAATAACATCGGCAAGGGCATTTAGACTCGCAACTGTATACATGCGCTCAGATTGTGTGATGAAAAAGTCAGGCTTAAGCTGCACTTTAGGGTAGTCACGTTTAAATTGTTCTGCGTAATGCCAGTGGGTGGTAGCTGGGTGGCCATCCAATAAGCCTGCTTCTGCAACTAAACAATTACCTGTACCTACTCCAATGATATGACTGCCTTGTTGCCAAGAATCACTAAGCCAGTTCACCAAACTTTGCTGTTTGCTCACCACTGGGCGTGGGTTTCGCCAAATCCCAGGCACAATAATCAAGTCACTAGCAGGCGCGGTGACGGTTTCGCAATCGGGCATAATTGAAAGCCCAGTACGATTAGGGATCGCTTTTAAACTACTTGCCACTAAATTGATGTTTAGAGGTTTAAATTCGTTCTGCTGACGATGGCTTTTTGCAAAGGCCTCACCAGCTCTGAGCATTTCGATAGGCAGGGTTAAACTGGTTATTAGTAAATGGGGATAAACCAAAATACTAATTTCAATGGCTTTTACTTGTTGAAGTTTCGTCACTCAAATTGCTCCGACCAGTTGTTTTTGGCCTATTATGCATGTTATTTGGCTATTTAAGCATAAAGCGTGTTAATTAATCCATTTAAACTTGGTTTAATTCTCATAACACGTTTTCTCAAGGTTTTTTATGACAGCATTACCCGTTATTGTTGGTATGGGTGGTATTAATGCCGCTGGCCGCACTTCTTTTCATCAAGGTTATCGTCGTATCGTGTTAGACAGCTTGGACGCTAAAGCCCGTCAGGAGACATTTTTAGGCTTAGCGACATTAATGAACTTAGTCACTCTTACTGAAGGTGTACTTAAAGATGCCCAAGGCAATACCATTGCCGAATCAGACATCGAAGCTAAGTTCGGTGATCAAATATTAGCTGGCACACTTATTCGTAAAATTGAAAAAAACCACTTCGATGTGGATGCGACTCCATGGCAGCAAAAAATGACGTTAACAGCGTCAGATGAACAGCAGATTGTTTTTGAAACGCGCCGCCGTGATTTACCAACTCCAGTACCAAGTGCTTGGCAAGTTGAAGAATTAACTGATAAAAAAGTGAAAGTCACAATTAGTGCTGATCTTGCTATTAAACATGACAGTACGCGTGATAATCCAATTAAAGCGGCCGGTCAATTACCAACAGGTTTTGAACCTTCGGCTATGTATAACAGCCGTTATCAACCAAGAGGCTTGCAAGCGACTATCTTTGCCGCAACCGATGCGATTCGTTCGACAGGTCTGCCATGGCAGCAGGTAATGAATAGTGTTGAGCCTGATCAAATTGGCACTTACTCAGCTTCTGTGGCTGGTCAAGTTGATGATGAAGGATTTGGTGGACTTATTCGTGCGCGTCAGCAGGGCGACCGTGTGAGTACAAAACAGCTTGCACTTGGCTTAAACACTATGTCTACTGACTTTATCAATGCTTATGTAACAGGCAATGTGGGTACAACCTTTACTACATCAGGTGCATGTGCAACGTTTTTATATAACCTACGTGCTGCAGTAAACGATATTCAAGCGGGTCGTACGCGTGTAGCCATAGTGGCGTCTGTTGAGTGTGCAATTACTCCGGAAATCGTTGAAGGTTTTGGTAATATGAGCGCACTTGCTAATGAAGAGGGCCTAAAGCGCCTTGATAATACAGATGTGGTTGATCATCGCCGTACCAGCCGTCCATTTGGTGAAAACTGTGGCTTTACAATTGGTGAAGGCGCACAAGTTGCTATTTTAATGGATGATGCATTGGCATTAGAGTTAGGTGCTGATGTGTTAGGCAGCGTTGCAGATGTGTTCGTCAATGCCGATGGTATTAAAAAATCAATTACAGCCCCGGGCCCAGGTAACTACATTACGATGGCCAAATCTGTTGCACTAGCAAGCAGTATTGTTGGTCAAGAGGCGGTACAAAAACGTAGCTTTATTTTGGCTCATGGCTCAAGTACACCACAAAACCGCGTAACAGAATCACTGATCTATCATAAAGTGGCAGAAACATTTGCAATTGATAATTGGAAGGTTGCTGCGCCTAAAGCGTATGTTGGCCATACCATTGCTCCAGCTAGTGGTGACCAATTAGCTATGGCATTAGGTGTGTTTAGTCACAACATTATGCCGGGTATTACGACAATCGATAAAGTGGCAGATGATGTGTATAGCGAGCATTTAGACATTCGTACTGAACATTATCAATGTGATGCAATGGATATTGCCTTCATTAACTCAAAAGGCTTTGGTGGTAATAACGCAACGGCGACTGTGTTATCACCAGCAATTACATTAAAGATGCTTGCAAAGCGTCATGGTGATGAGGTTATGGCGCAATATCAAGACCGTCATACTCAGGTAGCCAAAGCGCAAGCTGACTATCAACAACACGCTGATTTAGGTCATTATGAGCTAATTTATCGTTTTGGTGATGGCTTAATTGATGAAAATGGTATTGAATTTAGTGAAGATTCAATGACAATCCCTGGTTTTGATAAAAAAGTTTTATTATCTAAACCAAACCCTTACCAGGATATGTTTTAAGATCAAGGCATGTTTAAGCACATTCTTGACAGCAAGGCGCTTTTAAAGCGCCTTTTTTAGTGCTATAAACGTTCCTATCTAAGGGATTTGGAGCCAATATCATGATTAAATTCACTAAACTCGCAGCACTTTGTTCACTTATCGCATTACCAACACACGCTTTAGCACGAGACGTCAATGACTTAGGTGTTGATGTTCAAGCTGCTACCTCTGCCTATATTGTTAAAAATTCAAACAAACGTTATCCAGGTAGTTATAACGGCTCTCGTCTAGAAGGCTGGGCATTAATGTCTTATGTGGTTGATACACAAGGTAAGGCAAAAGACATTGAAGTGATTATGGCATCTGATACTCGGGGTAGTGAAGAAAATGCAGAGAAATACTTAACCAATTTAGAGTTTGCACCTGCCACAAAAGAAGGCAAAACCGTAGAAGGGGGTTACCTGTTTTCATTTGAAGTAGGTAAGTATTTTAATGGTTACTCAAATGACAAAGCGAGCCGTGGTTTTATTAATGAATACGATGAAATAAATAAAATGCTGCAAGCAAAAGAGTTTAAAAAAGCTGAGCAAGCATTGGCTGAGTTATACAAAGATCATACTAAAAACACCTCTGAACAGGCATTATTTGCATGGTTGAAAAGCCAATATTATTATCATCAACAGCAATGGTTTGGCTTTGATGAGCAGTTGTCTGTAGCCTATTTACTGCGAGCTAAGTTACCAACAGATATACAATATCTAGTCGCTAAAAGTGCTTTACAATGGTACAGCTTCAAGGGCGATTTTAATCTTGCTTACAATGCTATTTATGCGTTAGATAATATCGAGGGTAAACAGTTTTCAGAAGAAAATAAACTTGCCACTATCAAGCAAATTGATGACCTATTGGCGCGAACACCGCAGATTAATTCACAAATCAATGTTTCAAAAGATAAGCTGTCATATTTATCTTTATCTCGCGGTTCTATCAAAATAGAAGGCGCGAGCGATGTTTCTAAATTACAGATCCGCTGTGCAGATCAAGTCATTGACCTTGAAGCAAGTGAATCGGTTAACTATGTCATTGATGAGCAAAGCAGACGTTGCGGTTTATTAGTTAAATCTGCAAGCCCTGCTGAGATTAAAGTTAAACAAACTGGCTATGCCATAGTTAACTCAAAATATGACGCTAGTTAATTGTTTACTTTAAGCGCTTAACATATCTTAGCGTTACGAAATTAATCAACGCCATTAAAAAGGCGATTTCGTAACGACTAAATGCCACAGCAATGCCAATAAGTCCCATGTTCCAAATACTGGCTGCTGTGGCTGTTCCATAGGTAGAGTTTTTGTTCTTCAAAATGGCACCACCGCCAATAAAACCAATACCCGTGATAATCCCTTCGAGTACTTTTGATTCTGCCTCTGAACTTGTTAAAACAGACATGCCGACTAATGCATAACCACATGATGCAACAGCGACTAATGGAAATGTTCGTAGACCTGCACCATTACTGGTTTTTTCTCGATCAAAAGCCATTGGAAGGGCAAGTAAATAGGCAATACCTAGATGAATTAAATTATCGAGAATTTCATACCAATCAATATTAAAGTCCATGCTTTGTTCCTTGCTATAAAGATTATGATAGCTTTGCAATATCAATACCCGATCAACAAATTAAATAAAATGAGGAAACTAGGGACATGTAGCCGGGTTTTAAAAAGTAGGGCTTGCTATAATTTGCGATTTTTACGCAGTGCTATGTCATTTTTTCAGCCTTTTGGCTGTTTGAATTTCAGCCATGCTAACAGTATGCTAAACACGCTGACAAAATAGGCTTCACATTGAAACATTCCATCTCCTCTCTTGAAAAAACCGCGCTTGCACTGTGTATGTTTGGTGCACTGATTGCTGTGATTTTGCCTGATGTTATCACTGAGCAAGTTCAGCCGTTTGTACAAATGCTGTTAAAATGGACTGGTAGTAGCTTTTTCTTATTGGTGAATTTTTTATTGTTTGCCATCATTATTTTAGCCATTAGCCCACTCGGTAGCCGTAAAGTAGGTGGCGAACATGCTGCTGTTGAGTATTCAAACTTTGGCTGGTTTGCCATGTTGTTTGCAGCAGGAATGGGCTCTGGCTTGGTTTTTTGGGGCGTAGCAGAGCCTGCATTACATTCTCTCGACCCACCTCTTAAACAAAGCTTATACCCAGATAGACTAGCCAGTAGCCTCGCTTTAACCCTAGTGAATTGGGGCGCTCATGCTTGGGCACTTTATGCAGTATTTGCGCTAGTGCTTGGGGGATTAACGCAATACAGTGGGAAGTCAGGAGATATTTGTGCCCCTGTTTTAACGGCGCTTGGTAATCGCATTGATAAGTCTGCAAAATTTACTGTGTCGTTTATTGTAAAGTTAATTGCGGTAATCGCTATTTTTTTTGGTGTCGTCGGCACCATAGCTAATTCCACTTTACTGATCAGTAAAGGCGTTGAAATAGAGTTGGGGGTTACTTCAACTTTATTAGTGGGTTCATTAATCGTTTGTTTGTTAACAGTTATTTATTCGCTGTCGGTTAAATTTGGATTACGACGCGGGGTACAGTCACTAAGTATATTTAACGTACTTCTAGCATTTAGTCTGCTTTTTTGGTTGCTACTAGTGGTGCCAATTGAGCCTATTATAAAGATTGCTTTAGATGGAACAGGCTACTATTTACAGTTGCTTGCAACTGGCACTTGGCAATTTGATAGCCAATTAAAAGCGCCTGACTGGGCCGCTCATTGGACATATAACTATTATTTTTGGTGGTTAGCGTGGGGGCCATTTGTTGGTGTGTTTCTAGCCAAAATTAGCCAGGGGCGTAAAGTTTGGCAATTTATTTTGGCGGTTGTGTGTATTCCAACTTTAGTGACTATTATTTGGTTTGCGACCTTTTCGGGGGCAGCAATTGAATGGGATAGACTTAACCAAGCGGGCATTTTAGTTGCTATAAAACAAGATTACAGCCAAGGCTTATTTGTATTTTTTAATCAACTAGACTGGCAAGGAACCGTGTTTATTTGGGCAAGCTTATTACTACTGTTGATATTTGTTGCCACATCCGCTGACTCTGCGATTTTAGTCATAAGAGAGCTGGTCGACTCTGAGCAAAGTAACCGTGTGACACTCTACGCATGGTGTTTAGCATTATTCATATGTAGCTTTGCATTATTGCTGCTACAAGATGAACCATTAAATCGTAGCGTTGCAATTTTAGGCGCTTTACCTTTCTTGTTAATATTCCTATTGCAATTAGTTGGGTTTCTAAAAGAGTTTATTCGCGATATTTGTGATTAATCTACAGTTTTTTACAGTTAAATTACGCGTTTGTTATTATGCTTAGAAAATAAGCTTAAGTGTATTGGAGGATCGATGCTTAAATCTTTGTACGTAATACTATCAGTTAGTTTACTCAGTGGCTGTACTGCAGTTGGCTTAGTTGCAGATGGAATTGGCGGGCGCACGAGTCAAGCACAGCCGGCAAGCGCCTATGCAGATAAAAAAGATAATAACCGAGTTAACTATGGCATGACCATGACGATGCTAGGTTATGAAATCGACAAAGCAATTATTGAAGGCCTAGAGAGCGGTAGTAAAGACAAAGACGTTGAGCTTAAATGTCGTCAAATTAGTCGCGCAGTAAAAGAATGTGTTGAGGTTAAAGCTGAGCCAAAAAAAAGACCTACATTAATGGATAGTTTTAACAATGAAGATTAGCTTTTCAAAACTTGTTATTTGCTTAATTAGCTACCAATTAGTGGGGTGTACAGTGGCGGGGTCAATAGTCGATGGCTATGCAAAAAACTCACAACCAACAAATCTTGCAACTACAAATGCAAATCAAACTAACAGTACTGTAACCGATGCTGAAGGCTTTTCATTCGCAAAGTTAGGCTTTGAAATTGATAGCGCTGTTATTGGTTTACTCAAACCAAAAGAACAACAACCGCAATTAGTTTGCAGGCAAATTACACGCAGTATTAAAGAGTGTGAGGAAGTTAAGCCCTCACACTAAAAATTAAGTATTAATCACAGATACTTTTGATGAAACATCAGGTGTTCGTCAATAAAGCTGCTGATAAAGAAGTAACTATGATCATAACCCGCGTGCATGTTGATCTCAGCTGGGTAATCTTTTTCGTTTACGACAGCAAATAAGTTCTCAGTTTTGAGTTGCTCAGTTAAGAAGTTATCGGCCTCACCTTGATCAATACGCATCGGTAAAAAATCATCAGCGACGGCATTTTTCATTAACTCACAGCTGTCGTATTCAAGCCAACTTGCTTTATCACTACCTAGGTAATTACTGAACGCTTTTTCACCCCAAGGGCAATTAATCGGGTTCACAATCGGGCTAAAAGCACTGGCGCTGACGTATTGTTTAGGGTTTTTAAGTGCAATCATCAATGCGCCGTGACCACCCATAGAATGACCAGCAATGGCTTTTTTGGTCGTCACAGGGAAGTGCGCTTCGATAAGTGCAGGTAACTCAGAAACCACATAGTCGTACATGTTGTAGTGCACATTGTAAGGCGCTTGAGTCGCATTGACATAAAAACCAGCACCTTGACCAAAATCGTAACTTTCATCGTCAGGCACATTTTCACCGCGCGGGCTAGTATCTGGAGCGACAATCGCAATACCTAGTTCAGCCGCTTTTTTAAATGCTCCGGCTTTTTGCATAAAGTTTTCATCTGTACAGGTTAAACCTGACAACCAATACATCACTGGCACTTTATTCGTTTCGCTGGCACCTGGCGGTAAAAAAATCGCAAAGCGCATAGCACAATGTGTGCTGCTAGCTTGGTGGGTATATTGTTTATGCCAGCCACCGCTGACTTTTGTTGAGCTTATGTTTTCTAGCATAACCAAATCCTTGAAACAAAGGCGCTAGGAGTCAACCTAGCGCCAAATTAAAAGATTAATAATGAATAACTGAGCGGATGCTCTTACCTTCGTGCATTAAGTCGAAAGCTTCATTGATATCTTCAAGTTTCATGGTGTGTGTGATGAAATCGTTTAAGGCAAACTCACCATTCATATAGCGCTCAACAATCTCTGGTAACTCAGAGCGACCTTTAACGCCACCAAATGCACTACCGCGCCATACACGACCTGTTACTAGTTGGAAAGGTCGAGTAGAGATCTCTTGGCCTGCACCTGCAACACCAATGATTACTGATTCACCCCAACCTTTGTGACAACACTCAAGAGCAGAGCGCATTACATTAACGTTACCGATACATTCAAATGAGAAATCAACACCGCCGTCAGTCATTTCAACGATAACTTCTTGGATTGGTTTGTCAAAGTCATTTGGATTGATTAAATCAGTTGCACCTAGTTTAGTAGCAAGATCAAACTTACTGGTGTTGATATCAACACCAATGATACGGCCAGCGCCCGCCATTTTCGCACCGATAATCGCCGATAAACCGATACCACCTAAGCCAAAAATAGCCACTGTATCGCCTTTTTGAACTTTTGCTGTTTTAGTAACAGCACCCATGCCGGTTGTTACACCACAACCAAGTAAACAAATTTCTTCAAGAGGCGCTTCTTTGCTTACTTTAGCAAGTGAAATCTCTGGTAATACAGTGTACTCAGAGAAGGTAGAGCAACCCATGTAGTGATAAATTGGTTGACCATCTTTATAGAAACGCGTTGTGCCGTCAGGCATTAAACCTTTACCTTGCGTTTCACGTACCGCAGAGCATAAATTTGTTTTGCCCGATTTACACATTTTACACTCGCCACATTCAGCAGTGTAAAGAGGAATAACATGATCGCCTACTTCAACATGTGTTACACCTTCACCTACGGCTTCAACAATACCGCCACCTTCATGGCCAAGGATTGCTGGGAAAATACCTTCAGGGTCTTCACCAGATAAAGTAAATGCATCGGTATGACAAACACCTGTAGCAACAATCTTTACAAGCACTTCGCCTTTTTTAGGCATCATTACATCCACTTCTTCAATTGATAGTGGTTGATTTGGACCCCAAGCGATAGCCGCTTTTGATTTGATAAAATCAGTCATAACGTTCCCTTATAGTTGTTGGAAGTAAGTATTAAACTTAGTCTATTTTATTTGTTTCTCAATGAATGATAATCTTCGTTTTATTAAAACACTTTTACAGTATGGTAATAATGAATCGTTGGCACGGAATTGATGAGTTTTTAGCGGTAGCAGAAACAGGCAGTTTTACAAAAGCAAGTAAACTACTGGGTATGTCAGTGGCCCATGTAAGCCGGTATGTCAGTCAATTAGAAGAGCGATTAAACACACAATTGTTAACCCGAACAACCCGTAAAGTGGTGCTAACGCAAGAAGGGCAGGTGTTTGCGCATCAAACTAAACAATTACAGCATGCCATGGATGATGCCACGGCACTGCTTGCAGAGCAGCAACTGACACCAAAAGGTAGTATAAAACTAACAGCTCCTGTGATGTATGGTGAAAGTTTCATCATGCCTGCGGTACATTCGTTTATGCAAAAGCACCCAGATATTGAAGTGATCAGCCATTTAAGCAATGAGCAAGTCAATCTTCTAGAAGATGGGTATGATCTCGCTATTCGCCTTGGTCATTTAAAAGATTCATCTTTAAAAGCTCGGCGCATTAGTCAGCGCAGGCTTGTTATTTGTTGTAGCCCTGAATATATCAATAAATTCGGCCAACCACACAGTGTAAGTGAATTACATCAGCACAATTGCCTGATTGGTAATAACAGTTACTGGCGGGTAAAAGAGCAGGGCCAAGACAAGCACATCAAAGTGGCAGGGCGTTTGGCCTGTAACAGTGGTTGGGCATTGGTTGACGCTGCAATAAAAGGGTTAGGCATCGTGCAACTACCAGATTACTATGTCAATGAACACTTAGCCAATGGCAGGTTGACTGCTGTTCTTTCGAATGTTGCTCCTGAACCTGAAGGGGTATGGGGGGTGTATCCACCAAGGCAGTTTATCGCAACCAATGTAAAAGCATTACTTGACCATTTGGTTGCTACTGTTCAAGTATCAGATTTATAATTATTTTTTACAATTTCGCGCATCCCATGCTAGCTAAATCTATGCTAACATGAGCGCATATTTAGCCCTTGGAATACCCATAATTTATTATGTTTCAACCTGTTAGCCTTTTTATAGGGCTGAGATATAGTCGCTCCTCAAAGGGCAATGCCTTTATCTCATTTATTTCATTTTTCTCTATCGCGGGCATTGCTATTGGTTTAATGGCCTTGTTTACAGTCAGTTCAGTAATGAATGGCTTTGAAAATAACCTTAAAACCAACATGCTTGGTTTAATTCCCCATATTGAAGTATCAGCCGAAGATAACTCGAAAGAAACCATGTTGCAGTTAAAGCAGCAACTAGCAAATTCTCAAGATGTTAAACAAGTTAACCTATACCGCCATGGCGAAGCCATTTTACAAACTAACCAAGATTTGCATGGTGTGTTGTTACAAGGGCTCTATGATGAAGGAAGCTCCATCTATAACGTAAAAGATAAAATTGTTGCCGGCAATTGGTCACAAGTAATGGACAGCAACTACCATATTGCGATTAGCCGCTACTTGAGTCGAAAATTGGGTATTTCGCTTGGGGATAAAGTACGGGTGATCATGCCTAATGCCAGTTCGTATACTCCCCTTGGTCGAGTACCGAGTCAGCGCTTGTTTACCGTTGCTGCACTTTATGAAACACAGTCAGAAATTGATATGTCATTGGCATTTACCAGTGGCTATTCGTTAGGCAGAGTTTTAAAACTAGCAAAATCAGCAGCACCCAATTTGAGTGTATCGCTGTATGAACCATTTGCTGTTGAGCAAGTATTGCAATCTCAGTTAGCTATTTTAAACGATTACACAGTGACTGACTGGCGAGCTAGCCAAGGCACACTATTTGCCGCTGTGGCAATGGAAAAGCGCATTATGTCGATGTTACTTGGCTTAATCGTGCTCGTTGCGGTGTTTAATATCGTTTCAGCATTAACCATGATGGTCAGTGAGAAGCAAAGTGAAGTCGCTATTTTACAAACACTGGGTTTAACTCCGTTACAAGTGCAGCACGTGTTTATGATCCAAGGCTTATATAACGGCCTTATCGGTACCAGTATTGGTGCGTTACTTGGTGTGCTATTAAGTAGCAACATTAATGAATTATTGAATATGTTTGGCATCAATTTACTAGCTGGTGTGAGTTTACCCGTTAAATTTGATGTTATGAGTTTGAGTTTAATTGCCGCAGGGAGTATTGCGATGAGCTTTTTAGCTACCTTGTATCCTGCCAGAAAAGCTGCAAAAGTGAATCCAGCAGAGGTATTACGTTATGAGTGATTTAGTTATCAATTGTCAGCAGTTAAATAAAGTCTATCAAGATGGCGATAACGAGGTTGCGGTATTAAAAGGGGTTGATTTAGCACTTAAACAAGGCGAAATGTTAGCCGTTGTAGGGAGCTCTGGCTCTGGCAAAAGTACCTTATTGCACATATTAGGCACCTTAGATAACGAAAGCTCAGGCAAGGTTGAAATTAAAGGTCAGCAAGTTTCCAAATTAAACCGTAAACAACAAGCCTGTTTCAGAAATGAAAATTTAGGTTTTATTTATCAATTCCATCATCTATTAATGGAATTTACTGCCATCGAAAATGTTGCAATGCCACTATTAATTAAAGGCTTAAGCGCAAAAGCGGCAACCGAAAAAGCCCGTAACATGCTAGATAAAGTAGGGTTATCTCATCGTAGTGAACATAAACCTTCGGCGTTATCAGGTGGTGAGAGGCAGCGGGTTGCAATAGCACGCGCATTAGTAACTGAGCCTGCTTTGGTGCTTGCCGATGAACCAACCGGTAACTTAGATAAACAAAACGCAATTAAGATTTACGATTTAATTAAAGAATTAAATACTAGCTTAAAAACCAGTTTTGTTGTGGTAACCCATGATTTAGAACTTGCAGATAAACTAGGTAAAATTGCCTATTTAGATGATGGTAAGCTTGCAATTAAAGAGTCTCAGCATGTTGCTTAGTGCCTTTATTTCAAAACGCTTTCGTGCCCATAGTGGCCAAAAAGACGGACAAAACGGTTTTGTTAGTTTTATCGCTAAAGCATCGACAATCGGCATACTTTTAGGTGTCGCTGTGCTAATTGTTGCTTTATCAGTTATTAATGGTTTTGAGCAGCAGCTAGTACATCGGCTTTTATCGGTTGTACCTCAGGTTGAATATGTTGCCCCTAACAAACCAATCAATAATTGGCAGTCAAAAGTTACACTACTGCGCTCTCAAGCCGGTGTAACAGGTGCTGCGCCGTTTATTAGTGTCAACGGCATGGCGCAATATAAAAGTGAGTTAAAAGCAGTTGAAGTGCGTGGTGTAAGCCCTGAATTTGAAAACCAAGTGTCGGCGTTAAACCAATTTACAGAAGGGCGTTTAGTTAGCCAGCTACAACAAGAAGATGTGCTTTTAGGCCAACAAATTGTTAACCGATTGGGCCTTAAAATTGGCGACCCAGTTACCTTATTAATCCCACAGATAAACCAGCAAAGTAACACTTTATTGGCGCCAAAGCGTGTTAGCTTGAATCTTGCGGGTATTATAAAAATGGGTGGCCCAATTGATGAAACGGCGGCTTTCATTCGCCTTGATAAAGCGCAAAGTGTGTTGAGTTTTGAGCAAAACCAAGTAACCGGCTTACGATTACAAGTAGCTGATGTGTTCGCAGCCCATCAAACGGCGATGCGTGTGGGGCAAATTATTCCTGATTATGTCTATGTCTCGAGTTGGTTTAGAACCCAGGGTAGCTTATATCAAGATATTCAAATGGTTCGCACTATTGTGTATATCGTGGTGTTTTTAATAATTGCGGTAGCGAGTTTTAATATTGTTTCGTCATTAGTGATGGAAGTACGTGAAAAACAGGCAAATATCGCAATTTTAAAAACCATGGGCGCACAAGATAGCACCATTTTAGCAACCTTCGTAATGCAAGGTTTTACACAAGCTTTAATTGGTGTGATCTTAGGCACAGTTATCGGTGTGATGCTTGCATTAAACATCAGTGAACTGTTCACTTGGGCAAGTAACTTATTTGGCGATAACCCGTTACAAGGGGTTTATTTTATAGAGTTTTTACCCAGTAAATTAGTTTGGCAAGATATCGTTATCACGGTGATTGTTACATTTGTTCTCGCTATTTTGGCTACCTTATATCCTGCGTGGCAAGCCACCAGGGTAGATCCGGCAAAAGTACTGGGTAATTAAGAAGAGTTTATGAATAAGCAAAGGATTATCGATTTTTGGTTTGAGGAATTAGGCCCAGAAGCTTGGTATCAGCAATCAGATGAAGTTGATGCCTTAATTACACGTGAGTTTTCAGAATGCCTTTTGCAGGTTATCGCTGGCGAACATGCTGACTGGCGAGTTGATGCTCAAGGCTCTTTAGCTGAAATTATCGTGTTAGATCAGTTTTCACGCAATATTTATCGTAATACGGTGAAAGCGTTTAGCCAAGACCCACAAGCACTATGCTTAGCGCAAAGAGCAATTGAACTTGGCTTTGATAAAAAATTACCTGGCTCTCAAGCTGCGTTTATTTATATGCCGTTTATGCACAGTGAATCGAAAGTCATTCATCAGCAAGCTGAGCAATTGTTTAAAGGCATGAGTAATTATGAATTTGAACTAAAACACAAAGTGATTATTGATAGGTTCGGTCGTTACCCACATCGCAATAAAATTTTAGGTCGAGAATCAACAGCTGAAGAGCTGCAATTCTTAACAGAGCCTAACTCTTCTTTCTGAGTTGACTGAATAGTACGCAAGTAAATTAAAATGCTCTTTGATTGCCCGTAAACACTTGCACAGCGCCATTTTAAACCTTAAAGTGTCAGAAATGTTGTAAAAGAGTAACCACCATGGAACAAAAACAAGCAAGACCATTAACACCAGAAGAACAAGCCGAAGCGCAAAAACAAAGTGTTATTTGGCAAAGAGAATGTTTCCAAAATGCACAAAAGCATTTAGCTGAAAAAGGCGTTATTCCGCAAACTGTTGTAGAAAAAGAAAGCCGTTTTATTGCCCCATTAGTAGCGATTTGGAAATTTAAAGCACAAAACGGTAAGAGCTATTGGGTGATCACGGGTCGTTTACCTACCGATCACGCTGAAGCAAGTGCAGCAAATAATGCACGTGAAGTGTTACGTTATTTCTCAATGCAGTGGCAAATGAAGGCTGATCAGCTAATGCAATCAGGTGCGGTAGATAAAACCAAAGTTGATTTTGCTAACCTGTTAATCAACCGTGCTCATGGTTTATATGAGCTATTTGAAAAAGAAGAAATGTGGCAAAACGAGCCTGCATAACTTCTAATAAAAAAGCTGAATAATGTTATTCAGCTTTTTTATTTAACATATACCTTAATGCACCAAAGTGAATGGCCGCGTATCAAATTGCTTAATAGGGCAGAGCATTCGCTGCCTTGGAATACCAGCCTCCATAAATACTAAGCCATCAGCCGAAAAGCCATTTCGTTTAAATCTATCTACTTCGTTCAATATGCAATTAATGCTGACGCAATCACAACCTTGCTTTTCAGCCATGCCTACTAAGTAATTCAATAATGATTTGTAAACCGAACGGTTACGATGTTCAGGTAAAACAGCAATTCGCCCAATGAGACCATCATTACATAAACGTCCAGTAGCAACTGGGCATTTACACTCGTCGGTCACGAGTACGTGATGTGCTGTTTTATCTAAATGATCAAACTCAATGTCTTTAGGAATATGTAGTTCGCATACAAATACTCGCTCTCTGATCTGTTGTAAGAGTTCCTTGTCGATACTCCATTCAACTTCATCTATTTGATAGCTCATAAACACACGCTCCTAACAAAACCAAATACCCTCATTTAAAAGTGTAGTAAAGGTTTTCAAGAAAATGTGATTATTTTTTGAACTATTTATGTCAGCAGAGGTCAAGTAGGTTTGATCTGTGAGCTTTGTTATTAATTCAAGGTCAGTTAAATCATGCATATAATTAACACCATTAATACTTAAAAGTATTTTATCGTCAATTACTTGATAAATGGCACGGGTACCACCTAAACGCTCAAAAACAACGTCCTCATCATTAAGTAAGTCATTTACGTCATCTAGTGTATATGGCTCCTCTAAAGGCGCTAAATCCATGTCATGTTTTGGCTGACTCATACTGTTACCAAGCCAAGTCTTGAATACTGCGTCATCATTAATCGCAGCAATCATAAGTTGCTTTACTTTTTCTGCTTCAGTTTGGTTAAGTTCACCTTTAGATGAACGCAACTTAAGCTCTGCATCACCATATCGTTGATTACCAAGCTCAGTATCGATGAGGTGATCGGCAAATTGTGATAATAAATCGCGTTGATTTGGCGCTCTAAAACCTACAGAGTAATTAAGTGCATTTTCAACTGCGTAACCTTCATGTGGGCAACCTGGTGGAATATAGAGAATATCTCCCGGCTCTAACACACAGTCGATCACTGCAGGAAATTGCTCAACTTGTAACAGGCTCTTATTTTGTGCAAATTGCTTTAAGTTCGCATCAGGTAAACCAACTCGCCAGTGGCGCTTTCCTTCACCTTGAATAATAAACACGTCGTATTGATCTAAATGCGGACCCACGCCACCACCTGGGGTAGAGTAGCTGATCATTAAATCATCGATACGCCAGTTTGGAATAAAGCGAAATGGCTCCAGTAGTTGTGCTGCATCGCTATGCCAATGGTCAACTGCTTGCACCAGTAATGTTGAGTGCTTTTCAGTTAGCAGGTTAAAGTCTTCAAAAGGACCATGGTATGCTTGCCAATCATCTGAGTGATTGGTCACAATACGTGATTCAATGCTTTCTTCCATGGCAAGACCGGCCAATTCTTCGGGTTCAATCGGATCTGAAAAATCCTTGAAGCCTTGCTTTATAAGTAATGGTTTTTTCTGCCAATACTCAGCTAAAAATTGCTCTTGGGTTAATGAATTGATGGTTAATTGATACATAACATGACCTAAGCGAATTGATATAAAAAAAGCGAAAGGAAGGCCTTTCGCTTTTTTAAGTCTTAATTTGAATTTAAGCTAAGTTGTCGATGAACTCAACAGCGCGGCCAATGTAATTAGCCGGAGTTAATTTTTTCATTTCTACTTTTGCTTCTTCAGGTAACTCAAGACCATCGATGAAATCAGCCATGATTTCTTGGTTTACGCGCTTACCACGAGTAAGGTCTTTAAGTTTTTCATATGGCTTTTCGATACCATATTTACGCATAACCGTTTGGATTGGTTCCGCTAGTAATTCCCAGTTTTTGTCTAGTTCTGCTAATAAACGCTCTTCGTTTACTTCAAGCTTGCTAACACCTTTTAAAGTCGCTTGGTAAGCGATAAGAGTGTAGCCCATACCAACACCTAGGTTACGTAACACTGTTGAGTCAGTTAAGTCACGTTGCCAGCGAGAAACAGGTAGTTTTTGCGCAAGGTGAGTAAAGATAGCGTTTGCAATACCTAAGTTACCTTCAGAGTTTTCAAAATCAATCGGGTTTACTTTGTGCGGCATAGTTGATGAACCAATCTCACCTGCGATTGTTTTTTGTTTGAAGTGGTTAAGTGCAATGTAGCCCCAAACGTCACGGTCAAAATCAAGTAATACAGTGTTGAAACGTGCAACTGCATCGAATAACTCAGCAATGTAATCGTGTGGCTCGATTTGTGTTGTGAACGGGTTGAATGTTAAACCTAGGCTCGTTACGAACTGCTCAGCGTGGCTGTGCCAATCGTAATCTGGGTATGCACTTAGGTGAGCGTTGTAGTTACCTACAGCACCGTTGATTTTACCTAACATTTCTACGTTAGCAATTTGGTCACGTTGACGCTTTAAGCGCATGTAGACGTTTGCAAACTCTTTACCCATTGTAGAAGGGGTAGCTGGTTGACCGTGGGTACGTGTCATCATTGCAACTGACTTGTACTCAACTGCTTTTTCTTTTAATGCATTTAGAAGTTGGTCACAGTATGGAAGTAATACTTTGTCACGCGCTTCGGTAAGCATTAAACCGTGAGACAGGTTATTGATGTCTTCTGAAGTACATGCAAAGTGAATGAATTCGTTAACTGCGTTAAGCTCTGCGTTATCAGCTACTTTTTCTTTAAGTAGGTATTCAACTGCTTTTACGTCATGGTTAGTTGTGCGCTCGATCTCTTTAACGCGTGCTGCATCAGCTTCGCTAAAGTTATCAACAATGGCATTAAGTAAAGCATTAGCCTCGTCGCTAAATGCCGGTACTTCTTTGATTGCGCTAGCTGCAGATAAAGCTTGTAACCAACGAACTTCAACAGTTACACGGTATTTGATTAAACCAAATTCGCTGAAAATACTGCGTAGTTCCGTGGTCTTGTTGCCATAGCGACCATCTACCGGAGAGATAGCGGTTAACGCTGAAAGCTCCATAATGACTCCTAAATTGTCTAGTTTGAACGATAATTAAATTGATTGTTTAGCAATGGCGAGGATTTTTCTTTTTGCAAAGAAAAAGTGACGGCGTTTACCGCCCATTTGTCGCCATAACACGGCACTACGAATTCCGGCCAATAATAGGGCACGAATTTTGTTTTGCGTGAGCTGCTGTTTTAATAACTCTGGCTTGCCATACACTTGAATACGATGCCCAAGGGGGCTTAGCACCGATGAGTAAATATCAGCAAGCGCTGCTACTACAGTATCATCTGTGATAGCAAAGTGGTCGAGGCGACGTTTAACATCATCAATGCGACGACCTAATTCATTTAAGCTGTTTTGTTTTGAACTTAATGCACGTTCTAATTGCATTAAACCACCCACATATTTTACGATTTCGACGTCTTTGTCTGCGCCGGCAGAAAGCTGTGCAATCAAAATGCGATAGCCTTCACGTAAATTATGTTTACCCTGATACACGTCTTCAGGGCTATTTGGTGATGTTTCGACAATACAGTTTAGTAATTTTTCTAATTCGTGATCACTGCCTTGGCCATATTGCGCAACTTTTTGTACTTGTTTAGCAACTTGACACATGGCAGCTAAAGCCATGACTTGGTGCTCTGTCATTATTTGATCACCGAATCAATAATACCACCACCTAAACATACTTCGTCAGCGTAGAATACGGCTGATTGGCCCGGTGTCACTGCTTTTTGTGGCTCATCAAATAATACGCGTGCCATACCATCTTCACCAACAAGTAAAGTACAGCTGATATCTTCTTGGCGATAACGAGTTTTAACAGTACAGCGTGTGGTCCCTTTAGGACCTTCGCGATCAACCCAGTGAAGCTGGTTTGCATTTAAACCATTACTGTACAGGCGAGGGTGGTCTTTACCTTGACCAACCACTAATACGTTTCGATCAACGTCTTTATCAACTACATACCAAGGTTCACCCGAACCTTCTTTCATGCCGCCAATTAATAGACCTTTACGTTGACCAAGTGTGTGGTACATCAAGCCTTCGTGCTCACCCACTTCATTGCCATCGGTATCTTCAATTTTACCTGGCTGTGCTGGTAAGAATTTTTGTAAGAAGTCTTTAAATTTACGCTCACCAATAAAACAGATACCGGTACTGTCTTTTTTATCGTGAGTGATTAAGTCTTGCTCTTCAGCGATGCGGCGTACTTCAGGCTTAGCAATATCGCCAACAGGGAAAAGTGTTTGCGCAATATGCTCATGGCTTAGAGTGTATAAGAAATAGCTTTGATCTTTGTTGTCATCAAGGCCACGACACATGACATATTTATCACCGCGCTTTTCACGGCGAACATAGTGGCCAGTAGCAATGTAATCAGCACCGAGTGCTTGTGCTGCAAATTCTAAAAATGCTTTGAATTTGATTTCTTTATTACACATGATGTCTGGGTTTGGTGTACGACCTGCTTTGTACTCTGCTAAAAAGTATTCAAACACGTTGTCCCAGTATTCGGCTGCAAAATTTACAGTGTGAAGCTCAATACCTAGCTTATCGCACACAGCTTGTGCGTCTTGTAGGTCTTCAGCTGCAGCGCAATATTCATCATTATCGTCTTCTTCCCAGTTTTTCATGAACAGGCCTTCAACTTGATAGCCTTGTTGCTTTAATAAATACGCTGATACAGAAGAATCAACACCGCCGGACATACCCACGATGACTTTAATGTGACTATTTTCGCTCATAATATTCGCTGTCATTTTTTAACTGCTATGGAAAGGCCGATATTATAGCATGCTTTTAGACGCCCAAACCAGCCAAAATCACAGCGGTTATTGGTAAATCAAACTAAGTGGGTAGGCTTTACCAGCTAAATGATCTTCAATGCATTTTAAAACCAAAGGGCTTCTTAGCGGCAGGTTTTTAATTTGTTCAAGGCTAAACCAATCTGCGCTAAGAATGTCATCATCTTGGGGAGATGGTTCAAATAGCTCTGGGCTATTAAAAGCAAAGCTAAAACGCATATAGTGAACGCCATTTGCGGCATGCAAATTATAAATGCCAACAAGGTGATTGGCATTAAGGCTAATGCCTGTTTCTTCAATAAGTTCGCGATGAGCTGCTTCTGCTAAGGTTTCATTGGCTTCTAAATGACCCGCAGGCTGGTTATAGCAAATATCACCTGTGTGTTTATCGCGCTCTTTAACAAGTAAAAATTTGTCTTGGCATGTGACGATGGCGGCCACTGTGACATTGGGTTTATGCATCAGGGTTGTTCACTACTTTAAACTGGCCATTCTCTAATCCATCAAGGGTATAGTTACCAATGCTGTAACGAATTAATCGCAAAGTAGGGAAGCCAACATGCGCTGTCATACGGCGAACTTGGCGATTACGGCCCTCAGTGATAGAGATTTCTAACCAACTGGTTGGTATCTTTTTACGCTCGCGAACGGGCGGGGTACGTGGCCAAATTGACGGCTCGTCAATACGCCTAACTTTGGCAGGCTTGGTCATGCCATCTTTAAGCTCTACACCTTTGTTAAGTGCAAAGATAGCCTCATCAGTAACATCACCTTCTACTTGCACCCAATAAGTTTTAGCTGTTTTTTTATTGGGTTCAGTGAGTGTGTGTTGTAATTTACCGTAGTTAGTAAGGAGCAACAGTCCTTCGCTATCTCTGTCTAGGCGTCCTGCTGCATACACGTCTTTAATAGTAATAAAGTCGGCAAGCGTTTTGCGGTTTTGATCATCGGTAAATTGGCAAAGCACATCAAATGGTTTGTTAAATAGCACCACTTTGCGCTGCTCAGGACTAATTGTTTTTTTAACTTGGCGTTTTTGAGTAGGCCTTGAATAAGTCCGACCGCTGCTGCGGCGTGGTTTGCTATTGGCTTTATTAACCATTAAATACACCTAGCCGGTTTAGGTAAACCTGCAATTTTAGTTGCTTGCTTTGCTGGGCCTTTAGGGAATAGCTTATACAAATACATGCTATTACCTTTTTCCTCACCTAGCTTTTGGGCCATTGCTTTGACCAGCATGCGTATTGCAGGGCTGGTGTTGTACTCTACGTAAAAATCACGCACAAAATGCACAACTTCCCAGTGCTGCTCACTTAAGGTAATGTTCTCTTGCTCAGCAATAATGGATGCAAGCTCTTCACACCAATCGTTTGAATCAAGTAAATACCCTTGTTTGTCCGTTTCTATCTGTTTGTTATTAAATTCAAGCATGGTTTACCAAGTAATCGTGTTTTTTGCGTTTAAAGTCATTTCTACAAACTGCCCGTAGTTTATTGCGATATCGCCTTGATTAAATGAAATATCACGGGCTGCAGCGTCTTCTTCTAGTAAATGAATTGCTGAAGAGAACTGCTTAAACTGCATGTTGTTATAACAAGCGTCACTAACAAGTAGAACTGTATCTTGCGAAGAAATTAAATTTGCTAACATATTATTGCAATAGTGAGCTAAGGGTTTTGAAAAAATATGCAAGGTACTCATAAGGTCACCACCTGATGCTGTTGGCTAATTAAGTCTCGCTGTTGCTCAAAGTTAGCTACTTTAACATCGATAATCAGACTATCTTCTGAAAGGTTAAAATCCATCAACGACTTTTCACATACATATATGTTTTCAAAATCGTATAACTCAAGGGTTTTAATGGTTTTAAAATAGTTTTTTATGCCAAGTTGCTCTGGCTGTTGATTTTTTTTCAAAGCTAAAACAGCCTCACCACTTAGAAGCCAACTAATGTTTTGTTCAATAGCAGCAAAAATCAGTGTAGTGTCGAGTGATTCACGAATATGTTGATCATCAAATGGGCTATGTTGGCTTATTACTAAAATGTTTTTCATTTAAATTGCACCCATTTATCCGCTTCACTGACAAGCATCGCAAATTCTGCAAGTCCAGCGACGGTAAAAACGCCTGTGTTATCGATATCTAAGCCACGCTTTTCAGCAGCAGTGACACATAGCAGTAAAGGGATCTCTTGCTCACTTAACGATTGCCACAAACGATTAATTGGAAGCTCGTCGCTGGCAAGTTCTAAATGGTTACTTGCGTGGTAAACACCAGCTTGATAAAGAAAGATAGCTGCAATTGAGTGACCAGAGTCAAGACAGGCCTGTGCAAATTTAATTAGCCGTTGAGTTGTGTCGTGATCGGTCGGCGCGGTATGAAGAGAAAGTACAAATTGTGCCAAAACGCATCCAATAAAAAAGCCCCTAGAAAGGGGCTATTTTAGCAGAACTATTTAATTAGTCATCACTTGCACCAAGTAGGTGAAGAAGAGACGTAAATAAATTATACACATTCAGGTATAAAGCAACTGTTGCGCGGATGTAATTAGTCTCGCCGCCATTAATGATACGGCTAGTGTCAAATAAGATTAAACCAGACATAATTAGCACAACTGCAGCATTAATAACCATAAAGGTAATTGAGCTGCCAATAAATAAGTTAACTAGGCTTGCAATAATAACCACGATTAAACCCACAGTTAAAAAGCCACCCATGAATGAGAAGTCTTTTTTAGTGGTAAGCGCATAAGCCGACAAACCAAAGAAGATTAACGCAGTAGAGCCTAACGCTTGCATAATAAGCATAGGACCATTTGGCATTGCAGCGTAGTAGTTAAGCATTGGACCAAGTCCTGCGCCCATTAAACCTGTGAAAACAAATACCCAAGCAACACCTGAAGCACTGTCTGCCTTTTTGTTAACAACAAAAAGCACACCAAGTGAAATCAAGCTAAATACTATCCCCATAAAATAAGGTAGATCCATTGCCATTGATATACCTGCTGTCACTGCGCTAAATGCCAGTGTCATCGCCAGTAAGAAATAGGTATTCTTTAAAACTTTATTGGTTTCAATAGTCGACATTACTGGTCTTGCAGTATTGTACGATTGATTAAACGCCATTGTTAGAGCTCCTTTAAATGAACTTATACGTTCGTTAGTTCCAATTATTAAACTGAACTAAGCCTATCAAGAGTTATATATTTGGGCAAACTATTGTGGATCAATAGACAAGATAAATAATAGAAAAGTTCAATGTTGCGCACAATCTAAACGCTGTTGTACTAATGCTGAGCAAATTAATTGTTTTTTAATCACTTAAACAGTTTTTTGAAAAAAAAGCTTCACAAGCACGGCCGCTTTATCTATTATGCACGCCGTCGGAGAGATGGCAGAGTGGTCGAATGCACCGGTCTTGAAAACCGGCAGGGGTTTGTAGCCCCTCTAGGGTTCAAATCCCTATCTCTCCACCATTATTTTTACTACTGGCGTAAGCGGGTAGGTTTTCGCATTCGGAGAGATGGCAGAGTGGTCGAATGCACCGGTCTTGAAAACCGGCAGGGGTTTGTAGCCCCTCTAGGGTTCAAATCCCTATCTCTCCACCATCATTGAAGCCGCTGAATTTATTCAGCGGCTTTTTTGTTTCTTGTGCTTTTCATTTGTTCTGCAAATTACGACTATTGTCGATATTTCGCATTTTAACTAGTTAGTCCATGCTTAACACTTCTCGTATTATCTTTGTGACATTAGGGAATTTATGAAACATCGTTTAGCAAAGAGTGTAGGACTTTCTTTATTATCGCCTGTGATCATCGGTTGTATCTTAGGCCTTTATTATGCGTTTACACTTGAAGGAAATGGTTTAAACATTTTCTTTAACTTATTCGTTAGCGCAATCGCCAATGCCCACATTGTAGGTCTAACTATGGCAGCGTTTGTGGTGCCGGGTTATTTACTTATGTATAAGTATGCAAAGGTTAATTATTCAGGTGTTCTGACACTTGGCTTACTAGGTGGCGCTATATTCAGCTACTTACTTAGCGCTACAACAGGTATGGCTTTTATAGTCAATGCTGTGATGTCTGCTCTGGCAGCTGGACTGTTTTTATTTGGTTTAAGACAGGGCCTTACAACACAATCTTCTCATCAATAGCAGAATATTTAATCAAGCTGACTGAAATTGAGGGCAAAATGTTTTTTTTTGCCCTCAAAAGGTTTCATTTGTCGTCTACAAAGAGTACCTTTAGCTACTGTATGTTTAATAAGAAGTAGTTTGGTATGCAAAAGCAAGATTTTTACCAGTCATTAGTTAAACAAACTGAGTCGCTAATCACTGGTGAATCAAATGTTATTGCCAACATGGCAAATATTAGTGCGCTGTTATTTACCTCTTTAGAGGATATCAATTGGGCGGGCTTTTATTTAATGGATTCACCTGAAGAATTAGTGCTAGGGCCGTTTCAAGGTAATCCTGCATGTATCCGTATTCCAGTAGGTAAAGGGGTATGTGGAACTGCCGCGCAAACACAACAAACACAACTCATTGAAGACGTGCATGCATTTGCTGGTCATATTGCCTGTGATGCTGCATCTAACTCAGAAGTAGTTGTGCCGATTTTCAAAGACGGTAAAGTATTTGCTGTACTTGATATCGACAGCCCAAGCATTGCGCGATTCGATGCTGATGATCAAGCTGGTTTAGAAGCATTGGTAAAATGCTTTGAGGCAAATCTAAAATGAAAGATCTGCTAAATGTGCAAGATTACCTCTTTGCAATCCAAGATGTTGGTGATTGGGAAGGGGAAGAAGAAGTTGTTGCTGAAAGGCTCAACGACTTGATTCACATGGCATGGGAACGTCTACCGGATGACCTTGACTGTGAATCAATTGATGAAATTATAAATGGTATTTGGGAACACCTTCGAGGTGATTTAGCGCTTATCGAAGCGGACTTCGAAGAGTTGACCGACTGGGTAACACACTATGTCGATTCATCACTTGATGAAAAGATGTAATAAAAGGTTCTAACATGGAAACCACAAACAAGCTAAAAGATATTAATGAAGTACTGGATTTCTTATACCAAGAATTTCCAAAATGTTTTAAACAAAAAGACGGTATTCAGCCGCTTAAAGTAGGTATTTTTAAAGATATCGCTGAGCGTATTGAAGGTTCTGAGAAAGTAAGTAAAACTCAGGTTCGTCAAGCACTAAGAAAGTACACCTCAAACTGGCGCTATTTAGAAGCTGTGACTAAGTCTGAGTTCCGTATCGACCTTGATGGTAATCAAGACGAAAAAGTAGAACAAGAGCACATTGAGCACGCACAAAAAGCGTTAGAAGAAAGTCGCGCTAAAATGGCGAAGCGTAAGAAGCCACAACGTCCTCGTAAAGACGGTGACACAAAATCTTACAAAAAGAATAGCGGCCACCACGCTAAATCTGGCGAAAAAGGCGCTAAAGTAAATAATAAGCCTGCTAAAGCTGCTCCTGCAAAACGTTCAGGAAAAGTTGAACCTTTACCTGCCTCAGAGGTCAAGGTTAATAGCAAAGTTAAAGTTAAACTTGGCCAAGCACTTGTAAACGCGGTTATTACTGAAGTGAATAAAGATGAAGTTCACGTCGAGTTAGTAACAGGAATGCAAGTTAAGACCAAAGCAGACAGCCTGTATATCATTTAATAGCTGTAAAAAATAAAGGAGTTGTGTATGAGTAAAAAGTTTACGCTCATTCCGTTAGTCGCTGCCCTGTTTTCAGGTTCATTATTGGCATCTTCAGACAATCTGACTGAAAAAGACCTGCCAGTACTCAAGCAAGAAAGCCAACATAGTACGGCAAGCAAACGGGTGACAAACTTATTTACTCGTGCACACTACAAACCAATTAAATTTAACGATGAATTATCTGAGAAGGTTTTTGATCGTTACATTGAATCTCTCGACTACAATAAAAATGTGTTTTTAGCCTCTGACATTGCCTCGTTTGAGCAATATAAAGACCAATTTGATAATGCATTGTCGACAGGTAAATTGGGATTTGCCTTTGATATTTTTAACTTAAGTTTAAAACGTCGTTTTGAACGCTATGACTATTCTTTATCGTTACTTGAAAACGAAATGAAGTTCGATAAAGAAGATGAGTATCTGTTTGACCGCGAAGACGCTAATTGGGCAACTAGCCAAGCTGAGCTTGATGAACTTTGGCGTCAGCGCGTTAAATACGATGCTTTACGATTAAAAATGACTGGTAAAGATTGGCAAGGCATTAAAGAAGTCTTGACCAAACGTTACCACAATGCGCAAAAGCGTTTAGTACAAACGAACAGTGAAGATGCTTTCCAAATCGTGATGAACTCATTCGCACGAAGCATTGAAGCGCATACCTCTTATTTATCACCTCGTCGCGCTGAGCAATTCAAGATGGACATGGATCTTGAATTAGAAGGTATTGGTGCGGTACTCAGTTATGACGAAGATTACACGGTAATCCGCAGCTTAGTACCTGGCGGCCCGGCTGATAAGTCTGAACAAATTAAAGCAGATGACCGTATCATTGGTGTTGCCCAAGAAGGTGAAGACTTTGTTGATGTAATTGGCTGGCGTTTAGATGACGTAGTTGATTTGATTAAAGGCCCGAAAGGGACAAAAGTTCGCCTGCAATATCTAAAAGGGGCAGATGCTCACGGCACACCAAAAGTGGTTGAAATCACACGTGATAAAATTCGCTTAGAAGACCGCGCTGCAAAATCTGAAGTATTTGAAGCAAAATATTCAGACTTAACCAGCAAAATTGGTGTGATTGAAATCCCTGGTTTCTATAATAATTTATCGCAAGACGTTAAAGTTGAAATTGCAAAATTAAAAGAAGCCAAAGTAGACGGTATCATCATCGATTTACGTCAAAACGGCGGCGGTTCACTTTACGAAGCGACTCAGCTTTCTGGCTTATTTATCGATCAAGGTCCTGTAGTACAAATTCATACGCTAAATAATCGTATTGAAGAGCAAAAAGACCGTGACGGCGTCACTTTTTATGATGGCCCACTCACTGTGTTGGTTGATCGCTACAGTGCATCTGCCTCAGAGATTTTTGCAGCAGCGATGCAAGATTACGGCCGTGCTATTGTGATTGGTGAGCAAACCTTTGGTAAGGGTACTGTACAGCAGCACAAACCACTTGGCCGTGCTTATGACTTATACGACCATCCATTAGGTAGCGTGCAGTATACCATTGCAAAATTCTACCGAATTAATGGCGGAAGCACACAGCACAAAGGCGTGATTCCAGATGTGTCATTCCCATCGGCAATTGAGCCATCAGAGTGGGGCGAGAGTCAACAAGACAACGCGCTACCTTGGGATAGCATCATACGTGCTAAGTACAACTCTGTTGATAACCTAAAACCAGCGATTGCTTACGTTAATAAGCTTCATGATGCGCGTATTGCAGATGAGCCTGAATTTGGTTATGTGTTTGCTGACATTGAGCGCTATCAAGAAGAGAAAGACCGTAAGACTATCTCATTGGTTGAAGCGACCCGTCTAAAAGAGAAAGACGAAGGTGAAGAACGCGCGTTAGAACGTGCTAATGAACGACTTGTTCGCCTTGGTGAAAAGCCAGTAGAGAAGCTTGACGATTTACCTGATAGCCTTGACGAGCTAGACCCTTTCTTAGAAGAAGCGGCATTAATCACCCAAGATTATATAAAATATGGTCGTATCGCTAAGAAATAATTAGCAATTAATTAGCAATATCGATTAATAAAAAGGCGCTTAAGCGCCTTTTTTGCTACCTAAAACAGGTTAGATTGGTATAATCACAAAATCTGGCTGCATAAGGCCACTGAAGTTTTGCGTCAAAGCTTACAATAATAATTAAACACGCCACATAAGACGTGTAGGAGACTATCTTTTGAATTCAATTGAAGAGAAGCCAATTAAACAGGCCAGTTTTTTAGATGCCTTAATCCCAATTACTGTGCTCGTGTGCCTACTAGGCGCTGCTGTTTATTTATTCGGTGATAACTCATCATCGGGTCCTAACCAAATCGCTTTATTATTCGCTACATTTACCGCGGCATTAATTGGCTTAAAAAATGGTTACACCTGGAAGAAACTAGAACAAGCCATGATTGAGGGGATCACCTTATCCCTTGGAGCAATCATTATACTGTTAATGGTGGGTGCCTTAATCGGTACTTGGCTGTTATCAGGAACTGTACCCACTCTAATTTACTATGGCTTACAAATTATCAATCCTAGCTGGTTCTATGCCGCTAGCTGTTTGATTTGTGGCATTGTGGCTATGAGTATTGGTAGCTCTTGGACTACAGCTGCGACTATCGGTGTGGCGTTATTAGGTGTTGCAACTGGTCTTGGCTTAGAGCAAGTCGTCACGGCAGGTGCGGTCATTTCTGGTGCCTACTTTGGTGATAAATTAAGCCCGCTTTCTGAAACAACAAACTTAGCACCAGCAGTGGCAGGGGCAGATTTATTTGAGCATATCCATCATATGCTTTGGACTACAGTGCCAAGCTTCATTATTGCGTTAATTATTTTTATCTTTATGGGCTTTAATGCCGGTGGTTCTGCTGAAGCTGGCCGTATTGATGAAATCGTTAATTTATTAGAGCAAAACTTTAATATTGGTTTTGAAATGCTAGTACCACTGGTGGTGTTATTGTTTTTAGCAATTCGTAAAATGCCAGCTTTCCCTGCTATTTCGATTGGTGCGGTGCTAGGTGCGATTTGGGCTATGTTATTTCAATCAGATTTAATAAATAGCCAAATTGATGCATCACAAGGCCAAGCAATTGGTTACTTCAAATTAGTTTGGACAACATTCTTCGATGGTTTCAGCATTGACACTGGCGATGAAAAAATGGATTCACTATTAAGCGGTGGTGGTATGGCTGGCATGCTAACAACCACTTGGCTGATTATGACGGCCTTGATGTTTGGCGCTATCATGGAAAAAACCGGCTTACTTGATATGTTCGTTAAGAGCATCTTAAAGATTGCTAAAAGCACAGGTTCTCTTATCACTGCAACGATTGCAACGTGTATTGGTACCAATGCGGTTGCAGCTGACCAATATATCGCGATTGTTGTTCCTGGTCGTATGTTTAAAGACGAATATGAAAAACGCGGTTTAAAACCTGTAAATTTATCTCGCACATTAGAAGATGGTGGCACAATTACTAGCCCACTTATTCCTTGGAATACCTGTGGTGCCTATATGCAAAGTGTTTTACTAATCAATCCATTTGACTATGCAATGTACGCGTTCTTTAATTTAATTAATCCATTCTTAGCGGTTGTTTATGCCTATTTTGGTATTAAAATTTTACGTATTACCCCAAAACATCTTAAACAAGAAGCTAACGCCGAATAAACTATTTAGGCCCTGCTAAGCAGGGCCATTTGGAGTCAGTAATGTCTGCTACGAGTAAACCTCAAGCTCAATATTTAAAAGATTACCAAGCCCCACAATTCTCAATTCAACACATCGATTTACGCTTCGAATTAGCCCCTTTAAAAACATCAGTGCAGTCAACAATGACAATCAATCGTACCGATGAAAGCAATGCAGATCTTGCGCTAGATGGTGTTGATTTAACGCTAATTTCATTGATGGTTGATGACAAAGCGTATGATGATTACACGCTTGAAGATGAAAAGCTGATCATTCATAACTTACCTGAAAGCTTTATTCTGAAAATTGAAAACCATATTGACCCGCAAACGAATACCTCGTTAGAAGGTTTATACTTGTCGGGTGGTGCTTACTGTACGCAATGTGAGGCAGAAGGTTTTAGAAAGATTACTTATTACCTTGACCGCCCAGACGTACTTGCTAGCTTCGATGTAACCATTATTGCCGACAAAAAGTACACTCACTTACTGTCTAATGGTAACCAAATTGAATCAGGTAACTTAGATGACGGCCGTCATTTTGTAAAATGGCAAGACCCATTTAAAAAGCCTAGCTACTTATTTGCATTAGTCGCCGGTGATTTTGACGTATTACGTGACCATTACACGACGCAGTCTGGACGAAAAGTTGAATTAGCCTTGTTTGTTGATAAAGGTAATTTATCAAAAACGCCTCATGCCATGACTTCTTTAAAGAAATCAATGCAATGGGATGAAGAGCGCTTTAACCTTGAATACGATTTAGATATTTACATGATTGTTGCCGTTGATTTCTTCAACATGGGCGCAATGGAAAATAAAGGCCTGAATATCTTTAACTCTAAATGTGTTCTTGCTAATCAAGAAACAGCTACAGACAAAGATTACCATACGATTGAATCAATTGTAGGTCACGAGTACTTCCATAACTGGACCGGCAACCGTGTGACTTGCCGTGACTGGTTCCAGTTGTCTTTAAAAGAAGGCTTAACGGTTTTCCGTGACCAAGAGTTTAGTAGCGACTTAGGCTCACGTGCGCTTAATCGTATTGATGCGGTTAAAGTAATGCGTACTCACCAATTTAGTGAAGATGCAGGCCCTATGGCTCACCCAATTCGCCCTGAAAAAGTCATTGAAATGAATAACTTTTATACAGTGACTGTGTATGACAAAGGGGCTGAAGTTATTCGCATGATGCACACCTTACTTGGAGAAGAAAAGTTCCAACAAGGTATGGCATTGTATTTCGAGCGCCATGACGGACAAGCAGTTACTTGTGATGATTTTGTCGCTGCCATGAGTGATGCGTCTGGCATTGATTTAACGCAATTTAAGCGCTGGTATAGTCAAGCGGGTACACCTAAGCTCAATGTAGAGCAAGCTTATGATGAACAAAACCAAACTTTCACATTAAGCATTGAGCAGTTTGCACCTGATAATCAGCCTAACAATGCCTTACTGCATATTCCTTTTGCTATTGAACTTTTAGATAGTGAAGGGCAGTCGCTACCACTTGTGATTGATAATCAGCCACAAGATTCGGTATTGAATGTCACAGAAAAAACACAGCAGTTTGTTTTTGAGGGCATTAAACAGCGCCCAGTCGCAGTACTACTAGAAGATTTCTCTGCGCCATGCATCGTTAATCAAAATACATCTGCAGCGGAACTGTTACATATTATGCGTTTTGCTCGCAGTGACTTTTCACGTTGGGATGCTCAGCAGCGCTTATTTACTAATGAAATGAAAGCGGCGATTGCCAGTGGTGAAGCTTGCTTATCGGATGATATCTTGTCGGCATTAAAGCTACTAGTTGATAATCGTGAAGGTGACCTTGCGCTGATTTCGGAGCTGTTAAAACTGCCTAGCTACGATACTCTTGCAGCTGAATATGCTGTCATCCCTGTTGATGACATTATTGCTGTTCAAAATGCATTTGAATCGCAAATTGCCAACTTCCTAACAGAATCATTGGTTAATTGTTATAACGCGCTTGAAGATGATGGTTCAACATCTGCTACAGCCGTTGCAGTGCGTGCTCTTAAGCAACTTTGTTTACACTATTTAGCGAAAACAAATCACAGCGACGTTAATGGCCTTATCGAAGAGTCTGCCCACAGTAATAATATGACTAATGCACTTGCTGCATTAAGTGCTATTGTAAAAGCAAATCACTCACTATGTGATACGCTTTTAACAGAGTTTGATGCCAAATGGCGTCATGATGTGCTCGTTATGGATAAATGGTTTGCACTGCAAGCGATGAAAGATTCAGCATCGAGTATCAGCGATATTAAAGCGCTCTATGATCACCCAAGTTTTGACTTTGGTAATCCTAACCGTGTGCGAGCTTTGGTTGGTAGCTTTAGCCACTTTAATATCACTCAATTCCATCGAGCCGATGGTGAAGGGTATCAGCTATTAGGTGACTTATTAGTGAAGCTTAACGATATTAATCCGCAAAATGCATCACGCATGCTAACGCCATTTATGTCATGGAAACGCTATGATGAAAATCGTTCTGCGGCAATGAAAGCACAACTTCAACGTTTAGCTGATTTAGACGGCCTTAGTGATGATCTGTTTGAAAAAGTAGAGAAAGCACTCGAAAGTTAATGACAGAGTACTATTTTGCCTTGTATCTGAGTTACTCAGAGTGTCTTGACTACTATCATGGTAAATATAAATCTGTGCAAGTTACAGAGGATGGTGGCAAGACAGTTCGCTTTGACGCTCACCATTTGCGTCCTTTTATTTCTTCACTAGGAATAAGAGGGCGCTTTAGGTTGACATTAACGGCTGAAAATCAGTTTTTAAAACTCGAGAAAATTAGTTAAAAAAGCAGCAATAGCTGCTTTTTTTGTAATATTTGTCGTCCAAAATGCTAAATTTCACTGTCCCCAATTCGCTAAATTTATTATATTTTTGTTAATTCGATTTGTTCTATTGTTAATTTACGTGTATAAAATATCTGGTATGACGTCTTACCAATACGTAAACGTCACATTTTTAAATAAATATTAACCGATTGAACGCGTTCTATATTGTAATTTTACTGTTTCGCTTCTATCGTTAGAAAGATACTAAAAACAACAATTTGATCACAAAACAACCCGTTACAGGGGGATGAACACAATGATAAAACGATCGCTTTTTGTTAAAAACAAAATAGCTTTGGGACTCGCGGCGGCTACACTCGGACTCTCAAGCACATCTTTGCATGCGGCAAACTTTGAGTTAGGTGACTTCGATATACGTTTTGACTCTAACTTCTCTTATGGCCAAAGCATTCGTGTTGAAGACCGAGATTTTCAACATATAGGTAAGAGTAATAATCCTTCATTTGACTGGACGGGTTATCATTCTGCTTTAAATCCAATTTATTCTTCTGCTGATGTATGGAACCAACCAGGTGCATACTCAAATAATGGTGATGCAGGTAACCTCAATTTTGATAGTGGTGATTCATTCTCAAAATTATTAAAAGGTAACCATGAGTTATCAATCAGCAAAGATAATTTTGGTTTCTTCACTCGCTTTATGTACTTTTACGACTTTGCCTTGATGGATGGTGATTACGCTTATAGCAACCCAACATCAGGTAACAAAGTAGACCCATGTGACGATGACGACACAAAAGAACAAGTGTGTGCTGATTTACGTTTACTAGACGCTTATGTTTGGGCAAACTTTGATTTAAATGAAGGCCGTAACCCGCTGTCTATTCGTTTAGGCCAACAAGTTGTGAACTGGGGTGAGAGTACCTTGATTTCTCATGGTATTAACGTTAACCCAGTTGATATCGATCGTTTAAAAGCGCCAGGTGCAGAGTTAAAAGAAGCTTTCATACCTGTTGGTATGCTTTGGGCATCACTAGGCATCACAGATAATTTAACGCTAGAAGGTTTCTACCAATATGAATGGCATGAAACACGTCTTCCAGCGGCTGGTACATACTTCTCGACGAACGATTTCGCGTCAGAAAATGGTTATCAGCAAAATATTCAATTGGGCTTCACGTCTAACCCGGATATTGATTTAGCATTCTTAACTGAAAGCTTAAATAATTTAGATGACATTGTTCGCTCGCAAGGTGTTGATCCTACATCAGCACAAGGCCAAGCAATGATGGCGCAAATGTACTTAGCTTACCCAACCAAAGTGGCGTTAAAAGGCAAAGGTGGTGCAGGTAAAAACGAGCCAGACGATGGTGGCCAGTATGGTTTACGTTTAGGTATGTACTTACCTGAATTAAACGACACTGAAGTGGCGTTATACCACATTAACTATCATAGCCGTCGTCCGGTAATTTCTGGTCAGGTATCAAACTTCACTGATGCGGCAATCGCTGCTGATATCGGTATGTTATTAACAACAGATATCACAGAAGATAATGTAACTAATCTTCAAGCATTCACTAAAGGCCAGTTAGAATACCCTGAAGATATTAAACTGTACGGTCTTAGCTTCAACACATCTGTAGGCGAAACGGCACTTGCTGGTGAATTTGCATTCCGCCAAGATGAGCCTCTGCAAATTGATGACGTAGAGCTGTTATATGCGGGTATGCCTGAGCAATTAGCAGTTGCAGGTATTCGTCCTGACTTTGCTGGTATTTCACAAATGAGCCCAGGCGATGCTACAAGCGTTGTCGGCCCTGGTGAAGTAGCACAAGGTTTTATCCTACGTAACACTGCACAATTACAATTTACAGCAACACACCTATTTGGCCCTTCACTTGGAGCTGATAGCTGGGCGGTAGTTGGTGAAATTGGTGGTGTACGCATTAACGATATGCCAGATTACGATGAGCTTCGTTTAAATGTTGCTGGTACTGGTCGAAGCGGTATTATGCAAGGCCCATTAAGTGATGATTATTCAACACTGCACTTAGGTCTTTCTAATGGTCCTGAAACGAACCCGTTCCCAACGGCTTCTGCGTGGGGTTATCGTTTAATTGCGAAAGGTGATTATTATAACTTCTTCAGTGGTGTTAACTTCTCACCACGTTTTGTGTTCTCGCACGATGTGAATGGTATTACACCTGATCCAATGTTCTTATTTGTTGAAGACCGTAAATCGCTCGGTGTTACCATGAACTTCAACTATCAAAATGCGTGGTCGTTCGACTTTAGCTACAACTCATTCTGGGGTGGTGGCGCAACGAATACTTTCTCTGACCGCGATTATGTATCTTTCAATATTAAATATTCAATCTAAGGGTAAATTATGATTATTAGAAAACCTACCCTCATTGCTGCAGCATTTTGTGGCGTTTTCGCAAGCTCAAGTGTACTTGCAAAAATTACCGCTGATGAAGCGGCACGTTTAGGTAAAGATTTAACACCTATTGGCGCAGAAAAAGCTGCGAATAAAGACGGTTCTATCCCAGCTTGGGATGGTGGTATTACAACACCACCTGCTGGTTATAAACCGGGAATGCATCATCCTGATCCGTTTGCTGATGATAAAATCTTATTCACGATTGATAAATCGAATGTAGCTGAGTACAAAGATTTCTTAAGCCCAGGTCAAATTGAATTATTCAATACCTATCCTGATACGTTTAAGATGAACATCTATCCAACTCGTCGTAGCGCGTCTTATCCTCAGTTTGTATATGATGCAACTAAAAAGTATGCAACGACAGCTGAGTTAGTAGAGGGCGGTAACGGTATTAAAAATACCGCTGTGGGTGTTCCGTTCCCAATCCCTAAAGATGGCTTAGAAGCTATTTGGAACCACTTATTACGTTTCCGTGGTTTATCAATAGAGCGTTCTGGTGGCCAAGCTGCACCAACAGCATCTGGTTCATATAATTATGTAGGTTTTGATGAGCAACTGTTAGTTGAGTATTCATCACCTGAAGCAACGCCTGAAAAGCTACAAGAATCTAATATCTTGTTTAAGTTTAAGCAAAAAGTAACTGAGCCAGCGCGTCTTGCTGGTACTGCGTTACTAGTTCATGAAACAATGGACCAAATCTTAACGCCACGCCAAGCATGGACATACAACTCAGGTCAGCGTCGTGTTCGTCGTGCACCTAATGTTGCCTATGATGCACCGGGAACAGCTGCTGATAGCTTACGTACGACTGATGACTTTGATATGTTCAACGGTTCTCCAAATCGTTACAACTGGACATTAAAAGGTAAGCAAGAGCTTTATATTCCTTATAACAGCTATAAGCTTCACAGTGACAAACTAAGCTACGATGATATTCTGCAAGCAGGTCATATCAATCCTGAACATGTTCGTTATGAAAAACACCGTGTTTGGGTTGTTGAAGCGAACCTGAAAGAGGGCACGCGTCATATCTATAAAAAACGTGTTTTCTATATTGATGAAGATAGCTGGCAAGTTCATGTAACGGATATCTATGATAACCGTGATCAAATGTATCGTGTAGCGATGGCGCATGGTCTTAACTACTATGAAGTACCAACTCATTGGAGTACGTTAGAAGTTTACCATGACCTTAACTCTCGTCGTTATTTAGCAATTGGTTTAGACAACCAAGAAAAAATGTATGATTTCTCACAATCATTCAACGATAACGAGTTTACTTCAAGCGCATTACGCCGCGAAGGTCGTTAATCAAATTAAGGCACCTGACCCCAGGTGCCTTTTGCAATTCGCGTAAGTCATCAGTACACGCAATAGATTTCTCAGTGGCTTTTTTGACTTCTCTTTTTATTTTTTCGAAGGCGATTTATCTTTATGAAGTATTTGCTTTATGCCTGTCTTGCTTATAGTGCTTCATGTTTTGCTCAAGACATGCCTATGCCGCAACAAGCGATTAGCGCTGTTAACGCAAACAAAACTCTTCTCACCGACATTGAACTAGCTGGCCCAAATCTCATTGCAGTTGGTAAACACGGTGTGGTTATCACAAGTACAGACGCTCAAACTTGGCAACAAGCCAGTGTGCCTACTCAAGTGCTGCTAACAGCCGTTGATTTTTATAATAACGATTTAGGCTGGGCATGTGGTCATGATGCAACCATCATTAACACAGTGGATGCAGGAAAAACCTGGCAGTTACAGCAATCTTTACCAAACATGGATAAGCCATGTTTAGATATTTTATTTACTACTGAAAAACATGGCTATGCAGTTGGTGCATACGGAATGTTTTTTGAAACTAACGATGGTGGCCAAACTTGGCAGAAACGTTTTTTAGATAGTTTGTTATTTGAAGAAGACCGTGAATACCTAAATGATTTAAAAGACAGTGACCCAGAAGGCTATGAAATTGAAACTGCTTCAATACTGCCGCATTTTAATCGCATCGTTAAAACCGATAAGAGTCTATTTCTAGCCGGTGAAATGGGTTTAATGGCACAAAGTTTCGACAATGGTCAAACCTGGCAGCGTCTTGAAGAGATCTATATGGGCTCTTTCTTTACGTTTGCGTCAACTGCGGATCAAGGTGGTGAAGACCTAGTTGCAGGCCTTCGAGGCAACATTTTCACTCGCCAAGCTGGCAGTGATCAATGGCAACAAATACCACACGACAATTATGCAACCGTGAATAGCGCGATTAAATACAACAACCAGTGGTTATTATTTGCCAACAGCGGGGTGATTTTCCAAATTGAAGATGGCCAATTATCAGAACAACAAATGGCCGATGGTAAATCGTTACTTGATGGTGTTGTGTTTCAAGACAAACTAGTTATGGCTTCAGAAAATGGCATTAAAGTGAAGGAGTTGAATCCGTAATGCGTGGTTTTTTAGATATTTTAGAAAGAGCGGTGTTTCGTCATCGCTTATTCGCAATTATTTCCTTTGCTTTGATCACTTGTTTCTTATTATTCAAAGCAACACAAATTCAATTAGACGCGTCGTTTAATAAAAATATTCCGCTTAATCATGACTACATGAAAGTTTACACCAAACATGAAAAACAGTTTGGCGGAGCTAACAGCATTTTGATTTCTGTCTGTGATGCAGATGGTGATATTTTTAATGAGGAATTTTTCACCCAACTTAAAGCAGTTCATGATCAGCTTTACTTTATTCCGGGTGTAAATCGTCCGTTAGTTAATTCAATCTTCGCACCGAGTGCGCGTTTTGTTGAAGTGGTTGAAGATGGTTTTGCTGGCGGTCCAATTATTCCAGCAAACTTTACCGCTGATAAACGTGGTCTTGCGGTTGTAAAAGAAAACATCGAAAAAGCAAAAGTCGTTGGCCGTATGATTGCCAGTGACTACTCATGTGCGATGGTGACAGCCCAGCTACTCGAAACTGATCCACAAACGCAAGAAAAACTAGATACTTTAGCCTTTGCTGAAAAGTTAGAAACACAAGTTCGTGAACCGCTAAGTACTGACAAGGTTAGTATTCATATTATTGGTTTTGCGAAAATGGCAGGGGATGTCGCAGAGGGGGCTAAAGGCGTACTGTTATTTTTTGCTATTGCCATTGCTTTCACATTCGTAATGGTTTGGCTGTTCTGCCATTCTTTAAAACTGACTATTTTACCAATTGCCTGTTCAATCATTGCTGTTGTTTGGCAGTTAGGCTTGCTTTCAAGCTTAGGCTTTGGTTTAGACCCTATGTCAATTTTAGTGCCGTTTTTAGTGTTTGCGATTGGTGTAAGCCATGGCGTGCAAATGATTAATGACATCGGTAAAAAAGTGTCTACGGGTAGTTCAACTCGGGTTTGTTGTCAGGCAAGCTTTAGAGCACTTCTGATCCCAGGTGGTATTGCACTGCTATCAGACACAATTGGTTTCTTAACCTTACTCACCATTGATATTGGTATTATTCGTGAACTTGCTATCACAGCGAGTTTAGGTGTAGCGGTAATTATTTTCACCAACTTAATTTTATTACCTGTATGGGCATCGTACATGCGTTTTGAAGGTTCTGTGCGTATTCAAGCAGGTACTCACACAGACAAACCAAATCTACTAGACAAGTTACGCGAGCTATTAGTAAAAGCGACTGATCGTAAAACAGCTGGTTTTATTATCGTCTTTACGGCTGTGTTATTTGTAGTGGGTTACTGGCAAGCTGACAAAATGCGTATTGGTGACTTACATGCTGGTGCGCCATCTTTGCACCAAGATGCCCGCTATAACCAAGACACCTTTTTGATTTCTGATAAATACACCATTTCATCAGATATCCTAAAAGTGATTGTAGAAGCGTATCCTGCTGCGTGTACTGAGCATGATGTTATGGAGCGTATTAGTCGTTTCCAATGGCAGATGGAAAACGTTGCAGGGGTACAATCTGCTGTGAGCTTAAGCTCAGTTGCGCAATCTGTGAACGCCGGCTTCAACGAAGGTAACTTAAAATGGCAAAGCTTGCCGCGCAATACGGCAAGTTTAGTGCAAGCTACTTCACGGGTTGAAACAAGCTCAGGTTTACTTGATGGAAACTGCTCTGTAATGCCTGTGATTATTTTCTTAAATGACCACAAAGCAGAAACAATTGACCATGTGGTAGCTAAAGTTAAAGAGTTTGCTAAGGCTGAAGAAACCGATGAATTAAAGTTTAAACTAGCGTCAGGCCCTGTCGGTGTAATGGCTGCAACGAACGAATCGGTATCGGCTGCACAGCTACCGATGATGCTTTACGTTTACGGCGCCGTAATCCTGCTATGCTTAATTAGCTTTAGAAGTGTTAAGGCAACGGTCGCGGTTGTATTACCTCTGTACATCGTATCAACCTTAGCGCAAGCGTTGATGGTACAACTTGAAATAGGTTTAACAGTGTCGACATTACCAGTTATCGCTTTAGGTGTTGGTATTGGTGTCGATTACGGGATTTACATACTTTCATCAATGATGGGGCAGCTAAAACAAGGTGTGGCACTCGAAGTGGCTTATCGTAATGCATTAGCAGAGCGTGGTAGTGCAGTGCTGTTCACAGGTATTACCTTAGCCATTGGTGTTAGCACATGGATTTTCTCTGATCTGAAGTTCCAAGTGGATATGGGTATTCTGCTAACCTTCATGTTTTTGGTTAACATGTTGGGTGCAGTACTACTTTTACCTGCAATTGGTAGCTTCCTCTGGACTGACCAGAAAAAATAATGTGAATAATTGTGCTCCAATATGGCCAGTAATGGCCATTTATATCTATATTTTGTGAATAGATGACCAAATAGCTGAAAAGCTTAAAATGATTTCATCGAAAAGGCTGTTTATTAGCTGTAAAAGAGTTAGAATTTACCTGACTCCACGCTAATAAATGGCTGTACAAATATTCTACTAATCGATAAGTAGTATAGATTAAGGAACATACAATGACACGAAATGAAGGGCAAGCCTCGGTTATCTTAGATAATGTCTGTAAGCTGATCCAGAAAAAAGTTCACGCTGATAATGTGTTACTCGTTGAGAAATTCGCCAAAGCCTTGTACAGCAATATGTCTAAAGAGGATTTGGCTCATCGCAACGATAGTGACTTATATGGCGCTGCACTAAGCCTATGGAACTCGCTAGAAAAAAATAATTCTGATGACGCGGTTGTCCGTGTTTTCAATCCTGAAGTAGCAAAAGATGGCTGGCAGTCATCGCACACTATTGTTGAAATCATCGCGAAAGACATGCCTTTCCTCGTTGATTCTGTGCGTATGGCCATGACCCGCGCAAACATCGCTTCTCACTTATTACTTCACTCTCCGCTGAAAATCCAACGTGATAAAAATGCTAAAATCACGGGTATTTCAAGCTTAAAAGCAGAGCAAGAATCAACGTCGACAAAAACTGTGTTCTTTATCGAAATTGATCGTCAAACAGATGCAAAAGTAATTGAGTCTTTCAAAAAAGAACTTGAGTCTGTGTTAGTTGACGTATCTATCGCTGTAGAAGATTGGCAGCCAATTCGTGAAAAGCTAATTGCGGTAACGAAAGACTTACCTAAACGCCACCATAATAATAACGAAAGCGAAGTTGCAGAAACGGTAGAGTTTTTAGACTGGTTAGCTAAAGATAACTTTACGCTAATGGGTTACCGTGAGTATGAACTTTCGCCAGTGCAAGGTGATTACCAGTTAAAAGGTAAAAAGGGCACTAGCCTTGGTCTAATGAAAAACACAGACGAAGAGCATAGCCGCTTACTTTCTGAGTTACCTGAAGTAGCGCGCCAAGAAGCGCGTAGCAGCAACTTATTAATTTTAACGAAAACAAATTCAGTGTCTCGTGTACATCGACCTGCATACATCGACTACGTGGGTATTAAGCGTTTTGATGATGAGGGCAACGTAATTGGTGAAGACCGTTTCCTTGGTTTATTCTCATCAAGCTTTTACAACAACAGCGCCGCTGATGTACCTGTACTGAAAAGTAAGATTAACCGCATTATGGAAATGTGTGACTTTGCTAAAGGCACCCATGCATACAAAGCGGTATTAAATATTTTAGAAACGTATCCACGTGATGAGCTTGTGCAAGCACGTGAAGCTGAACTACTTGAAGTTGCCATGGGTGTATTACAAGTACAAGAGCGTGATATGTGCCGTATTTTTGTGCGTAAAGACGCATATGGCCGTTTCTTCTCTTGCATGGTATATGTTCCGCGTGAGCGCTATAACACGGCACTACGTCGTGAAACGCAACGTATCTTAGCCAATGCATTTAATTCTGACGATAAAGTCGAATTTACTACTTTCTTCTCTGAGTCAACATTAGCCCGTACACATTACACGGTGCGTGTGACTGACAATAATATTGAATATAACGTGAAAGACATCGAAAACAACCTAATTGAAGCTGCCCGTACTTGGGAAGATAGACTCCAATCTGCACTACTTGAAAGCGCAGGTGAAGCACGCGGTAAAGAACTAAACCGTAAATATGCACAAGCGTTTGCAAGTGCGTATAAAGATCAGGTTTTACCAAGTGCAGCGGTTGTTGATATTGAAAAGCTAGAGCTTCTGAATGACGAGAACAAACTTGAGATGTTGTTCTACCGTCCACAAGAAGAAGCAAACACAAATGTTGTTCGTTTAAGCTTATTCCATAAAGATGTGCCAATCCACTTATCTGACGTAATGCCGATGTTAGAAAACTTTGGTTTACGCGTAGTGGGTGAAACGCCTTACTCTGTGAAAACGACTGACGGTAAAGTTAATTGGATCATGGACTTCACCATGCTAATTGACAACAAGGGCATTGCTGACTTTGATAAAGTCTCAGCGCGTTTCCGTGCAGCGTTAACGAACGTGTGGAATAACCGTTTAGAAAATGATGGTTTCAACCGTTTAGTATTAATGGGTGGCTTAACAGGTCGTGAAGCGTCTATTCTTCGTGCCTACGCTAAATACATGCGTCAAATTGGTGTAACTTTCTCGCAAACTTACATCGAAAGCACATTTGCAAATTACCCACACATTGCATCTCAAATCGTTAACTTATTCACTAAAAAGTTCTCAGTTAAGAACCCTGGTAGTGAAAAGACACTTGAGAAGCTAGTTGCACAAGTTAATCTTGAACTAGAAAACGTAGCAAACCTAGATGATGACCGTATCATCCGTTTATACGTTGATATGATCAATGCAACTCTTAGAACGAACTTCTTCCAAAAAGAAGCTGATGGCCAATTTAAGTCATATGTATCGTTCAAAGTTCAGCCTTCTATGATCCCAGAAATGCCATTACCACTGCCTGCGTTTGAGATCTTTGTATACTCGCCGCGCGTTGAAGGTGTGCATTTACGTGGTGGTAAAGTTGCTCGTGGTGGTTTACGTTGGTCTGACCGTCGTGAAGACTTCCGTACTGAAGTACTGGGTCTTGTTAAAGCACAACAAGTTAAAAACACGGTTATCGTGCCAGTCGGTTCGAAAGGTGGTTTCGTATGTAAACAGCTACCGACAGACCGTGAAGCATTCTTCAAAGAAGGCCAAGAGTGCTACAAGATTTTCATCCGTGGTTTATTAGATATCACAGATAACATTGAACGTGGTGAGATTGTGCCTCCAGTTGATGTTGTTCGTCATGATGAAGATGACCCGTATTTAGTTGTTGCTGCCGATAAGGGTACTGCGACTTTCTCTGATATCGCTAACGGCATCGCAAATGAATATAACTTCTGGCTAGGTGATGCATTCGCATCAGGTGGCTCAGTAGGTTACGACCACAAGAAAATGGGTATCACTGCAAAAGGTGCGTGGGAATCTGTTAAGCGCCATTTCCGTGAAATGGATATTGACTGTCAAACAACTGATTTCACTGTTGTGGCAATCGGTGACATGGCGGGTGACGTGTTTGGTAACGGTATGTTGCTTTCTAAGCACATTCGCTTACAAGTAGCGTTTAACCACATGCACATCTTTGTTGATCCAAACCCAGATGCAGCGACATCTTACCCAGAGCGTGAGCGTTTATTTAATCTACCGCGTTCTTCTTGGGAAGATTACAACAAGGACCTCATTTCTCAAGGTGGTGGTATTTTCTCTCGTGCGGCTAAATCAATTAGCTTAAGCCCAGAAATGAAGAAAATGCTTGGCACTAAGAAAGCGAGCATGACACCTAACGAGTTAATCAAAGCAGCTCTAATGATGGAGTTTGATTTACTTTGGAATGGTGGTATCGGTACTTACATCAAGAACTCTAAAGAGACTGACGCTGATGTGGGTGACCGCGCGAATGATGCACTTCGTATTAACGGTTCTGAGCTTGGTGCGAAGATCCTAGGTGAGGGCGGTAACTTAGGTGCGACTCAATTAGGTCGTATCGAATTTGCGGCTAAAGGCGGTCGTGTTAACACTGACTTCATCGATAATGTAGGTGGGGTTGCGTGTTCAGATAACGAAGTAAACATCAAAATCTTACTTAATGGCCTAGTTGCTGAAGGTGACTTAACACGTAAACAGCGTGATGAGTTACTTTATTCAATGACTGATGAAGTGTCTGAGTTAGTATTAAAAGACTGTTATCGTCAAACGCATACCTTATCGATTACTCAATCAAAAGGTACGTCTACGCTTAAAGAAAAAGTACGTTTCATCCATGCCCTTGAAAAAGATGGCAAGCTTAACCGTGCAATTGAGTTCATCCCAACGGATGAAGAACTTGCAGAGCGCGCAGCAGCGGGTAAAGATTTAACTCGTCCAGAGCTTTCTGTACTTGTTTCTTACGCGAAGATGGTATTAAAAGAGTCTCTAGTGGTTGATGAAATCACTGAAAACCCTTACTACCGTCAGTTATTAGTTAAGTCGTTCCCAGTGCCACTTCGTGAGAAGTTTAACGATGCAATGGATAACCACCCACTTCGTAAAGAGATTATCGCAACGAAACTTGCAAACAACATCGTTAACGATATGGGTCTTAACTTTATGGTTCGTATGCACGAAGAAACAGGTGCTAACGAAGCTGAAATCGCACTTTGCTACTCAATTGCAAAAGAAGTGTTCCAGATGCCAGAAACATGGTCATCAATTGTTGCACTTGATAATAAGATCCCAGCAGCTGTACAAACAGAAATGCTATATCAATTACGTCGTACGGTTCGTCGTGCAACACGTTGGTTCTTACGTCATCGCAATAAAGCACAAACGATTGAGCAAGCAATTGAATTCTTTGCACCAACATTTGCTGATTTAAGTGAAAACTTAAACAGCTACATGGTTGAAAAAGAAAGCGAGCGCCTAGTTAAAGCGGCAGATAAGCTAATTGACAGCAATGTACCAAAAGCACTTGCAACACGTATTGTGTCACTATCAAGCTTATTCTCTGTAATGGACTTAGCTGAAATCGCTAACAATTCAGAGCGTAGCATTGATATGGTTTCTAATACCTACTTCAAGCTAGGTGCGCGTATGGGCTTACATTGGTTCCTTGACCAAATCACCAACCAACCAGTTGCGAACCACTGGCAAGCACTTGCTCGTGCTTCTTACCGTGAAGAGCTGGATTGGCAACAACGTACATTATCAGCTGTGGTACTTAATAGCTTTGCTGCAGACAGCAAAGACATTGATGCACAAATTGATGAGTGGATGGATAACCAAGATCTACTATTACAACGTTGGAAGCAGATGCTATCTGAGTTCAAAACATCGCAAAGCCATGATTTTGCGAAGTTCTCAGTGGCACTTCGTGAACTAATGTTGTTAAGCCACAACTGTGACACTTCCAAATAAGTGAAAAGTCGTTAAAATACATACCCCAGCTCGCTGGGGTATTTTTTTGCCCTTAATTTGCAATGGTCCGTTTATAAACGGCTACCTTGTTTATTTTTACCTAAGGAACAAACCATGTTTTATGATCTAGCTCGCCGTTTTATGTTTACCCGTGATGCGGAGTGGGCTCATGAATTTGCACTTAATAATTTACGCCGATTTGCTCATACGCCATTGAGTGCTGCGTGGTCTCAATCTGTCCCTAATAAACCCGTTAATTTTTTAGGTTTAGAGTTTAAAAATCCAGTAGGTTTAGCGGCAGGCTTAGATAAAAATGCCGAGTGTATTGATGCATTTTCGCAAATGGGTTTTGGTTTTGTTGAAGTAGGTACTGTTACACCACGTCCTCAAGCGGGTAATGACAAGCCGCGTATTTTCCGCTTACCTGAATCAAATGCGATTATTAACCGCATGGGCTTTAACAATAAGGGCGTTGATAACCTAGTTAACAATGTTAAAGCAGCGAAATACGACGGTATTCTAGGTATTAATATTGGTAAAAATAAAGATACACCAAACGAGCAGGGTAAAGATGATTACATTCACTGTATGCGTAAAGTATTTGAGCATGCATCGTATATCACAGTAAATATTTCTTCACCGAATACCCCAGGTCTTCGTGATTTACAATACGGCGAAGCGCTTGATGACTTATTGCAAAGCTTAAAGAATGAACAACTTGATCTAGTTGCTAAACATAACAAGCAAGTGCCTATGCTAGTTAAGATCGCCCCTGATCTTGATGAAGTACAAATCGGCCAAGTTAGTGAGTCATTGATCAACAATAAGATCGATGGTGTTATTGCTACAAACACCACACTTGAGCGTGCAATGGTCCAAGGTCAACAATACGCAAATGAAGCGGGTGGTTTATCAGGCCAGCCTGTCCGTCAGCGTTCAACCCACGTGGTTAGTGAACTTAAGCGTTTAACCGAAGGTAAACTACCTATTATTGGTGTGGGTGGTATTGACGATGCTGATTCGGCAAAAGAGAAATTTGCAGCAGGTGCAGACCTTGTACAAGTTTACACTGGTTTCATTTATAAAGGCCCAGAATTGGTAAAAACGATCCTTAACAGCTTATAAGGATCAGTTATCTAAGCAATTGATCATTAATAAAATGTTCTAAGAAATCATTTTATTAATGGTCTGCTTTAGTTATAATTTGTGATTATGCGCACAGTATTTATTCGTTAGGGAGGAGACATGTTACAAGCATCTAAGCAATGGAAATGGCTTGCTTGTGCAAAAAATAATCGTCTTTTGGTTGACCTAGACCAAGATATGCAACTGTGCACGCCTTACAAACTTCGCCAACTCACCGATGCTGTTTTACAAGAGCCTAACTTTAGCCTTGAAGACGCTGCATTTTATCAGCAAGTTTATCAATACCTCGAAACTTTCTCACTATGGAACCCTGCAGAGCTTTGCCAAATCGCGCTAAATGCTACTGCGGTCAAATTTCATTTAAAGCCAGTACTTGCAAAAAGTTGGTTCTTTCATGAGTATCATGGTAGCCAACCAAGTGTCGAAGCTGTAGTGAAGTTGTGCTCACAGGCACAAGAAGGTGAGTTTTTGATTGTTGATCACTCAAGCGAAGCCTCAGTGTGTATTAACCTAAGCCAACACTTTCAACTAGACGAAAACCTTTCTCTTGAACAGTTTGAGGCTATTAAGGTTTTAAATAACCGTATCCATCCTGTTTATATTCAACAAAAACAGTTTAAATCTGCCTAGGGCGTGTTGACCTTTGTGAATTGAAATTTGTTCACTTTAGGAGCGATTTAATCGCCGCGAGAGATTCGTAACCTAGTGAGCTAAGTAAAAATCCAGCTAATATCCCTGCAAATGTTGGCGTTTTTGTTCGCCAAGCTATGCTATAATCCTGCGCAATTAGCATTTAAGGGTTTTTACTTTGCAATTTATCGCACTTACTTCTATCGGAATAGAAAATTTACTTGTTGATGAGCTTACAGCACTAGGTGCAGAAGTCTCAAAACAAACCGTGGGCTCTGTACGTTTTGAAGCAGATAGCTTATTAGCACAAAAGATTTGTTTATCGAGCCGTTTTGCGACTCGTATCATGATGCTGATAGAAGAAAAGGAAGGCGTAAAAGACAAAGACAGCCTTTATCAATTTGCGCGCTTGCAGCCTTGGCAGGAGTGGTTTGGCCCTAAACAAACCTTTGCTGTTGACTTTAGTGGTACTAATAACGATTTAAAAAATACGCAATTTTCAGGTCTAGTTGTAAAAGATGCGATTGTTGATTATTTCGCGGATTTATTCGAGCAACGTCCTGATGTTGATAAATACAATGCCAATGTACGTGTTGTAGCAAGGTTGAATCGTCAAGGTGTTGCGCTTTATATCGATTATTCAGGCCCGCGTTTATCTGAGCGTGGTTATCGTCAAGATCAAGGCAAAGCGCCGATTAAAGAGCATTTAGCTGCAGCCCTTGTAAAACGAAGTGGTTGGCTTGAAAACGTACAACAACCTTTATTCGATCCATGCTGTGGTTCGGGTACCATTTTAATTGAAGCCGCAAGCATGGCACGCAATGAAGCGCCGGGCTTATTCCGTGAAGGCTTTGCCTTTGAGCGCTTGCCTAGTTTCCGTATTCAAAAGTACAAAGAATTAAAAGCAGAACTAACTGCACAAATTACAGATCCTAAACTTTGGCTTATTGGCCATGATATTGACGCCAGTGTGATTTCAAAAGCGCAAGAAAACGCAGAGCGTGCTGACCTTGGTAATGTGATTAAGTTTAAACAAAGTGATGCCACTAAGTTAACCTCAGTTGCGAAACTACCTGGTGTGGTGATTTCAAACTTACCTTATGGCGAACGTTTAGGCTCAATGGCTGAGCTGGTTAACTTACACCGTAGCTTAGGTGTTGGCTTCAAAAAGCACTTTAATCATTGGAAACTTGCTTTACTTGGCACTGACGAAAGCTTATTTAAGTTATTAAAGTTAGTTAAGTTAAAACGCTATAAGTTTAAAAATGGCCCGTTAGATGTTGTATTAAATCTTTACCAACTTGACGATAAACAAGTAGAACTTAGCAAAGAAGATAAGCCGGCTCTTAATTTTGAAGGTTCAACAGCCTTTGCAAACCGTTTAAAGAAAAATAAGCAAAATTTAAAGAACTGGTTAAAGCAAAATGAAGTAAGCTGCTACCGTGTTTATGATGCGGATATTCCAGAATATAACGTAGCTGTTGATGTATACGATGATTCAGCGGTTATTTTTGAATATGCTGCACCGAAAGAAATCGATGACAATACGGCTCAAAAACGTTTGCAAGATGTGATCAGCTTGACCGCTGATCAGTTAAAGATAGCACCAGAAAATATTGCAGTTAAAGTGCGTAAAAAGCAAAAAGGTGAAGAGCAATATACCAAGGTAGCAAAACAAAATCGTACTCAAGTAGTTGAAGAGTTTGGCGCTAAATTCAAAGTAAACTTATTTGATTATTTAGATACTGGTTTGTTTTTAGATCACCGATTAGCTCGTCGTTATATCCAACAAAACGCACAAGGCAAACGTTTCTTAAACTTGTTTGCTTATACAGGCAGCGCATCTGTGCATGCTGCTGTGGGTGGTGCTAAAGCCATTACCACCGTTGATATGTCAAAAACCTACTTAAAGTGGGCGCAAGAAAACTTTGCTCTGAATGATATCAGTAATACCCGTTATCGTTTTGAGCAAGCAGACTGCTTGAAGTGGCTTGAGTATGCACAAGGCCAATATGATTTAATTTTCTTAGATCCACCGACGTTCTCAAACTCAAAACGTATGAAAGATGCGTTTGATGTACAACGCGACCATATCAAACTACTTACCTGGGTTAAGAAAATTTTAAGCCCGAACGGTACGCTTATATTCTCAAACAATAAGCGTGGCTTTAGCATGGATGAAGTAGGGCTAATGGGTCTGGGTTTAAAAGCAGAAAACATTTCTGACAAGACTTTATCACCAGATTTTAAACGTAATAAGCAAATTCATAATAGCTGGCTTATTACCCATGGCTAACTTTACCCTGTACCACACTGATGGCTGTCATCTGTGTGAAATGGCCGATGAATTATTAATTGCTACAAACGCTTCGTTTGTAGCAAAAGATATTATGGACAGTGAACAGCTGATTGAACTTTACCAAACCAGTATTCCGGTTGTGGAATCTCATCAAGGCAAGAAATTATTTTGGCCTTTTGATGCTGAGCAATTAGCGCAATTTATTGCTGATAATAAATAATAAGAGTAGTAATCACGATGGATTTAATCAGAATAGCCAAAGCTCAACTCGCTTATGGTACGCATCCACTACTAGATGATGCCGATGCCGTTATTGAGTCAGGTGAGCGTGTTTGTATCGTTGGTCGAAACGGTGCAGGTAAATCAACACTACTAAAAGTGCTTGATGGCCAAGTGACATTGGATGATGGCGAAATCAACCAATTAGGCGGTATTCGCATTTCTCGTTTAGAGCAAGATCCACCAAAAGGGGCGGCAGGCTCAGTATTTGATTATGTCGCGCAGGGCATGCCTGACATTGCTAACTTACTGATAGAATATCACCAAGTTAGTAATCAAATGCAAACAGACTATAACGATAAATTGCTTAACAAATTAGAGCGTTTATCTAATCAATTAGAAACCGTTGATGGCTGGCGTTTTGATACCCGTATTCAGCTCGTTTTATCTCGTTTAGAGCTAGACCCAGAAGCCAAGCTTGAATCATTATCGGGTGGTTGGTTACGTAAAGTTGCTCTTGCACGAGCCTTGGTTAGTGAACCCGATTTACTGCTACTTGATGAGCCTACCAACCACTTAGATATGAGTAGTGTTATTTGGCTTGAGCAATTTTTAAAAGAGTTTAAAGGCGGCATCGTTTTTATTTCTCACGACCGTGCATTCATTCGAGCAGTTGCAACCCGTATTCTTGATTTAGACCGTGGTAAGCTGGTTTCATACCCTGGCGATTACGCGACGTACCTTGAACAAAAAGCGCATGATCTAAAAGTAGAAGAAACACAAAACGCATTATTTGATAAGCGCTTAGCAGAAGAAGAAGCGTGGATCCGCCAAGGTATTAAAGCACGTAGAACGCGTAATGAAGGCCGTGTACGTGCTTTAAAAGAGTTACGTAAAGAGCGTAAGCAGCGTGTTGATCAGGTAGGTAAAACCGATTTCAATATTGAAACAGCAGATCGTTCAGGTAAATTAGTATTCGAAGCGAAAAACATCTGTCATGCATTTAAAGATAAAGTCATCGCAAAAGACTTTTCAACCCTTGTTATGCGTGGCGATCGTGTTGGCCTTGTTGGGCCAAATGGTATTGGTAAAACAACACTGCTTAAAATTTTATTTGGTGACCTAACAGCAGATAGCGGCAGTGTTAAGCAAGGTGTTAACTTAGAGTTTGCTTATTTTGATCAGTATCGTCAAAAGCTTGATGAAGAAGCTACAGTACAAGATAACGTAGCTGAAGGTAAGCAAGAAGTTATGATGGGCGGGCGCTCACGTCATGTGCTTGGTTACTTGCAAGACTTCTTATTTCCACCGGCAAGAGCGCGTACGCCAGTAAAAGCGCTTTCAGGTGGTGAGAAAAACCGCTTATTATTAGCAAAGTTATTTTTAAAGCCATCTAACATTATTGTTCTCGATGAGCCTACCAATGACCTCGATATTGAAACTTTAGAGCTTTTAGAAGAGATCATTAACCAATATCAGGGCACTGTACTGATTGTAAGCCATGACCGTGAATTTATTGATAATACTTGTAATTCTGTATGGGCATTTGAAGGTAACGGCAAGATCACCGATATTGTCGGAGGCTATAGCGACTATGAAGCGTATGCCGCTCATTTAGCTGAGCAAGAAAAACAACAACAGCAACAAATTAAGCAAGAAAAGCCGGCCGTTGTTAGCCAAGATAAAACACCAAAGAAAAGTAATAAACTCTCTTACAAATTAAAACTTGAATTAGAAGAATTACCCAGTAAAGTGGAACAACTTGAAAAAGCGTTAGACGCTCAGCAAGTTGTGGTTAATGACCCTGACTTTTTTAAGCAAGATGCTGCAATTACAACAGAAGCATTGAACCATTTAGCCGAGTTAGAGTCTGAGCTTGAAGTCGCTTTTGAGCGCTGGGAAGAACTCGAAGATTTAAAGAATCAGTAGTAAGGATTAAAATGAAATACAAATTACTCGCTGCCAGTATTTTAGCCACCCTAAGTACCTCAGCGATGAGCGCAACCTATAAATTAGAAGAATTAGGTGGAATTGATGGCGCTAAATTTAACTACGTAACAGATGTTAGTGAAAACGGTCACATCATAGGCTTAGCAAATGGCCTTTACAAATTACCCGTTGATGTCACTTATATCGATTTTACAGATTCGTCGATCAAAGATGCTTATGATACAGCTAAAAAGCAGTATGAACTCATTGATAAAGAAATTACATTCACGCTTGATGATATTGAGAATAACGATGCGGTAAATACAAATGCCGATGCTCATGCATTTATGGTAAGTTTTTTAACAGGTCGTTCAACTGACTCAGAATATCAAAAATTATCAAGTGCAATTACAACACTTTACACATCTGAAGGTGCTTCAGAACAAGTTTTATTTGATGAACAGTCTCTTGATTTTGATGGCTTAACACGCTCGACTTCTAATCTACTAAATGCTGTAACAGATGACGGTGTGATGGTTGGTTGGGGCAGTGCACCTTACGAAAAAACATCGTTCACTCAAACAGATGAAGACGAAGAAGAAACCCACTTTTTAAGAGACTTCATTAGCCGTGCAATTGTTATCAGCGAAGACGGTGTGAAAGTTGAAATAGCACCAGAGTTTGATGAGTATGGTGGTGTTAGCTCAGCAAATGATATTATCAAAACAGCAAATGGCTATGAAGTAGTAGGCACTGTCTCTACTGACATTGCGGTTGATCCACTGGATGATATTACTGATAACTGTGACGGAGAAGATGAACCAGTTTCAGACTGTGTAGAAGCGTACAACCGTACTTATTCAACGGGTATTTATAATAAACGTGCTGTTAAGTGGACATTAGACAGTAATCTAAACATCACCAATACAGAAATGTATGGCTTAGGTTTAACGCCTGAAGATGATGAAGATTTCGCGTTCCGTAGTAACGCACTTGCGATCAACGAAAATGGTTTAGTGGTTGGTACGTCTGATGTGCGTTATAAGAGTAATAGCACACGTATTACTATGCCTGTTATTTTCGAAAATGGTGAAGTAAAAGAATTTATCGACCAAGAAGATGATTGGATTTCAGGTCAGCCTTTAGCGGTTAATAATAACGATGTTATTGTTGGCTATGCGAGCAAGCGAATCGACGGTACAACGCGTACAAAATTTTTCTACTACGATAAAAATAGCGATAGCGTTGTTTTCCCAACGGATTACTTTTCAAGCTCAAGTTCATTAGCTAACGATATCAATGACAATGGTATTATTGTTGGTGAGGGCGAAACAGATATTTACAATACTTCTACCCGTCGTCGTGAAGGTTTCATGTACACCATTGGTGAAGATTCAGTTGTTAACTTAAACGATTTATTACCTTGTTATGAAGAAGATGGTGAGACTCGCTTTAAATACACGGTTGCTGAAGCGAAATCAATTAACAACAATAATGAAATCTTCGGTGTTGCGACTAAAACTGTTGAAAAGACAGATTCATTCGGTAACGTTGTAGTCGATGTTAATGGCAATATCGAATATGAAAGTGTCGCAGTGGCTGTTAAGTTAACACCAATTGATGGCAGTGTTGAAGAATGTCCTGCAGAAGAGATTGAACAATACGAGCGTCAATCAGCTAGCTTCCCTTGGTATGCATTATTGCTATTACCATTTGCAGCAGCACGTCGTGTATTTCGTAAGAAGTAATAATACCAACCCGCAATAATACTTAATTAAGCGGATTGGTATATTAGAGAGCTTTATGCAAAGCAAATAGCTTTCTTGCAAGAAATAAAAAACCCAGCTTTAAGCTGGGTTTTTTGTCTATACTGAAATCAGTTATTTTTTATGGCGGTGTATCCATGCTTTACGGACTGAGCGTTTCCAAAGCATGTCGGTACCAAAATAACCAATGATTGCCGCAGCTGTTGCACAAATAAATGAACCTACTAAAAATGCTGGGCCAATTGTTGTAAGGCTATCTATAAACCATTGCCAGCTTGGTTCAAATTGGAAGTGCTGCTGTGGTTGAGCAAGGGCAATCGTGCCTACAATATATGAACAATAGAAAATAGGAGGCATGGTCAGTGGGTTAGTGATCCACACTGTTGCAACAGAAATCGGTAAATTTACTCGAAATGGAATAGCCAGGGCGGCTGCAAGAACCATTTGAAAAGGAACAGGGATGAACGCAAAAAATAAACCAACAGCAAATGCACCGCGTGCTGAGCGTCTATTTAAGTGCCATAAATTGGCATCATGCAATAAACGACCAAAAATTCTTAAATACTTGTGTTCTTTTACCTTGTTATGATCAGGTAAAAAGCGTTGGATCGTTTTCTTAGCCATTTAAAGCAACCATTTACATCTATTTGGTTATGCAGCGGCTTTGTCATAGGCTGTTTTTTCACCCTATATACATTTGGCACTGCGGCGTTTTATATAATGAGTTTTGCTGTATTGCTAGCAGGTGCCTATTTTAAGCCTTTTTTAACTCTATTGTCAGGGTTTATTTGCGCTATTTTAGTAGTGATTTTTCATTACTTCATTTTTTACTCAATCTCTGACTGTCAAATCAATTATCAACAAAGCCGATTAGTTCGATTTGAGGTAGTTGAAACATACAGTGAACAAAGCCCTTATTACATTAAAGCAAGTCTGAAAAATATTGAATATTGCTCTACAGGCATTCGACCTGCTCCTAATGCAATGCTAAGCATTACTTCAGATCAACCTGTTACTCGTGGAGATGAATTAAGCGCAGAACTCAAACTTAAACCTTACAGATCGGTAAAAAATTTCTATAGTTTTGATAGAGAACGGCAAGCATTACTTGAGCGAGTATTTTATAAAGGCCGAAGCGTAGGGGAGATAAGCAATTTAAATCATCATCGATATAACTCCCTGCGTATGAGTTACCGCACATATATTGAAAAAGTGACGGCAAGCACCCAATTACAATGGCTTTATTATGCGCTTTTAACCGGTGACAAAAGTAAAATAAGCTATGAAGATAGAAAACACTTACGTGAATTAGGTTTGTCTCATCTACTAGCTATTTCAGGTCTTCATATCGGACTTATCTTTGCAGTCGGCTTTTATAGTAGTAAGTGGCTGTTAAGAATGAGTCATTTACGCGTAAGCCAATCAATTCAATTAAATAAGTTATTTGTTTTTGTAGGGTTCAGTTGCACGTTCGTCTATGTCTACTTAAGTGATTTTATAGTTTCCGCAAGCCGAGCGCTGCTGATGTTAGGCTGTTACCTTGTTATTTATAACCTAGGGAAAAACCCAGTGCGTTGGCGTTCAATTTTGTACGCCTTGAGTGTTGTGTTGTTTATAGACCCATTTGCACTTTTGAACCCTGGGCTCTATTTCAGTTTTTTGGCCGTTACGATCATCTTTCTACTGACTAAAAACACAGTTAATTTGTCACTTGGTTTTTTAAAGCGATTTGCACAGCTACTGCAAGTTCAGTGCGCTTTATTTGTCGGTCTACTGCCTCTATCCTTATATTACTTCTCAGGCACTAGTGTCATAGGTTTATTGATTAACCTTATTGCTGTGCCCTTGGTTGGTGTGCTGTTATTGCCTTTCTTAATTTTTTATAGTTTGGTTTCTAGTCTACAGGATATTTCTGGTTTGTTATCACTCGTCGACACTGCGCTGTATTATGGCTATCAATTACTACTTTCTATCCCTAATGACTGGCGTTGGTTCTCGCTCAATGAGTTTAGTTTTTCATTATTGATCATAAGTTACATAACACTTCTGCTGTTGTACATTAGCCCAAATAAATATGTGTGCTTAATTCCTGTTTGTGTATATGCCGTTGATAGTGAATTACAGCCAGAAGCTAAGTTTCAGTTAGATGTGTTTGATGTCGGGCATGGATTAATGGTGATGGTAAGCCACAAAAACAAAGCGATAATTTATGATTTAGGCCCACAGTATTTTGGCCGTTATGATTATGTACGCCGTGTATTACTCAACAACATCATTAAACAACAGTTATCTGTTATCGCAACAATAATAAGCCACTTAGATAACGACCATTCTGGCGGTTTAACAAGTTGGCAAATGGCAGGGTTTCAAGACACTCTAACTATCTTTCATCCTCAGGGGCTGGGAAATAAGTGCAAAACAACAACGCTCAAGCTTGATGAGCTTAAAATCAGAAGTTTTACAGCAAAGGTAGAAAATGCGAGTCGTAATGATCAGTCGTGTTTATTAAAAGTAACGGGTTTTAATTACTCAGTGTTACTGACTGGGGACATATCCGCAGCGGCAGAAACTAAGCTTGTTGAAGCGGGGAAGGATTTACGAGCGACTATTTTAATAAGCCCCCATCATGGTAGTAATACTTCTTCAAGTTATGAATTTATAGATTCAGTAAACCCTGAAGTAGTTATCCATTCATCTGCTTATCAAGGGCAATGGCGCTTTCCTCATCCTGAGGTTGTAAATCGTTATAACCAACACCATATACAGCAGTTATCGACGGCAGAATATGGCCATATACGCATAAAATTTTACGAAGATAAATATCGCTTAGAATTTGCGCGAGAGCAGGAAAGTTATTGGTTCGAACAAGATTGACGTTTTGTTTTTACCCCCTAAAGGCTACAATAGTCGAAGTCTATGAATAAGAGAGTGTTATGGATCAAACTACATCCCAAATCTATAAGCGATTAATCAGTTATGTGGGTGATTATAAGTTAATCGCGTTTTTCGCCATTGTAGGCATGATTGGCTATTCCGCCATGGATGCATTGTTTATCAATTTAATGAAGCCCTTCATTGATGAAGGTTTAAATGATCGTAACACTGATGTTTTAACTTATGCACCATTTGTTGTAATTGCATTGGTATTAGGTCGTGGCATGTTTAACTATATGTCGTCGTACTGTTTAAGTTATGTAGGCTCTCAAGTTGTAAGAACGTTGCGCCAACAATTATTCGAACATATTTTACATCTGCCGGTGTCTTTTCATGACAAAAATTCTAATGGTGATTTAATTTCTAAAATCACTTTCGATACAGAGCAAGTACAACAGGCAATTACTAAAGCGCTGTTAATTGTGGTGAGAGAAGGGGCGTTTGTTGTTTTCTTACTATTTAATATGTTTTATACCAGTTGGAAGCTATCACTGATATTTTTAGTCATTATTCCGCTGGTGGCCGTGATCGTTGCCTTTGTATCGAAACGTTTTCGTATGATTTCGAAAAAAATCCAATCTGCTATGGGCCAAGTAACTCGCAGTTCAGAGCAAATGCTATCTGGTCACAAGGTGATTCATGGCTTTGGTGGTCAACAGCAAGAGATATCGCAATTCTCGGCTATTAATAATCATAATCGTCAGCAGCGCATTAAAATGGATGCAACTAAAGCGTTAAGCGTTTCTGTTATCCAAATTTTGGCAGCAAGCGCGATGGCCGTGATTTTATGGGTTGTGTCTATGCCGTCGATGATTGATACCATCAGTTCAGGTGACTTCGTATTACTTATTTCATCAATGATGATGTTATTACGCCCACTGAAGCAACTTTCTAACGTTAATAGCGATTTACAACGTGGTATTTCGGCAGCGCAAAGTATCTTTTTAGTACTTGATGAAGAAGTAGAAAAAGACACTGGCACTTACAGCGTTGACAAAGTAACTGGGAAAATTGAAGTGAACAATGTGACCTTTAAATACCCAACGAAAGATGAGCCTGTATTAAAGAATTTATCTCTTTCGATTAATGCAGGCGAAAGCATCGCATTGGTTGGCCGTTCTGGATCAGGTAAATCGACCATCTCAAATTTATTACCGCGTTATTATGAGCTTGAAGGTGACAGTGAAATTTTGCTTGATGGCGTCAACATTGCTGATTACAAACTGACAGACTTACGTAAGCAATTTGCACTGGTATCTCAGCAAGTGGTTTTATTTAACGACACTATTACGAATAACATTTGCTATGGCCTTGACCGCGAATTAACAAACGAGGAGTTAATGGCGGTTGCCAAGCAAGCCCATGTTTGGGAGTTTGTTAAAGACTTACCAGAAGGTTTAGATACCATGGTGGGTGAAAACGGCGTTATGTTATCAGGCGGTCAGCGTCAGCGAATAGCCATTGCTCGTGCAATATTAAAAGATGCCCCTATTTTGATTCTTGATGAAGCGACATCTGCGCTTGATACTGAATCTGAAAAACTGATCCAGCAAGCACTTGATAGCTTAATGAAAGAAAAAACATCGATTGTGATAGCACACCGTTTATCAACAATAGAAAACAGTGATTGCATTTATGTTATCGACCATGGTCAAGTTATCGAAAAGGGCACGCATGGCGAGCTACTTGAAAAAGACGGTACCTATAGTGCGTTATGTAAGATGCAGTTTGGTGAGCAGTAGTGAGTGTTATTGAAAAAAGCTGGTATAAAAAGCCAGGCTTACTCAGCGTTCTGCTGTTACCTTTCAGTGTGCTTTTTTGGCTTATCTCAACGCTTCGTGCTTTGTTATATAAGCTTAATATACTAAAAGCATTTAAAGCGCATCTTCCTGTCATTGTTGTTGGTAATATTAGTGTGGGTGGAAACGGCAAAACGCCATTTGTTATTTGGCTCGCTGAGTACTTACAGCAGCAAGGTTTAAAAGTAGCGGTGATCAGTCGTGGCTATGGTGGACAGTCTGATTCGTATCCTTTGTTAGTGACTGAACAAACGAGCACAGCGCAAGCTGGTGACGAACCTGTACTTATTAAACGCCGCCTAGGTTGTGTTGTAATGGTTGGCCCTGACCGACAAGCGAGTATAAAAAAATTAGAGCAACATGATATCGATGTCATTATTTCTGATGATGGCATGCAGCATTATAAAATGGCGCGTGATATCGAATGTTGTATCGTTGATAGTGAACGCCAATTTGGTAACGGTTTATTAATGCCTGCAGGTCCACTTCGTGAAACCAAAGCGCGCTTAAAATCGGTTGATTTAGTCATAGAAAATGGTGGCAACGCTCAAAGCCGCTATGATTTAACATCAAGCCCATTTCGTACCGTAAGTAATTCAGAACTTGTCAATTCAGTTCAAGATAAAGGCCATGCGGTCAGTGCTATTGGTAACCCCAAACGCTTTGAAATAAGTCTTGAGCAGCAAGGCATTAACTTACTATCAACTCATCATTTTCGTGATCATTATGCCTACCAAGCAAATGACTTTAGCGATTTTGCAGATGACGCTGTATTTATGACAGAAAAAGATGCAGTTAAATGCTTTAGTTTTGCTAAACCAAATTGGTATTATTTACCTGTTGATGCAAAGCCAACAGCAGCAGTTATCGAAAAACTTAATTTATTATTAAAACAAAAAGGGATCCTCAATGGCCTTTGATACAAAATTACTTGAAATTATCGCTTGCCCAGTGTGTAAAGGTAAATTACGTCTTGATAAAGAAAATCAAGAGCTTATCAGTACTGCTGCGAAACTAGCGTACCCAATCAAAGACGATATCCCGGTGCTTTTAGAAAATGAAGCCCGTGAATTAAGCCAAGAAGAGGTTGATAAGTGGAATTCGTAGTCGTTATCCCAGCTCGCTACGCATCGACGCGTTTACCAGGTAAACCACTTGCTGATATTTGTGGTAAACCAATGATCCAACATGTTTATGAAAAAGCGGTTGCATCAGGTGCATCACACGTTTATGTAGCGACTGATCATCAAACAGTGTTTGATGCAGTAAAGAAGTTTACTGATAATGTATTGATGACACGAGAAGATCACCAATCAGGCACAGAACGTTTAGCTGAAGTTGTTGAACAGTTAAAACTTGAAAGTGACACTATTGTTGTCAACGTGCAAGGTGATGAGCCTTTATTGGCAAGCGAAAATGTATCTCAAGTTGCCATGCTACTTGCTGATTCTGATGCGCCAATGGCGACTTTGAGCACCAGCATTGATGAGATTGATGATATATTTAATCCCAACTGTGTAAAAGTCATTAACGATGCAGACAACAATGCACTGTATTTTTCGCGTTCGCCAATCCCTTATCACCGTGATGCGATGATGAATGATGACCGAGATAAGCTAGATCTTGCTGATTTTGCGCGCCATATTGGTATTTATGCTTATCGTGCTGGCTTTATTAAGGACTACATCGAATTACCAGAATCTCGTTTAGAGCTTTTAGAGTCATTAGAGCAGCTTCGCGTACTTTATCATGGTCACAAAATTAAAATCGCAAAAGCTCTGTGTGCACCGCAAGCAGGCGTAGATACCCCTGAAGACTTAGCGCGCGTTATTGCAGTGCTTGGCAACTAAAAATGCATGATGTAAACAATGTTCATCTTCATGCCAGTGAAGATGACTTCTTTGTTTTTTATAAACCAGCAGGTGTGAGCTTTCATAGTGAACAATGTGCTGGTTTTGTCGTACTTGCTGAAGAGCTTGTTAATGAGAAGCTCTATCCGGTTCATAGGCTAGATAAAGTAACATCAGGTTTAATTATATTAGCCCGTAACAAAGAAGCAGCAGCCGAATTCACTTCGCTATTTTCTGATCATAAAATAAATAAGTTTTATCTAGCCGTAAGTGATGCTAAGCCTAAGAAAAAGCAAGGTTGGATAAAAGGGGATATGCAGAAAAGTCGTCGTGGTGCATTTAAGCTGTTAAAGAGCCAAACGAATCCAGCTATCACACGCTTTTACTCAAAAAGTATTCGACCAGGGCTTCGTGCATACTTGTTAAAGCCATTCTCTGGTAAGACACATCAGCTTAGAGTCGCGATGAAAAGCTTAGGCGCTCCAATTCTAGGTGATAGTACCTATGCTGGTAGTAAAGACGAACGCACAAACTTGCATGCCTATGCACTACAATTTAGCTATAAAGAGCAGCTTAAAGAGTATCGATGTGATTACACTTTAGGTACTCATCTTAATGAAGTTTTTAACTCAGACGAATTCAAAGAGTGGACAGCTCCTTGGACGTTGGATTGGTAAATGAAAGAAACAACACAAGACATCCGTTTTGGTGGCATTAAACGTTTATATGGCCATCAACAATTTGATTGGTTACAACAAGCACATTTTTGTGTCATTGGTATTGGTGGCGTAGGGAGTTGGGCTGCTGAAGCATTGGCTCGAACGGGTGTAGGGCAACTAACCCTCATTGATTTAGATGATATTTGTGCAACCAATGTTAATCGTCAAATTCATGCTTTAACTGGCACCGTAGGCGAAGCAAAAGTAGAAGCGATGAAAACACGTTGTGAGCTTATAAATCCAGATATCAAAATTAATGTTATTGACGATTTCATTACGCTTGATAACATTCGTGAGCATATTCAAGGTTTTGACTATGTGATTGATTGTATTGATGCTGTAAAAGAAAAAGCTGCGCTTATTGCTCACTGTAAACGCATAAAACTACCGGTTATTACAACCGGAGGCGCAGGCGGGCAAACCGACCCTAGTCAAATCAGTTTTGGTGACGTTGCAAAGACAACCCATGATCCATTGCTTGCAAAAGTACGTTATATTTTGCGAAAACAGTACAACTTTAGTAGCAATCCAAAGCGAAAATTTAACGTCGATTGTGTTTATTCTACAGAGCAGCTTGTATATCCAACCTCTGAAGGTGAGGTTTGCCAAGCAAAACAAGGTGCAGATGGTTCAATGAATATGGACTGTAATAATGGTTTTGGCTCTGCAACCATGGTGACAGGCAGCTTTGGCTTTTTTGTTGCAGCCAAAGCGATTAGAAAATACCTTGATAAAAAACAGCGTAGTTTATAAAACTTATTGTTTTTGTTCAGCCATGGTTTGAATTTTATCAACCATGGCTTTAATACCATTACCACGAGAAGGGCTCAAATGGCTAATTAGACCGAGTCGTTCAAATTCATCATAGGCATTTATTTGCGCTGCTTGCTCCGGTGTTAGACCATTGTATAAGGCTAAAATTAAAGCCAATAGTCCTTTAACGATGCGAGTATCTGAATCGCCCGCTAAAACTAGGCTGTTTTCTGTATGATCAAAGTCGATATACAGCCACACTTTACTTTCACATCCTTTAACAAGGGCATCATCTACTTTGAGTACTTCAGGCATAACAGGTAATTGCTTACCTAAGAGCATTATTTGGCGATATTTTTGCTGCCACCCAGCAGCTGTTTCAATGTTTTTACTAATGGCTTCAAACGCTGAATTCATAACTTATCCAAAATTAATCTAATAACTCAATACTACTTTTAACAGCACTGATAAATGCATCGACATCAGCTTTAGTGTTATATAACGCAAAACTTGCTCGTACAGTACCTGGGATGCCTAAATGACTCATTATAGGTTGCGTACAATGATGGCCACTACGCACGGCAACGCCAAATCCATCAAGTAGGGTGGCTAAATCAAACGGATGTTCATCGCGATAATTAAAACTAATGTTACCGATGTTATCTGTTTGGTTTGAATAGATATTAATACCATCAATAGCTGATAATTGTTTTATCGCATAGTCAAAAACTGTATGCTCATGTTGACGCATTTGCTGAAAATCTAACGATATTAAATAATTTATTGCCTCACTAAAGGCAATGACACCTGCAATATTGGGTGTTCCTGCTTCAAATTTACCCGGCGCATCACGAAAAGTGCTGTGTGTTAGGTTCACTGTTTCGATCATTTCGCCACCGGTTTGATATACATCGAGCGAATTTAACAGCTCAAATCGGCCATATAGGCCTCCTAAACCTGTCGGCCCGAGCATTTTATGGGCAGAAAACACGTAAAAATCACAGGAAATTTCTTGTAAATTAGGGCGTAAATGCATCGCTGCCTGCGCACCATCAATAACAGAAATAGCATTAATGGCTTTACATGCGCTAATGATTGGCGCTAAATCAGTGATATTCCCAAGGGTATTTGATGCATGGGTAATAGCGACTATTTTAGGCTTTTGTTGCTTGATAAATTCACTACAGTGCACGCTATTAATAGTTAAATCATTTTCTATCGGCAAAATAATGACTTCTGCATCGGTACGCTGAGCTAGCTGTTGCCAAGGGACGATGTTAGCGTGGTGTTCAATAGCAGATAGGGCAATTTTATCGCCAGCATTAAGCCTCGAAGCCAGACCATTTGCGATTAAATTAATCGATTCGGTTGCCCCTTTGGTCCACACTATCTCATTATTTTTTACAGAAAAATAATCTGCAAGTAGCGTTCGTGTATGCTCATATTGGCGTGTCGCGTTTTCACTGAGTGTATGGCGGCCGCGGTGCACATTGGCGTTCTCGTGGCTATAAAAACGGCTAAGAGCATTAATAACTGCCTGTGGCTTTTGCGAGGTAGCTGCTGAGTCTAAATACACCAAAGGCTGCTCATTGACTGTTTCATTCAGTATGGGAAAGTCAGCACGTATTTTTGTGATATCGAACATGAAAGGCCTTAAGCTACAAGAATGCGACGATTTTAATTACTTTGCACAAATAGACAAGTGCAGGGCAACAAAAAAGGCCGCATAGCGGCCTTTTTTAAACGCAAATTCGTATTAACGCTTGTCTGTTGGTACGTAATCGCGTGAAGTTTCACCAGTGTATAACTGACGAGGGCGGCTGATCTTGTGACCAGGTTGAGAAAGCATCTCATCCCAGTGAGAGATCCAACCAACAGTACGTGACATTGCAAAGATTACAGTGAACATGCTTGTTGGAATACCGATTGCTTTTAAGATGATACCTGAGTAGAAATCTACGTTAGGGTAAAGTTTCTTCTCAACGAAGTATGGGTCTTCAAGTGCAATTTGCTCAAGCTTCATAGCGATATCAAGAAGTGGATCTTGAATGTTTAGCTCAGCAAGTACTTCGTGACATGTTTGACGCATTACTGTCGCACGTGGGTCGAAGTTTTTGTATACACGGTGACCAAAGCCCATAAGACGGAAAGGATCAGACTTATCTTTCGCTTTAGCAACGTACTCGTCAATACGGTCAACAGAGCCGATTTCTTCTAACATGTTAAGACATGCTTCGTTAGCACCACCGTGCGCAGGGCCCCATAAAGATGCGATACCAGCCGCGATACACGCGTAAGGGTTAGCACCTGAAGAACCAGCTAGACGAACAGTTGACGTTGATGCGTTTTGCTCGTGGTCAGCGTGAAGCATGAAGATTTTGTCCATTGCTTTAGCAAGAACAGGGCTTACTTTGTATTCTTCAGCTGGTACTGAGAACATCATGTGTAAGAAGTTTTCAGCGAAGCTTAAGTCGTTACGTGGGTAAACAAACGGTTGACCTACATTGTATTTGTAAGCCATCGCAGCGATAGTTGGTAATTTAGCAACTAGCTTGATTGCGCTTGTTTTACGTTGTGTTGCGTCAGTGATGTCTAAATCTTCGTGGTAGAAAGAAGAAAGAGCACCTACAACACCACACAGCATTGCCATTGGGTGAGCGTCAAAGCGGAAACCTTGGAAGAAGTTTGCGATTTTAGTATCAAGCATTGTGTTGTGCGTGATTTCTTGAGCAAACGCTTCGTATTGTTCTTTAGTCGGTAATTCGCCGTTTAATAGTAAGTAGCAAAGCTCGATGTAGTTTGATTCATCAGCTAATTGCTCGATTGGGTAACCACGGTGTAGTAAAACACCTTTGCCGCCATCGATGTAAGTGATTGAAGATTCACAAGAACCGGTCGACATGAAACCTGGGTCGTAAGTGAAGTGACCGTGTGAACCTAACGTACGTACGTCGATTACGTCTTGGCCAGCAGTGCCTTGGTAAATTGGAAGTTCGATTGGATCAAGACCATCAATATGGACCGTGGCTTTCTTATCCGCCATCTATTTATCTCCTATTAAGATAACAACTCTGATTGTTATGTTCTGAATCTGTTTAAGCACATTCTTTTCATTTTAACGTGAAAGAGGGGTATAAAGTCAATTTTTATAAACATTATGCACAAATGGATAATAAATATTCTGCCAGGATTAAATATTATACTATTGGCTAATTCGCAAACGTCTCTTACTAAACAAGAATTGTAAAAAGACCTTTGGCTATATATACTATCCAAGGTTTTATACCGTATTGTCTGTAGGTAAACTTTATTTTTACATTTGAGTTTTGCATAAGTGTGAACTTTTTGTGTATCAACACGGTTTACTTAGATAGTTCCATCGAAATTCATTTTGATGGGTTTTAGAAAAACAAGTAGATGAGCTCCTTAGTGGGCAAGATGGGCAAGTAACTGTGAAAAAGCAAAGACCTGTAAATCTAGATCTAACAACTATATCTATGCCGGCAACGGCTAAAGCATCAATTTTTCACCGCGTCACCGGTGTTGCATTATTTTTTGCTTTAACGTTTGTCATTTGGGCTTGGTCTGAGTCTCTTTCTTCTGCAGAAGGTTTTGAATTCGTCAAGGGTCTGTTCAGCGGATTAATTGCCAAATTCATAGCATGGGGCACCATTTCTGTATTGGCGTATCACTTAATCGGTGGTATCCGTCATATCATTATGGACATGGGTCACTGGGAAGAACTTGAATCAGGTAACTTCAGCGCTAAAGTCGCATTAGCTTTAGGTGTTGTAGCTGCAATTCTAGCAGGAGTGTGGATATGGTTTTAAATCAAGCAACTCTTAAACGTGATGGTGTACAAGATTTCGTATCACTACGTGCAACAGCATTAATAATTAGCGCTTACGCGATTTTTATTATCGGCTATTTTTTATGTACGCCAGAAGTCACTTTCGAAGCCTGGCAAGGCCTATTCTCTAACCTAGCAATGAAAGGGTTTACCTTAATTACCCTAGTTTGCATCATGGTTCACACCCGTATCGGCCTTTGGCAAGTTCTTACTGACTATGTTAAATGCGCTAAATTACGTGCTGTTTTAGGCTTTGTATTAAACCTTATGGCTGTTGCTTACGTAGCAATTGGTCTAATCGTTTTATGGGGTGTTTAAGTGAATTATTCTGTTCGTGAATTTGACGCTGTAGTGATTGGTGCAGGTGGTGCGGGTATGCGCGCAGCACTAGCTATCACTGAATCAGGCAAAACCTGTGCACTTATCTCAAAAGTTTTCCCTACACGTTCTCACACTGTGTCTGCACAGGGTGGTATTACGGTTGCTCTGGGTAACTCGCATGAAGATAACTGGGAATGGCACATGTACGATACTGTTAAAGGTTCCGATTTCATCGGTGACCAAGACGCTATCGAATATATGTGTAAAACAGGCCCAGAAGCTATTACTGAATTAGAAAACATGGGTTTACCATTTTCTCGTTTTGAAAATGGCCGTGTTTACCAACGTCCTTTCGGCGGTCAGTCGAAAAACTTTGGTGGTGAACAGGCTGCACGTACTGCAGCAGCAGCTGACCGTACTGGTCACGCGCTATTACACTGTTTATACCAACAGAACGTTAAAAACAAAACTAACGTATTCTCTGAGTGGTACGCACTAGATTTAGTTAAAAACAGCGACGGTCACGTTGTTGGTTGTACAGCAATCGACATCGAGTCTGGCGAAGTTGTTTACTTCAAATCAAAAGCTGTTGTTTTAGCAACAGGTGGTGCAGGCCGTATCTACGCATCGACAACGAATGCACACATCAATACTGGTGACGGTGTTGGTATGGCTACACGTGCTGGTGTTGCAATGCAAGATATGGAAATGTGGCAGTTCCACCCAACAGGTATCGCCGGTGCCGGTGTACTTGTAACTGAAGGTTGTCGTGGTGAAGGTGGTTACCTTCTAAATAAAGACGGCGAACGCTTCATGGAACGTTACGCACCAAATGCAAAAGACTTAGCGTCTCGTGACGTTGTTGCTCGTTCAATGATGACTGAGATCCGTGAAGGTCGTGGTTGTGATGGTCCTTACGGCCCACACATCAAGCTTAAGCTTGACCACTTAGGTGAAGAAACACTTAACTTACGTCTTCCAGGCGTATGTGACCTTGCGAAAACATTCGCACACGTTGATCCAGCTAAAGAACCAATTCCAGTTATCCCAACATGTCACTACATGATGGGTGGTGTTCCAACTAACGTAAATGGTCAAGCATTACAAATTGATGCAAACGGCCAAGAGAAAGTAGTTGAAGGTTTATTCGCTGTTGGTGAGATTGCATGTGTATCTGTACACGGTGCTAACCGCCTAGGTGGTAACTCACTACTTGACTTAGTTGTATTCGGCCGCGCAGCTGGTAATTTCTTAGGTAAGTACCTTAACGGTGTTGAAGCAGGTAAAGACGCGTCTGATTCAGACCTTGAAGCATCACTTGCACGTTTTAACCGTTGGGAAAACTCTAAAGCTGGCCAAGGTGAAGACCCAGTACAAATCAAGAAAGACCTACAAATGTGTATGCAACTTAACTTCTCGGTATTCCGTGAAGGTGATGCAATGGCAACAGGTCTTAAAGAGCTTAAAGAAATTCGTGAACGTCTTCAGTACGCTCGTCTTGACGACAAGTCAACTGAGTTCAACACTGCACGTATCGAATGTCTAGAGCTTGATAACTTGATGGAAACAGCATACTCAACAGCAGTAGCTGCAAACTTCCGTACAGAAAGCCGTGGTGCACACTCTCGTTTTGACTTCCCAGATCGTGATGACGATAACTGGCTATGTCACTCTATCTATAACCCAGTTACAGATGAAATGACAAAACGTGAAGTAAACTACGCGCCGAAACTGCGTGAAGCTTTCCCACCTAAAGCACGTACATACTAGGAGCGAGACGATGGCACAAGTACAATTTTCGGTTTATCGTTACAATCCAGATGTTGATAATGCACCACGTATGCAGGATTTCTCGCTAGAAACGCAAGAAGGCCAAGATATGATGGTATTGGATGCGCTTATGCAATTAAAAGAGCAAGATCCAACATTATCATTCCGTCGTTCATGCCGTGAAGGTGTGTGTGGTTCAGACGGTATCAACATGAATGGTAAAAACGGTTTAGCGTGTATTACTCCTTTATCAACGCTACTTAAAGGTGGCAAAGGTAAAATTGTAATTCGTCCTTTACCAGGTTTACCTGTGGTACGTGACCTTGTTATTGACATGAGTCAGTTCTACACTCAATACGAAAAAGTTAAGCCTTACCTAATCAACGACACGCCTGCGGCGGGTGAGCGTCTTCAGTCAATCGAAGAACGTGATAAGTTAGATGGCTTATATGAGTGTATCTTATGTGCATGTTGTTCAACATCGTGTCCTTCGTTCTGGTGGAATCCAGACAAGTTCATCGGTCCTGCGGGTCTTCTTCATGCGTATCGTTTCTTGGCTGATAGCCGCGATACAGCTACTGAGGAGCGTCTTGCTGACCTTGACGATGCGTTCAGCGTGTTCCGTTGTCACAGTATCATGAACTGTGTTAGCGTGTGTCCAAAAGGTCTTAACCCGACCAAAGCAATTGGACAAATCAAATCAATGCTATTAAACCGCGCTGTTTAAAGCTTGAATATGTAAGGTGGTTAAGTGATTAACCACCTTGTTTTTACAACAATTAATTTCTGCGCTAAAGAAAAGGGCTTATAAATGCACGAAGGTGTGATGAAGGCATGGCTAGAATCTTCTCACTTAAACGGCGGTAACGTTGCTTACGTAGAAGAGCTTTATGAAGCGTACTTAGATGATGCGACTTCTGTGCCAGAAGAATGGCGAGAAGTGTTCGAACAATTACCAAAAGTTGATGGTGTGGATGTTGACGTTAAACATTCAGAAGTTCGTTCACAATTTGCACAGCTTGCTAAAAACAAGCATAGAGAAGTAGTGGTAGCAGAGGGTGGCTCTGGCGATCCTAAACAGGTCAAGGTGCTACAACTTATTAATGCTTTCCGTTTCCGTGGTCACCAAAATGCCAACCTAGATCCATTAGGTATTTGGCAACGCGAACGTGTTCGTGATCTAGAATTAGAGTACCACGATTTATCTGAAGCTGATTTTGACCGTGAATTCAATGTGGGTTCGTTTGCTGTCGGTCGCGAAACCATGCCATTAGGTGAGCTATATCAAGCACTCAAAACGACTTATTGTGGGTCGGTAGGTGCTGAGTATATGCACATCACTTCAACTGAAGAAAAACGTTGGTTACAACAACGTTTAGAATCAGTGCAATCACGTCCAACGTTCTCTAAAGAAGAAAAGCTACGTATCCTTAAAGGATTAACAGCTGCAGATGGCCTTGAAAAATATTTAGGGGCTAAGTTCCCTGGTGCAAAACGTTTCTCACTTGAAGGTGGTGATGCGTTAGTACCAATGCTTAAAGAACTAATTCATCGTGCAGGTGAAAGCGGACAAAAAGAAGCTGTTATTGGTATGGCTCACCGCGGTCGCTTGAACGTACTAGTGAACGTTTTAGGTAAAAACCCATCAGAATTATTCGATGAGTTCGCTGGTAAACACAAAGACACATTAGGCTCAGGTGATGTTAAATATCACATGGGTTATTCATCTGACTTTGCAACTAACGGTGGCAACGTGCACATGGCACTTGCATTTAACCCGTCTCACTTAGAAATCGTTAACCCAGTGGTTATGGGTTCGGTACGTGCTCGTCTAGACCGTCTAGGTGATAAGTCAGGTATTAAAGCATTACCAATTACTATTCACGGTGACTCTGCAATCGCAGGTCAAGGTGTTGTACAAGAAACATTTAACTTATCGCAAACTAATGCATTTAGTTGTGGTGGTAGTATCCGTATCGTTGTAAATAACCAAGTTGGTTTCACAACGTCTAAACAGTCTGATGTACGTTCTACACCATACTGTACTGATATTGCGAAAATGGTTCAGGCACCAATTTTCCACGTTAACTCTGACGATCCTGAAGCGGTTGCATTTGTTACTCAAATCGCACTTGATTTCAGAAACCAGTTTAAACGTGATGTAGTGATTGATTTAGTATGTTATCGCCGTCATGGTCATAACGAAGCGGATGAGCCGAATGCGACTCAACCACTTATGTACCAAAAAATCAAAAAGCATCCAGTACCTCGTCTAATTTACGCAGACCAATTAGTTGCTGAAGGTTCATTCTCAGAAAATGAAGTTAAAGCACTTGCTGATGATTACCGTAACGGTTTAGACAAAGGCAACTGTGTTGTTGAAGAAATTCAACTAGAAACATCACACTCTTCTGATTGGGCTAAGTTTGTTGGTCATGATTGGGATGTTGAGTACGATGCAACAGTATCGGTTGAAAAGTTAAAAGAGCTTGGCGAAAAAGTAGCAAGCTTCCCAGAAAGCCACAAAGCACAGTCGCGCGTTAAGAAAATCTACGACGACCGTAAGCTAATGGCGACAGGTGAAAAACCACTTGATTGGGGTATGGCTGAAACACTTGCTTATGCAACACTTGTTGATGCAGGTACAGATATCCGTTTAACAGGTCAAGATTCAGGCCGTGGTACATTCTTCCACCGTCATGCTGTTGTTCATAACCAAAAAGATGCATCAACATACTTGCCGCTGCAAAATATCAGCGAAAAGCAAGGTGCATTTGAAGTGTATGACTCAGTTCTGTCTGAAGAAGCAGTACTTGCATTTGAATATGGTTACGCAACAGCTGAACCTACGTCACTTGTAATGTGGGAAGCACAATTTGGTGACTTCGCTAACGGTGCACAAGTTGTATTTGACCAATTCTTAAGTTCAGGTGAGCAGAAGTGGGGCCGTTTATGTGGTCTTACATGTTTACTTCCACACGGTTATGAAGGTCAAGGTCCTGAGCATAGCTCGGCACGTTTAGAGCGTTTCTTACAGTTGTGTGCTGATCACAACATGCAAGTATGTGTTCCTTCAACACCTGCGCAAGTTTATGCAATGCTTCGTCGTCAATCTGTACGTCCACTTCGTCGTCCATTGATTGTTATGACGCCTAAGTCGCTACTTCGTCACCCGTTGGCAACATCTTCACTTGAAGAGTTATCTGAAGGTGTGTTCCACAATATGATCGATGAAATCGATGATATTGCTGCAGATAAAGTAGAACGCGTTGTATTCTGTAGCGGTAAAGTTTACTACGAGCTACTACAAGAGCGTCGTAAGCAAGAATTAAATAACATTGCTATTGTTCGTGTAGAACAATTATATCCATTCCCACACGCTGAGATGGATACAATCATGCAGCGTTACCAACACGTTAAAGATTTTGTTTGGTGTCAAGAAGAGCCACAAAACCAAGGTGCATGGTATTGTTCTCAACACCACTTTGTTGATGCAATCCCAGCCGGTGCTAAATTAACTTACGCAGGTCGTAAAGCATCAGCATCACCAGCGTGTGGTTACATGTCAGTGCATAATAAAGAACAACAAGCGCTCGTTGCAGATGCGCTTACTATTGAAAAGAAAGGATAAGCAATGAGCACAGAAATTAAAGTTCCTGTACTTCCTGAGTCGGTTGCTGATGCTACTGTTGCAACATGGCACGTAAGTGTTGGCGACAAAGTAAGCCGCGACCAAAACTTAGTAGATATCGAAACAGATAAAGTTGTTTTAGAAGTTGTTGCACCAAATGACGGTGTAATCACTGAAATTTCACAAGAAGAAGGTGCAACGGTACTTGGCGAACAAGTAATTGCATTACTTGGTGATGCAGATGCTGCACCAGCAAGTGACGAATCAGCACCAGCTAAATCAGAAGACGCGCCAGCGGCGCAATCAGCACCAGCATCAGAAGGTAAAGAAGTGGACATTAAAGTACCTGTACTTCCAGAATCAGTCGCAGACGCGACAATTGCTACTTGGCACGTTCAACCAGGTGAAGCGGTAACTCGCGACCAAAACCTTGTTGACATCGAAACTGATAAAGTTGTTCTTGAAGTTGTTGCTCAAGAAGACGGTATCATGGGTGAGCACATTCACGCTGAAGGCGAAACAGTACTTGGTGAGCAAGTAATTGGTACAGTTAAAGCGGGTGCAGCACCGGCAGCAGCAGCTCCTAAAGCTGAAGCAGCACCAGCAAGCGAATCAAATGACAGCTCTGACGTATTAACGCCGTCAGTTCGTCGTTTAATCGCTGAGAAAGGCCTTGATGCATCAAAAATTAAAGGTACTGGCAAAAATGGCCGTGTAACTAAAGAAGATGTTGATACATTCTTAAAAGCACCGGCAGCAGCTCCTAAAGCAGAAGCAGCAGCGCCAGCAGCACCTATGGGTGACCGTACACAAAAACGTGTTCCTATGACTCGTTTACGTAAAACAATCGCTAATCGTCTTCTTGAAGCGAAAAACTCAACTGCAATGTTAACGACTTTCAACGAAGTTAACATGAAGCCAATCATGGACCTTCGTAAGCAGTACCAAGAAGTATTCGAAAAGCGTCACGGTATCCGTTTAGGCTTCATGTCTTTCTACGTGAAAGCAGTTACTGAAGCACTTAAGCGTTTCCCTGAAGTAAATGCGTCTATCGACGGTGATGATATTGTTTATCACAACTACTTCGACATCAGCATCGCGGTTTCTACACCACGTGGTCTTGTTACTCCAGTTCTTAAAGACTGTGACAAGCTATCAGTTGCTGAAATCGAAAAAGGTATCCGTGAGCTAGCGCTTAAAGGTCGTGACGGTAAATTATCAATTGATGACATGACAGGTGGTAACTTCACTATCACTAACGGTGGTGTATTCGGTTCATTACTATCTACACCAATCATCAACTTACCACAGTCTTCAATCTTAGGTATGCACAAAATCCAAGAGCGTCCTATGGCTGTAAATGGTAAAGTTGAAATCTTACCAATGATGTACTTAGCGTTATCTTATGATCACCGCCAAATCGATGGTAAAGAATCAGTAGGTTTCTTAGTAACAATTAAAGAGTTACTTGAAGATCCGACTCGTTTACTACTAGATGTTTAATCTGGTTGTATGAAAACTAAGCTGTGAACCTCGTTCACAGCTTTTTTTTTGCGCCTTTGGTCTAACTGGGGTTTTCATGTGGAGCCTTGGGATTTATACTAAGTGCGCAATTTGGGATAGCTGTTTATTTTGCATAAATATTCAGCTCTTTTAGTATAAAAAATTGGATAAAGCATCATGAATTTGCATGAGTATCAGGCAAAACAACTTTTTGCCGAATATGGTTTACCAGTTTCTCAAGGTTTCGCTTGCGATACACCTGAAGAAGCTGCAGCAGCTGCTGAGAAAATCGGCGGTGATATGTGGGTTGTTAAAACACAGGTTCACGCAGGTGGCCGTGGTAAAGCTGGCGGTGTTAAGCTAGTTAAAACAACTGACGAAGTTAAAGAGTTCGCTGCGAACTGGTTAGGTAAAAACTTAGTTACTTACCAAACAGACGAAAATGGTCAGCCAGTATCAAAAATTCTTGTTGAAAGCTGCACTGACATCGCTAACGAATTATACCTTGGCGCTGTAGTAGATCGTGCTTCTCGTAAAGTTGTTTTCATGGCATCTACTGAAGGTGGTGTTGAAATCGAGCAAGTTGCAGAAGAAACTCCAGAACTAATTCACAAAGCTGAGATCGATCCACTAGTTGGTCCTCAAGCTTACCAAGCTCGTGAGTTAGGCTTCAAACTAGGTTTAAACCCTACTCAAATGAAACAGTTCGTTAAGATCTTCATGGGTCTTGCTAACATGTTCAACGACTTCGATTTCGCTCTATTAGAAATCAACCCTCTAGTAATCACAGACGAAGGTAACCTTCACTGTCTAGACGGTAAAATCGGTGTAGATGGTAACGCGCTTTACCGTCAACCTAAAATCCGTGAAATGCACGATCCTTCACAAGAAGATGCGCGTGAAGCTCACGCTGCAAGCTTCGAGCTTAACTACGTTGCACTAGACGGTAACGTTGGTTGTATGGTTAACGGTGCAGGCCTAGCAATGGGTACTATGGACATCGTAAACCTACACGGTGGCAAGCCAGCTAACTTCCTAGATGTTGGTGGCGGTGCAACTAAAGAGCGTGTATCTGAAGCATTCAAGATCATCTTATCTGACGACAACGTTAAAGCTGTTTTAGTTAACATCTTTGGTGGTATCGTACGTTGTGACATGATCGCAGAAGGTATCATCGGCGCAGTTAAAGAAGTAGGTGTTAACGTTCCTGTAGTAGTACGTTTAGAAGGTACTAACGCTGAACTTGGTCGTGAAGTACTAGCTAGTTCTGACCTTAACATCATCGCTGCTGAATCACTAACAGACGCAGCTGAAAAAGTTGTTGCTGCTGCGGAGGGCAAATAATGTCTGTATTAATCAATAAAGATACAAAAGTTATCTGTCAAGGTTTCACAGGTGGCCAAGGTACTTTCCACTCTGAGCAAGCGCTTGAGTACGGTACACAAATGGTTGGTGGTGTAAGCCCAGGTAAAGGCGGTCAAACGCACCTTGGTCTTCCAGTATTCAACACAGTACGTGACGCTGTTGAAGCAACTGGCGCAACTGCATCAGTTATCTACGTACCAGCACCTTTCTGTAAAGATGCAATCTTAGAAGCTATCGATGCTGGCATCGAGCTAATCGTTTGTATCACTGAAGGTATCCCAACACTAGACATGGTTGACGTTAAAGTTAAGCTTGATGAAACTGGTGTTCGTATGATCGGTCCTAACTGCCCAGGTGTTATCACTCCGGGTGAAACTAAGATCGGTATCATGCCTGGTCACATCCACAAGCCTGGTAAAGTAGGTATCGTATCACGTTCTGGTACTCTTACTTACGAAGCGGTTAAGCAAACTACTGACGCTGGTTTCGGCCAATCAACATGTGTTGGTATCGGTGGTGACCCAATCCCTGGCACTAACTTCATCGACGTTTTAGAAATGTTCGAAAAAGACGAGCAAACTGAAGCTATTGTTATGATCGGTGAAATCGGTGGTACTGCAGAAGAAGAAGCTGCAGAATACATCAAGCACAACGTGACTAAACCAGTTGTTTCTTACATTGCGGGTGTTACTGCACCTCCAGGTAAGCGTATGGGTCACGCTGGTGCAATCATCGCAGGCGGTAAAGGTACTGCTGATGAGAAATTTGCTGCATTAGAAGCTGCTGGCGTAAAAACTGTACGTTCATTAGCTGATATCGGTAATGCACTTAAAGAGAAAACAGGCTGGTAATCAGTTCTAATCTCTTAAAAAAGGCTCGCTTATGCGGGCCTTTTTTGTATCTATCACATCCTTCTACCCGACAAGAAAATTCCAACCACAAATTAAGAATAATAATGCTTTATTTGTGAATATAAATTCTCTACACTTGTGGCTTGTATATCTGTTTTCATTAAAACACTCGACTTTAATAAGGTAAATATTACGTGCGTACCACAGAATTGGTAGATGGATTTCGCCAGTCAACCCCATACGTTAATGCTCACCGCGGTAAAACATTCGTTGTTATGCTTGGCGGAGAGGCGATCGATCAGTCTGGTTGTCGCAGCATCATCAACGATGTCGCGTTATTAACTAGTCTTGGTATTAAGATTGTTTTAGTGTTTGGTGCTCGCCCACAGTTTAACGCAGCGCTTGAACAAGTTGGCATAACTAGTCAGTTTCATAATGAGATACGTGTAACTGATAACGCAACATTTGATGTAATTAAAAAAGTTGCGGGTGCAATGCAGTTCGATATAACCGCGCGTTTATCTACGTCTTTAAGTAGCACCCCAATGTCTGGCTCATTTTTAAATGTGGTGAGTGGTAATTTTGTTATTGCTCAGCCTTTAGGTGTTGATGAAGGTGTTGATTATCATCATTCAGGTAGAGTGAGACGTATCGATGTTGCGGGTATTCGCCACCAGTTAGATAACAACGGAATTGTTCTGCTTGGGCCAATAGCGGCGTCTGTTACAGGTGAAAGCTTTAACTTAACTGCTGAAGAAATTGCTACGCAAGTAGCTCTCAAACTACGCGCCGATAAAATGCTTGGCTTTTGTAAAGAAGCCGGTATTTTGGATGAAAATGGTGAGGCGATTGCAGAGCTAATGCCAAATGAAGCTGAGCAGCTACTAGTAAACTATCGCAAGCAACCTGACTCATGTGTAAGCGCAACCGTATTCTTACAAGCTGCAATTGATGCTTGTCGAGGTGGCGTACATCGTTGCCATCTTGTTAGTTACAAAGAAGATGGCGCCTTATTACAAGAGCTGTTCTCTTTAGATGGTATTGGTACACAAATCGCACCACAAAGCTCTGAGCAATTACGAAGTGCAAGTATTGCTGATATTACCGGAATCATTAACCTTATAAGACCCCTTGAACAGCAAGGTTATTTGGTGCGCCGTTCTCGTGAACAGCTAGAAATCGAAATTGAACAATTTACGGTTATTGAGCGTGATGGTCTTATTATAGCGTGTGCGGCTTTGTATCCGTTTGCAGATGAACAAGTGGGGGAGTTTGCAAGTTTGGCTGTTCACCCTCAGTACCGAGATGCCGATCGCGGCAGTTATCTACTAAGGTTTATTATTAATAAGGCTAAACGTGCGGGTTATTCGCATTTATTTGCACTCACTACACGCAGCATTCACTGGTTTTTAGAGCAAAGCTTTGAATTAGTGACAGTTGATGAACTACCTGCGAAGAAAAAAGCGCTTTATAACCATGAACGCCGCTCTAAAGTATTGCGGCTAGATTTAACTAAGCTAGGTAATAAGAGGTGACGCATGCGTCACCTCTTATATACCCAAACATCCTCAGGGTGCGAGTTTCAGCATCTTGAGGGGGCTTGGGTATACTCTTAATATTGATAGTTAATGTGCTGATAAAAACGCACGCGTAAATCTTGGCGAGTTGGATTAAATGCCAGCTCGTCAGTAACTTCATTTATCGCACTTTGCACTTGATTCATAAACTTACCATAACCAATGTCATGCTTGTCTTTATCGGCTGCGGCAATCACAAAATGTAGTGAATCTACAAGTTGATCTGCATCCCAATACTGTTGTAATTGCACCTGCTCAGAGCTGCAATCAAAGGTTAGCTTTTGCAGTTCGCTGTTACTTTGTGCGTTATCAATATTGCTATTACGAACAATAGGGCGGGTACCGTTAGCGATGAAAGCGCCGAGTGTTAATCCGCGTTTATCACATGCTCGTTTGAATGCATCAAAGATGTATTGATAAAACTGCGTGTAATTCTCTTCATTCAACATATGCTGAAATTGCGTTTTAATGGCGCGAGTTACTGGAATCGAAAACCCAGCGTATGTCATCTCACTGTGTTCATTTGGTAAATGACATTGGCGAGACTGGTAACGTGGATATAAGCTACGTAATTTATAGCCATAGCTTTCTTTGTGACCTTTCGCTTTAGCAAATAAATCATAAGTTAGATGTTGGTGGTCACGAATTTTAAGAGGTGGTTGGCCGCTTAGTAGTTTTTCTTGTAGTGAATTGATCACTCTTTGCACGTTATGATGAAAACTAGCCGCATGAGCGCGAATATCTTCACCGGTCGCTAAGAATAATAAACGAATTTTTTTGCATTTTTGCTCACCATCAGCAAATACATTATGTGCTTCATGGTATTGTGGGTTATAGAAAAACAAAATTTGCTTAGCGGTTTCTAAGCTATATGCCTCATCATGGTAACGTACCACTGGCAGTTTATCGTTGGCGATTAGGTGTACATTATGTAATTCATACTCATCACATAGTGCAAATAACTCCCTTGCAAGACGCTTATAAGCACAGCTCACATTGGTGAACTGGGCAAAAAACTCATCAGTAGGTTTAAATTCAACTAACACATACTGGTTTGCACGTGCTGAGCTTGGAATATAGACTCGATGTTGATTGAGCGAAGCCATCTTTTTTCCTTATTGGTAGTGAAACTGACGGCACTATATCGCTAGTCAATGATCATTTTATTGCGTTAGAACAATTTTTTTACCGATTTTGTCGAGTCTGTGAACTATGTATTCAACAATCGACGTAATATCTTCAATAAACATGATGCAACCACTGTATGTTAGGGTTTGTTTTTGTAATAATGCATTAGTTTTGTCACCATGCAATATTCAGAGGATTATGCTCCTATGGCGGAAATTGAGAATCGCCCAAGTAACTTTATTAGAACGCGTATCGACGAAGATCTAGCAAGCGGTAAGCATGCGACTACACACACGCGTTTTCCACCTGAACCAAACGGTTTTTTACACATTGGTCATGCAAAGTCTATTTGTTTGAATTTTGGTATCGCCCAAGATTATCAAGGTCTTTGTAACTTACGTTTTGATGATACGAATCCAGAAAAAGAAGACATCAACTACGTAAATTCGATTAAAGAAGATGTGCAGTGGTTAGGTTTCCAGTGGGATGGTGAAATTAAGTATTCATCTAACTATTTCGATGCCTTATACGGCTATGCTGTTGAGCTTATCGAAAAAGGCCTAGCGTATGTGTGTTTCTTATCGCCAGATCAAGCACGTGAATACCGTGGTACTTTAAAAGAGCCAGGTAAAAATAGCCCATACCGTGATACGCCAGTTGAAGAAAACTTAGCGCTATTTGAAAAAATGCGTAATGGTGAATTCAAAGAAGGTGAGTGTGTACTGCGTGCTAAAATCGATATGGCAAGCTCATTCATGGTACTGCGTGATCCAATTTTATACCGCGTACGTTTTGCTCATCACCACCAAACAGGTGACAAGTGGTGCATTTACCCAATGTACGACTTCACACACTGTATTTCAGATGCGCTAGAAGGTATTACACATTCATTATGTACGCTTGAGTTCCAAGATAACCGTCGCTTATACGATTGGGTATTAGATAACATCAGCCTTGAGTGTCATCCTCAACAAATCGAGTTCTCACGATTAAATCTTGAGTACACCATTATGTCTAAACGTAAATTAAACGACTTAGTAGTAAATGGTCATGTTGAAGGCTGGGACGATCCACGTATGCCAACAATTGCGGGTCTACGTCGTCGTGGTTATACACCTGCATCAGTGCGTGAGTTCTGTTCTCGTATCGGTATCACTAAACAAGAAAACATGGTTGAAATGGGCATGCTAGAAGCTTGTATCCGTGAAGACCTAAATGAACATGCACCTCGTGCAATGGCTGTTCTTGATCCTGTGAAGATTGTTATCGAAAACTATGACGCAGATAAAGTAGAGACGTTATCTGTTGCTAATCACCCGAATAAAGAAGAGATGGGTCGCCGTGACGTACCTTTCACTCGTGAACTTTATATCGAGCGTGAAGACTTCCGTGAAGAAGCAAACAACAAGTTTAAGCGTTTAGTTCTTGATAAAGAAGTACGTTTACGTGGTGCTTATGTCATTAAAGCTGAGCGCGTTGAAAAAGACGAAAACGGCGAAATTACGACTATCTTCTGCTCTTACGATCCTGAAACTTTGGGTAAAAACCCAAGTGATGGCCGTAAGGTTAAAGGTGTAATTCATTGGGTATCAGCGAGTGAATCTATCACAGCTGAAGTTCGTTTATACGACCGTTTGTTTAACGTGCCAAACCCAGCGGCAGCAGAAGACTTTAACGCAACACTAAACCCTGAATCACTTGTGGTTCTTGAAAATGCGAAAGTTGAGCCATCACTTGCAAATGCACAAGCAGAGCAGGGCTTCCAGTTTGAGCGTACAGGTTACTTCTGTCGTGATAGCAAAGCAGGAACATTAGTATTCAATCAAACTGTGGGTCTTCGTGATTCATGGGCGAAGATTGAACAAAAGGGCTGATAGCTAATCTATTTAGTTTCTATGCTTAATAAAAAACCCTTTCACTTTAAAAGTGAAAGGGTTTTTTTATAACTATTAAAAGCGATTAGAAATAACCGCGAATACCCAAGCTGAAGTTACGACCAGGTAGTGGTGCTTTTTCTTTAATGAATGAGCTGTGTACGAAACCAAGTTCATCGGTTAAGTTGTCAACATTAATATAAAGCTGTGTATCAACAGGACCTAAGTCAAGTTGGTAGTTAGCTGATGCATCAAACAGGGTATAACCATCAGTTTTTGTCTCGTAAGCAGTAATGTCAGACTGCTCAAAATAATGAGTACCGGTTAGGCTAAACTTCCAATCAGAAACTGTGTACTGTAATTCAGAACCCAGTTTATTAGCCGGAATACGCGGTAAGTAACCTTCATCATCTTTTAGCTTAGCCGTTGTTGAATCACCAAACACTTTAACTAGCGCACTTGGCGTCACTTGATAATGTACGTCAAATTCAATACCGTATAATTTCGCATCTTTACTTGTGAATTGGTAAACCGCCATTGCATCTTCATCTGCATCAGCTGCTGATTCTAAGCCATGCTCTTCGTCGAAAACTAAACCGGTATTTTGCTGGTAGTAGTAGTTTTCAATGTCGTTATAGAAGAAGTTAACTGTGTAACCAAAGTCACCAATAAAACGGCGGAAACTTAAATCAAAGTTCGTTGCAGTTTCTTGCTCGATATCTTCTGGCTCAAAATGAATTTCGCCATCTTCAATATGATAACCAAGGCCTAGCTCGTAAGTACCTGTTGAGATATGAATACCGTTTGAAAGTAATTCAGCACTCAGCGGCGCACGTTCTGAACGAGATACACTTAAAGCAACACTTTGGCCTTCTTGATATTGCCAAATTGCACCTGCAGATAAGCTTAGGTTTGTGAAATCTTCACTGTAGTTAATGATTTCAGCTTCTTCTTCGTCATGGTGCTCTTCTTCCTCTTCATGATCGTGATGATGCTCAGCCATGCTTACAGCAGAATCGATTTGATAATCTTCAAGGCGTGCACCTAGCTCAATGGTCACATCACCAAACTGGCGCTCTTCAAGAACGAATAACGCGTTTGTTTTAGTGACACTTGCTGGCGTAAAGGCTTCTTCACCATCTGCATCATAGTCAGACTCAGTGTAGTGGTAACCAGCCATACCGTGCCAAAGGCCTAACTTGTGCTCAACGGTTGCACGTGCTTCGGTTGTTTTGTTTGTAAACACCGTGCCCACTGCACCATCTTCAATTTCAGCGTGTTTGTAGTCTGTGTAGCCAACGCGTAGTGAGATATTTTCAATCCAGTTATCATGAAGTGCATAGCTCATGTAACCTTGCCAGCGGTCTTGCTCTAGCTGTGCAAATACTGATTCTTCGTGCTCTTCTTCACCTTCATGTTCATCATGATCTTCCTCTTCTTCTTCATGATGATGATGCTCATGAGCAGGAATACCGTAATCTGTTTCGATGCGGCCGAATGACACACCTAGCGTTAGATGATCGCCCACGTAACTAGTACCAAAGTTAACTGTTTGGCTATCGATAAAGGTGTTTTCTACGCTGTTAGCTGTTTCGTGTTCTTCATGCTCTTCACCTTCATGTTCCTCGTGCTCTTCATGTTCTTCAGGGAGCTCAAAGTTTGGCGTGTCATAATCGTGACCTTTGCGCTTTGTACCATCAAAATGGAAGTTGAAACCATCATTACCGGTTTCAAGTTTTGCAGCATAGGTGTTGGTATTTGATACTGTATCGTGTGTGTATTGTGCAGCACCGGTTAAAGACTCGATGTTATCGGTAGGAATACGGTTATCAACAACGTTCACCACACCACCGATAGCGCCAGAGCCATAAAGTAGGGTAGCAGGGCCGCGAAGTACTTCGATTTGCTCTGCTGCTAGGCTATCATTTGATGTTGCGTGGTCAGGGCCAATACGTGATGCATCACTGCTATCAAGGCCATTTTGGGTGATCTTTACACGCGGACCATCTAAACCACGAATAATTGGACTTGATGAAACTGGGCCAAAGTAGCTTGCATTAACGCCTGGTAAACCTTTTAGTGTTTCGCCTAATGTCGGTTTTGCTTTATCTTTTAACTCATCACCGGCTAAAACATTCACTGGCGAAATCATTTCAAGACTATTTTTATGAAGTGCTGATGCATAAACAACAACAGTTTCAACTGATGTTGGTGTAAGCGTAACCACAACATTTTGGTCTTCGCCATTAATAGCAACACGCTTATCGATGAAATTGTTTTTACTGATGTGAAGCTGACCTTTACTGTCTACATCAATTCTAAACTGACCTTGTTTGTCAGTGACAACGCTTTGTGATTTGCCGTGTACATGTATTTCAGCATTGCTGATAGGTTTTTGGTTTTTATCTAATACTTGACCTGTGATCACAGCAGCCATTGTTGATTGAGAAAACAGCGCAGCGGCAACAGCACTAGAAAGAATTGAAACTTGTTTCATCATTACTACTTCTAAGTTTGTTGTTGAGTGTGGTGATATAATATAACACCGCAATTTTTTTACTGCAATAACGTTATACTATAACTTCACCTTAAGTCGCGATTTTAACACCATACACTATACTTAGACTGTTACACCAAGATGGCCAAATCTTATGTCTGATAAAAATAGGGTATTCAAAGCAAATTTTACCATTGCTGATTTAAGAGAGCACCGTAATCACAAAGAGGTGTTTACCACTGCTTGTGACCGTCGTGAAAGCTATCAACACTTTGTACTCAAGCTTTTAAGTTATTGCTTATTTTCACACAACGAAACAGCCATATTGAATGCAAGGTTCAGTCATGCTGAACCAGATGTATCAATAAAAGCGCTTGATGACCACTATCAAACATGGCTTGCTGTTGACCAACCAGATATTTTACAGCTCAACAAAATCGCTAAGCGGGTCGATGAACTATGGGTCGTGACAACCTTAAACAATGATTGGCTTAAAGAAAATGAACACCAGTTTGAACTTATCAATAATGGTCATTTAATTGCGTTTGATAACAGCTTTATTGAGGAATTAGCGAGTCATCTAACTAAAAACTTACAGTGGGATGTTACGATTGATCAGCAAATGGTGAGTGTGTCGGATAAAGAAAATTTCTACCAAACCAGTGAGCTTATTTGGCATTAAAGCTCAATTTTTACTTTCCCATTGGGTTTACTACAACACAGTAACACTTCGCCAGCTCTCACGAACGCAAGTGGCTCTTGATTATAGCTCACATTACCTTCGATTAATTTTGCACGGCAAGCGCCACAATAACCTTCACGGCATTGGTAGGGGACATCTATTTTGTTTTGTTCTAGGCATTCAAGGAGAGATGAACAGCCAGAATCAAATTCAAGATTCTGGCTGTCTGTTCCTGCAAGGATAACCTCTGCAGTTTTGTTTGAGCTCATTACAGGTCGAAGTCACCAAAGTCAGATGCATCAACTTGAGAGTCAATTTGACCAACAAGGTAAGAGCTGATTTCAGCTTCTTGTGGAGCAACTTGAACATTGTCTGATACTAACCAAGAGTTGATCCACGGAATAGGGTTACTCTTACTTTCAAACTGTGCAGGTAGGCCTACTGCAGTCATACGTGCATTAGTGATGTATTCAACGTATTGGCATAAGATATCTTTGTTAAGACCAATCATAGAACCATCTTTGAACAGGTATTCTGCCCAATCTTTTTCTTGTTCTGCTGCTTCAACAAACATCTGAATTGCTTCTTCACGACATTGTGCCGCAACGATTGCCATTTCTGGGTCGTCTTTACCTTCTTGCATAATGTTCAAGATGTGCTGTGTACCAGATAAGTGTAACGCTTCATCACGGGCGATTAGCTTGATGATTTTTGCATTACCTTCCATTAATTCACGCTCAGCGAAAGCAAATGAACAAGCAAAGCTTACATAGAAACGAATCGCTTCTAAGATGTTAACCGACATCATTGCTAGGTAAAGTTGCTTTTTAAGATCAAATAAGCTGACTTTAACCTCTTCACCATTGATCACATGTTTACCTTCACCATATAGGTTGTAAACAGAAATCATGTTTATTAAATCATCGTAATACTTAGTTACCGCATCAGCACGCTCACTGATTTTCTCGTTGCTTACGATATCGTCAAAGATAAGTTCAGGAGATTGCGTAACGTTACGAATAATGTGTGTGTATGAACGGCTGTGAATAGTTTCACTAAATGCCCATGTTTCAATCCAAGTTTCTAGCTCAGGAATAGACACAATAGGTAGTAACGCAACGTTAGGCGAACGACCTTGCACACTATCAAGTAGCGTTTGATATTTTAAGTTACTTAAAAAGATGTGCTTTTCGTGCTCTGGTAACGCTTGGAAGTCAAGACGGTCTTTACTTACATCAACTTCTTCAGGACGCCAAAAGAACGAAAGTTGCTTTTCAATTAGCTTTTCGAAGATAGGGTACTTTTGTTGGTCGTAACGTGACACGTTTACCGTTTGGCCGAAAAACATCGGTTCTTGTAATTGGTTATTATGATTTCGGCTAAAAGTTGTATATGACATAGTGATTTCTCAAAAAACAGTCAGGACAAAGCGGGCTAATGAGCCCGCTTTTGTTATGTTATTAATTTAATTAGATTTTACAAGCGCCGCCTGCACAACCGTCATCTTCTACCTCAGGTGTTAACTCATCTTGAGAGTCTGATGCACCATCACGTGTGTTGTGATAGTACAGGGTTTTAACACCAAGTTTATACGCAGTCAGTAGGTCTTTTAATAGCACCTTCATAGGTACTTTACCGCCTTCGTACTTAGATGGATCATAGTTAGTGTTTGCAGAGATCGTTTGGTCAACGAATTTTTGCATAATACCAACCAGTTGTAGGTAACCATCGTTTGAAGGAATATCCCACAGTAGCTCGTAGTTATCTTTCAGATTTTCATAATCTGGCACTACTTGCTTTAAGATACCATCTTTACTTGCTTTAACGCTGATATGACCACGTGGTGGCTCAATACCATTTGTTGCGTTAGAGATTTGCGATGATGTCTCTGAAGGCATAAGGGCAGATAGCGTTGAGTTACGCATACCGTGCTCTTTAATGCTTTCGCGTAATGAATCCCAATCTAAGTGAAGAGGCTCATCACAGAACTGATCTAGGTCACGTTTGTAAGTATCTGTTGGCATAATGCCTTGAGAATACGTTGTCTCGTTAAATTTAGGACACGCACCACGTTCTTTCGCTAACTCATTTGATGCTTTCATTAGGTAATATTGAATTGCTTCAAATGTTTTGTGAGTTAGGGCATTTGCGCTGCCATCTGAGTAACGCTTACCATTTTTCGCTAAGTAGTATGCGTAGTTAATAACACCAATACCTAGCGTACGACGACCCATAGTCGCGTTTTTCGCCGCAGGAACAGGGTAGTCTTGGAAATCAAGTAAGTTATCAAGGGCACGTACTGCAAGTTCAGCAAGTTCCTCTAATTCGTCAAGTGATTCAATTGCACCTAAGTTAAACGCTGACAGCGTACAAAGTGCAATTTCACCTTCTTCATCCATTACATTGCTAAGTGGCTTAGTTGGTAATGCAATTTCTAAACATAAGTTAGATTGACGAATTGGCGCCACAGTCGAGATGAACGGGCTGTGCGTATTACAGTGGTCAACGTTTTGTAAGTAGATACGACCTGTGCTCGCACGCTCTTGTGCAAACATTGAGAATAACTCAATCGCCTTAATACGTTTTTTACGAATTGACTCGTCTTGCTCGTATTTGATGTATAGCTCATCAAACTTTGCTTGATCTTCAAAGAACGCATCGTATAGACCTGGTACATCTGAAGGGCTAAATAATGTGATGTAATCGTCTTTGATTAAACGGCTATACATTAATTTATTGAACTGCACACCGTAGTCAAGGTGACGTACACGGTTATCATCAACACCACGGTTGTTCTTAAGAACAAGTAGGTTTTCAACTTCTAAGTGCCAAAGTGGGTAGAACAGTGTTGCTGCGCCACCACGAACACCACCTTGTGAACAGCTCTTAACTGCTGTTTGGAAGTGCTTATAAAACGGAATACAACCTGTGTGGTACGCTTCGCCGTTACGAATAGGGCTACCAAGCGCACGGATGCGACCGGCATTAATACCAATACCCGCACGTTGTGAAACGTATTTAACAATCGCAGACGATGTTGCATTAATAGAATCTAGGCTATCACCACATTCAATAAGTACACATGAGCTGAACTGACGTGTAGGGGTACGTACACCAGCCATGATAGGTGTAGGTAATGAAATTTTGAATGTAGATACTGCATCATAAAAACGCTTGATGTAATCAAGGCGTGTCTCTTTTGGATAATCAGAGAATAAGCTTGCAGCAACTAAGATATATAAAAACTGTGCACTTTCGTAGATTTCACCAGTAACACGGTTTTGAACTAAATACTTACCTTCAAGTTGCTTTACAGCAGCGTAGCTGAAGTTTAAGTCACGGTTGTGATCGATGTAAGCATCTAACTCGTCAATTTCTTGCTCGGTATAATCAACAAGTAGGTGTTGATCATAACGCTTGTCTTCAACTAATTTCGTGATGTGATCGTATAAGCGTGGTGGCTCAAATTGACCGTACGCTTTTTTACGTAAATGGAATACAGCTAAGCGAGCAGCTAGGTATTGGTAATCAGGCGTATCTTTAGAGATCTGATCAGCTGCAGCTTTGATGATTGTTTCATGAATGTCATCGGTACGAATGCCGTCGTAAAATTGAATATGTGATTTTAATTCAACTTGTGAGACAGACACATTCTCTAGACCTTCTGCGGCCCAAGCGATCACGCGATGGATCTTATCTAGATCAAGTGACTCTTTACGGCCGTCACGTTTGCTTACAGATAGCTGTTGGTTCATAGTTTTGCCTGTATTCCTTGGGAAATTATAGTTGTAAAGACAAAGGTATTCTTTATGTAATTATTATTATTAAACGCCAGGGTGATCTAATTGAATAACATTTAGCCACAATATCTGGTGTTGTTTAAATTGCAGATCACAAGATAGTGTGGTCTGCGCTGTTTTGCAAGGGATAGAATTGCCCCATTTTGTGGATAACTATTGGATAAACGCATTGTGTTAGTGACCATTAACCTTTGAACATTCATAGACGACGAAATTTGTAGAAATCAACAAAAGATCCAGAAAATTTACCGTTTTTAAAAATAAATTTTGACTGATTTTTTTATCATCAATGAATGCTCAAAAGTAAATCAAATCACAATATATGGTGTTTCAGTTATCAAATAACACTATATATGGTTAAAACCATCAATCGGCGTTTGCCAATTGAAATCCGCTTGCCAGCCAAGTGCGGCATCTACACTGGGTATATAACCCCATAACGCTGTTGCGCTGTACATATTGGCCGCTTTTGCAGCTTGAATATCACGTTCAGCATCACCGATATACAAACAACGGCTCGGATCAACGTCTAAGATCTCAGCGGTGTGTAATAGTGGATCCGGTGATGGTTTTGATACTGCTAATGTATCGCCACTCACAACCGCCTTTGCATCACGCAAAGAGGGAATAGCTTGCACTAAGGGCTTAGTTAAAAAGCCGGGCTTATTAGTCATAATGCCCCACTTAATATTGTTTTGCTCAAGTGCAATTAAAAGCTGTTCTATGCCATTGAAACATTTACTGTGCACAGCAATATCTTCGGCGTAGTAGTCAAGAAGCTGCTGACGCAAGGCGAGTTGTTCAAGTTCAGGCCATTTATCACCAAAGCCCACTTCTAATAATGCATTTGCACCGTTAGAAGCTGCAGGGCGATAAACATGCTCAGCAACAGGCGCCACATTAGCATCTGCTAACACTCGGTTTAATGCACCACCTAAGTCATCCGCGGTATCGAGTAGTGTGCCATCTAAATCAAAGATAAACGCATCAAAATCGATAGAGGGTGCTTGCACACCACTCATCAGGCTAGTTTCTCAAAGTGCAGGATGTAATTAACACTTACATCATCATTTAAGCTGTACTGTTTAGAAAACGGGTTATAATGAAGGCCGGTACTGGCGCGTACTTTTAATCCCGCTTCTTCTGCCCATGCAATAAGCTGTGCAGGTTTAATAAACTTTTTATGGTCATGTGTACCTTCAGGTACCATTTTCAAAAGCTTTTCAGCACCGACAATAGCAAACAAATAAGCTTTTGGTGTTTTATTTAATGTTGAAAAGAATACATCGGCGCCCGGTTTAGCAAGTTCTGCTACAGCACGAATAATAGAAGCAGGGTCTGGAACATGCTCAAGCATTTCCATACAAGTCACTACATCAAAGCGAGCAGGGTGCTCAGCAGCGAATTGCTCTGCAGGTACTTTTATATAATCAACAGGTACGCCTGTTTCTAAACTATGTAACTTAGCAACGGTGAGTGGCTCTTGGCCCATATCGATACCGGTTACTTTAGCGCCCATACGCGCCATACTTTCACTTAAGATGCCGCCACCACAGCCAACATCTAAGGTTTCCTTATCAAATAAGCCGCCTACTTTATCAGCGACAAAATCCAAACGTAGAGGATTTATTTCATGAAGGGGTTTGAACTCTCCGTCGCGGTCCCACCAACGTTCTGCGATGGCTTCAAACTTTGCAATTTCTGCATTATCTACATTTTGATGCTCGGTCATAAAAAACTTCCTCGTTAATCTGAGGCCATTATATAGGGGGAAATTAATAAATCGCAAAGATTTAGCGCCTGTAAATCTAAATAAATTGTGATAGCATGGTCTGGAAATAATAACTAAAGCTCTTAAGACGGCGGTTTGCCTCTTAATGAGTCAATACTGAAGGAATGTGAAATCAAATGACTGATCTCGCCAATGAAATTCTGCCAGTCAATATTGAAGATGAATTAAAAAACTCCTACCTTGATTACGCGATGAGTGTAATCGTAGGACGTGCATTGCCAGACGTACGTGACGGCTTAAAGCCAGTTCACCGCCGCGTTCTATTTGCAATGAACGAACTCAATAATGATTGGAATAAACCTTACAAGAAATCAGCACGTGTTGTTGGTGATGTAATCGGTAAGTACCACCCACATGGCGACAGCGCGGTATATGACACTATCGTTCGTATGGCGCAGCCTTTCTCATTACGCTACATGCTTGTTGACGGCCAAGGTAACTTTGGTTCTGTTGACGGTGACTCTGCGGCAGCAATGCGTTATACGGAAGTCCGTATGGCGAAAATGTCACATGAATTATTAGCTGATTTAGAAAAAGAAACGGTTGATTACGTACCGAACTACGACGGTACTGAGCAAATTCCTGACGTATTACCTACTAAAGTACCTAACTTATTAGTAAATGGTTCTTCGGGTATCGCGGTTGGTATGGCGACAAACATTCCACCTCATAACTTAACAGAAGTTATCAATGGTTGTTTAGCGCTTATTCAAAACCCTGATATGTCAATTGCTGACCTTATTGAATATATCCCAGGTCCAGATTTCCCGACTGCGGCGATTATCAATGGTAAAAAAGGCATTGAGCAAGCGTACTTAACCGGTCGTGGTAAAGTATATATCCGTGCTCGCGCTGAAATCGAAGTTGACGAAAAAACCGGTCGTGAAACAATCATCGTTCACGAAATCCCTTATCAAGTTAACAAAGCACGCCTTATTGAAAAGATCGCAGAGCTTGTTAAAGATAAGAAGATTGAAGGTATTAGCGCACTACGTGACGAATCAGATAAAGACGGTATGCGTATCGTTATCGAAATCAAACGTGGTGATGTTGGTGAAGTAATCTTAAACAACCTATATGCACAAACTCAGTTACAAACTGTGTTTGGTATGAACATGGTTGCACTTGATAACAACCAACCTAAGTGTTTCAACTTAAAAGAAATGCTTGAAGCGTTTATCGTACACCGCCGTGAAGTTGTTACACGTCGTACCGTATTCGATTTACGTAAAGCCCGTGACCGTGCTCATACGCTTGAAGGCTTAGCGATTGCCCTTGCGAATATCGACCCAATTATCGAACTTATTCGTAAGTCACCAACACCAGCAGAAGCAAAAGCTGCACTAACAGCACGTCCTTGGGAACTAGGCACTGTTAAAGCAATGCTTGAAAAAGCAGGTGAAGATAACGTAGCACGCCCTGATTGGTTAGCGGCTGATTTAGGTATCCGTGACGGTCAGTACTATTTATCTGAGCAACAAGCACAAGCAATTCTAGACCTACGTTTACACAAACTAACAGGTCTTGAGCATGAGAAGATCTTAGACGAGTACCAAAACTTACTTGATCTAATTGCTGAGCTTTTACATATTCTTTCAAGCCCAGAGCGTTTAATGGAAGTTATCCGCGACGAGCTAGTAGAAATTAAAGAGCAATATGGTGACGAACGTCGCACTGAAATCAGTGCAGCTGCTCACGATATTAGCCTTGAAGACCTAATCAATGAAGAAGACGTTGTTGTAACGCTTTCTCATGAAGGTTACGTTAAGTATCAACCATTATCTGACTACGAAGCACAGCGTCGTGGTGGTAAAGGTAAATCAGCAACGAAGATGAAAGATGAAGACTTCATCGAACGTCTGTTAGTTGCTAACACGCACGATACAATCCTGTGCTTCTCAACAGCAGGTCGCTTATACTGGTTGAAAGTATATCAGTTACCATTAGCAAGCCGTGCAGCGCGTGGTAAGCCAATTGTTAACTTATTACCACTTGAAGCTGATGAACGTATTACTGCTATCTTACCAGTACGTGAGTACGAAGAAGATAAATACATCTTCATGGCAACTGCGTTTGGTACAGTTAAGAAAACACCACTTACAGCATACAGCCGTCAACGTGCGAGCGGTATCATCGCTGTTAACCTAAATGAAGGCGATAGCCTAATTGGTGTTGATATCACTGATGGCACGAATGAAATCATGCTATTCACTGATGCTGGTAAAGTTGTTCGCTTTAAAGAAGCAGAAGAGACAGAAGTTGTTGATGAAAATGGTAACCCAGTTCTAGACGAAAACGGTAACCCAGAAATCCGCTTCAAAGGTGTACGTCCAATGGGTCGTACAGCAACAGGTGTTCGTGGTATTAAGATGGCTGACGACCAACGCGTTGTGTCGTTAATCGTACCTAAGTCAGATGGTGCAATCCTAACTGTGACAGAAAACGGTTACGGTAAGCGTACAGCACTTGAAGATTACCCATCGAAGAGCCGTGCAACACAAGGTGTTGTATCAATCAAAGTAAGCGAGCGTAATGGCGCTGTGGTTGGTGCAGTACAAGTTGACGATAACGACGAAATCATGATTATCTCGAATCGCGGTACCTTAGTACGTACCCGTGTAAACGAGGTTTCTACGGTTGGTCGTAATACTCAAGGCGTTATTTTGATACGAACTATTGACGAAGAGCAAGTAGTTGGTTTACAACGTATCGAAGAAATCGAAGTTGATGAGCTTGAAGCCATCGAAGGCGAGGCCGTTGAAGTAGTCGATACCAATACTGAAGAAACGGGTGATAACCCACCTTCAGAATAACATTGATTTAAAAAGCGGCTTCGGCCGCTTTTTTTATCCGCACTATAATTACTGGAATGAGGCAAAGTAATGACTAAGTATAATTTTTGTGCAGGACCGGCAATGCTACCGCCGGCAGTTATGCAAAAAGCACAAAAAGAATTTATAGATTGGCAAGGTTTAGGTGTCTCTGTGATGGAAATTAGCCATCGCAGCAGCGACTTTTTAGCGCTTACCACTAAATGTGAAGCAAGCCTGCGTCGTTTAATGAATATTAGCGATGAGTTTGAAGTGTTATTTATGCACGGCGGTGGCCGTGGTCAATTCAGTGCTGTACCACTGAACCTTCACCTTGATGATAAGCCAGCTGTGTACTGTGAAAACGGTGTATGGTCTAAAGGGGCTACTTCAGAAGCGGCAAAATTCACTGCAGTTGAAAGCATCAATGTACGTGATGATGAGCAGCAAAATGGCCAGTTCTCTATTAAACCAGCAAGCAGCTGGGAATTACCTGCTGATGCGTCATACATTCACTATTGTCCGAATGAAACCGTAGATGGCATAGAAATTTTTGACGTACCATCACACCCATCAGCACCGATTGTGGCTGATATGTCATCGACTATTTTATCGCGCGAGTTTGACGTAAATCAGTTTGATCTTATTTACGCTGGCGCACAAAAGAATATTGGCCCGTCTGGTTTATCGATTGTTATTGTTCGCAAAACGCTTCTTGAGCGCGAAGGTCTTGCAAAGCCAGGTATTCTTGATTACGCATTAGAAGCAAAACAAGGCAGCATGTATAACACACCACCGACATTCGCGTGGTACTTAGCTGCTGAAGTATTTGAATGGCTTGAAACAAACGGCGGCGTTAAAGCGATGGAAGAACAAAACATCGCAAAAGCAGAACTTCTTTATAACTACATTGATAGCTCAGATTTTTACAGCAACAAAGTTGCTAAGCATTGCCGTTCGCGAATGAACGTACCATTTTGGTTAAATGACGAATCACTGAATGATAAATTCATTAGTGAATCAAAAGATGCAGGCTTATTAGCCCTTGAAGGTCACCGTATTGTCGGTGGTATGCGCGCAAGCATTTATAATGCGATGCCACTTGAAGGTGTTCAAGCCTTGGTTAATTTTATGGAAAAATTCGCCAAGGAGAACAGCTAATTATGGAACAGCTTCGTCTTGAACCGATTACAAAGGTAAATGGTAGTGTGACACTGCCAGGCTCAAAAAGTTTATCAAACCGTATCTTGTTACTAGCTGCTTTAGCAGAGGGCACAACGGTTGTTGAAAACCTACTAGACAGTGATGACATTCGTCACATGCTAGGTGCATTAAATCTTTTAGGCGTGAATGTATCGCTTAATGAAGATAAAACAGTGGCCACCGTAGAGGGTGTTGCAGGTAAATTTAAAACCCCAAGCGAGCCTTTATTTTTAGGTAATGCCGGTACAGCTTATCGTCCACTGACAGCGGTTTTAGCTGCTGTAGATGGCGAGTACCAGCTGGTGGGCGAGCCTCGTATGGAAGAGCGCCCAATCGGCCATTTGGTTGATGCACTGCAAGCTCTGGGTGGTGATGTTGAATACCTTAAGCATAAAGATTACCCACCACTGGCCATAAAAGGCGGCAAAATCAACGGTGGTAAAGTTGAAATTGATGGCAGCATTTCTAGCCAGTTCTTAACAGCGTTACTAATGGCAGCGCCATTATTTAATGGCGATACAGAAATCACCATTAAAGGCACGCTGGTATCAAAGCCATACATTGATATTACCCTAGATGTAATGAAGCGTTTTGGCGTTACAGTAAGCCATGACAATTACGAAACATTTTACGTTGAAGGCTGTCAGCAGTATCAAGCACTTGAGCGCATTATGGTTGAAGGTGATGCATCAAGCGCCTCTTATTTTGTTGCGGCGGCTGCAATAGCAGGTGGCGAAATTGAAATTAACGGGGTAGGTGCGGCATCTGTTCAAGGTGATATTGGTTTTGCCAAAGTTATGGAGCAAGTAGGCGCCAAAATCGATTGGTATGATGAAAAGCTGGTGGTTCGTAAAGGCGAGCTAAACGCGGTCGATATTGATGCCAATGCAATCCCTGATGCGGCAATGACACTAGCCACTGTTGCGCTTTTTGCTAAAGGTAAAACAGCTATTCGTAATATCTATAACTGGCGTGTAAAAGAAACAGATCGCTTATATGCCATGGCGACTGAGCTTCGTAAAGTTGGTGCAGAAGTGGTTGAAGGTGAAGATTTCATCGAAATTACACCACCAGAAACATTTAACGATGTAGCGATTGATACCTATAACGATCACCGTATTGCCATGTGTTTTGCAATGGTTGCCGTTGGCGGAAAGCCGATAACCATTAACGATCCTAAGTGTACATACAAAACTTTTCCAACGTTTTTCAAAGTACTAGAGTCTGTCTCAAGTCAATAAAACAGAAGAAAATATAAAAAGTTACATTCTAAATGCGGATCTATTTCTAGAACTGGCGTATAATATCGCGGTTTTATTTTGGTGTGCATTGCAGGAGGTTATAAATGCAGGCGTTATCAATGCCCGTAATCACCATCGATGGCCCAAGTGGTTCAGGTAAAGGAACTGTTTGTCGCTTGTTAGCCGAGAAATTAGGTTGGGATGTATTAGACAGTGGAGCGATTTACCGTGTGCTGTCACTTGCAGCGCTTCATCATCAAATTGAACTAGATAATGAAGATGCGCTAGTTCCGCTAGCTGCAAACTTAGATGTACAGTTTTTGGTCGATAGCCAAACGCATACTTCTAAAATTGTCTTGGAAGGCGAAGACGTCACAACCACAATTCGTAACGAAGAAGTGGGTGCTGCGGCATCAAAAATTGCTGCATTACCACGGGTGAGAGAAGCATTATTACGTCGTCAACGTGCGTTTCGTACTGAGAGCGGCTTAATTGCCGATGGTCGTGACATGGGCACAGTTGTGTTCCCAGATGCACCATTGAAGATTTATTTAACCGCATCAGCTGAAGAGCGCGCTCGTCGTCGCTTTGCTGAGTTGAACGAACGCGGTCTTGATGTTACACTAAGTGGTCTACTTGAGGACATAAAAGCTCGCGATCACCGTGATATGACGCGTGAAGTTGCGCCGCTTGTTCCTGCAGAAGACGCCATTGAGCTCGATACTAGCGAGCTTAATGCAATGCAAGTGTTTGATAAAGTAGTAACTTTACTCGACGAAGCAGTACTTGCAGGAAAGCTTCCAAAAGCTTAAAAGTAATTTATTAAGGTACCGGCAGGAAGCTAGTGCTATTTTAACAACCCCATGCAGCATGGTTGCTAATTGGTTATTTAATTATTTAGAGACGTATAATGTCAGAAAATTTTGCGCAGTTATTTGAAGAAAGCCTTAAGGGTTTTGAAGCAGAGCAAGGCTCTATCGTTAAAGGTACTGTTATCTCAATCGAGAACAACATCGTACTTGTTGATGCTGGTCTTAAATCTGAAAGTGCAATCCCTGCTGAGCAATTCAAAAATGCTGCTGGTGAACTAGAAGTTGCTGTTGGCGACGAAGTAGATGTTGCTTTAGACGCAATCGAAGACGGTTTCGGTGAAACTATCCTTTCTCGTGAGAAAGCGAAGCGTCACGAAGCGTGGATCCGCTTAGAAAAAGCATGTGAAGAGCAAGAGACTGTTACTGGTGTTATCAACGGTAAAGTTAAAGGCGGTTTCACTGTTGAAGTTGATTCAATCCGTGCCTTCCTACCTGGTTCACTTGTTGATGTTCGTCCAGTACGTGACACAACTCACCTTGAAGGTAAAGAGCTTGAGTTCAAAGTAATCAAGCTTGACCAAAAACGTAACAACGTTGTTGTTTCTCGCCGTGCAGTTATCGAATCAGAGAACTCACAAGAGCGTGAAGAACTTCTTGCTAACCTTGTTGAAGGTCAAGAAGTTAAAGGTATCGTTAAGAACCTTACTGACTACGGTGCGTTCGTTGACCTTGGTGGTGTTGACGGTCTACTACACATCACAGACATGGCGTGGAAGCGTGTTAAGCACCCTTCAGAAATCGTTAATGTTGGCGACGAAATCGCAGTTAAAGTTCTTAAATTCGACAAAGAAAAGACTCGTGTATCTCTAGGCCTTAAACAGCTTGGCGAAGATCCATGGGCAGCTATCGCTGGTCGTTACCCAGAAGGTTCTAAGCTTTCTGGTCGTGTAACTAACCTTACTGACTACGGTTGTTTCGTTGAAATCGAAGAAGGCGTAGAAGGTCTAGTACACGTTTCTGAAATGGATTGGACTAACAAGAACATCCACCCTTCAAAAGTTGTTTCACTAGGTGACACTGTTGAAGTTATGGTTCTTGAAATCGACGAAGAGCGTCGTCGTATTTCTCTTGGTCTTAAGCAATGTATTGCTAACCCATGGCAAGAATTTGCTCGTCTACAAAACAAAGGCGACCAAGTTACTGGTAAGATCAAATCAATCACTGACTTCGGTATCTTCATCGGTCTTGAAGGCGGTATTGACGGTCTTGTTCACCTTTCAGACATTTCTTGGAACACACCAGGCGAAGAAGCTGTACGTGAATTCAAGAAAGGCGACGAAATCACTGCTATCGTATTACAAGTTGACCCAGAGCGTGAGCGTATCTCTCTAGGCGTTAAACAAATCGAAGCTGACCCATTCAATAACTACCTGGACGCAAACAAAAAAGGTGCTATTGTTAAAGGTAAAGTGACTGAAGTTGATGCGAAAGGCGCAACTGTTGAGCTAATCGAAGGCGTTGAAGGTTACATCCGTGTAGCTGATATCGCTCAAGAGCGTGTTGAAGATGCTACTACTGTAGTTTCTGCAGGCGACGAAATCGAAGCGAAATACGTTGGTGTTGATCGTAAGAACCGCACTTTAAGCTTATCTGTTAAAGCTCTTTTCGAAGCAGAAGAGAAAGAAGTACTAGAGAAGCTTAAGAAAGAAGAGCCAGCGTTCGAAAACGCTATGGCTGCAGCATTCAAAAATGCTCAAAAAGACTAATATCTAGTCTTTTAAAATTGGAAGGGCAGTTTTGCCCTTCCTTTACCACTCTTTAAGGAAACGCTATGACTAAGTCAGAATTGATAGAACAACTTGCCGAGCAACACGCACACATCCCTGTGAAAGATGTTGAAAATGCCGTTAAAGAAATTCTTGAACAAATGGCCGGCTCATTATCTAGCTCAGATCGCATCGAGATCCGTGGCTTTGGAAGTTTCTCATTGCATTATCGTTCTCCTCGCACAGGTCGTAATCCAAAGACTGGCGAAACAGTTGAGTTAGACGGTAAGCACGTACCACATTTTAAACCAGGTAAAGAATTACGTGACCGCGTAAATGCGAGTATTGCCTAGTTTTATACAGGAGTAGTTACTTGTTTAGGGTATTAAAAATTGTATTAATTGCGCTATGTTTATTTATTGCGTTTGTACTTGGTTCACAGAATCCACAATTGGTGCAAATCAATTATTTAATCGCCAGTAATACTTTGCCCCTAGCTGTTGTAATAAGTATCTGCTTTATTTTAGGTGTCGCAATTGGTTGTTTTATAAGCTTTACACTGTTTTCTCAGTTAAAGTGGCAAAATTATCGCTTAAAGAAAAAATTAGCGCCTGAAAAAAACAATAAAAAGCTTGTTGCTAATAAAGACACCTAATCATGATTGAGCTTCTGTTTTTACTTTTACCCGTTGCAGCCGGTTACGGTTGGATAATGGGTAAAAACAGCGCTAAAAACCAAGCTCATCAGCTTAATCGGCAAATTACCTCTGAATATTCTAAAGGCCTTAAATTTCTCTTAGACAGAGAAGAAGACCAAGGCTTAGAGCACCTTATTAATCTACTCGAAGTTGCCGCTGATTCTGTTGAACACTATTCAACGCTTGCAACTATGTTCCGCCGCCGTGGCGAACTTGACCGCGCCATTAAAATTCATGAGCTGCTATTAAAACATCCAAGTCTTGATGAGCAACAAGCTGCAACCAGCCGCTTAGAACTTGCTGAAGATTACATTATGGCAGGCTTGTTAGATGGTGCAGAAGAGCATTTAGTATGGCTTGTTAAGGCAGGCTATAAAGAAGCCTTAGAGCCAATTATTAATCTTTATTCACAAACCCGTGAATGGGAAAAGGGCATTAACATGTACGAGGCTCACAGTGAGTTGTTCACTAAACCTCAGCATGTAAAAGCGATTGCCAATTTTTACTGTGAAGCAGCTTTACAAGATAACGATACGCAAATTATGCGTAAAGCTATTAGCTTAAACCATAAAGCTATTCGCCCATTGTATGAGCTTGGCCACAGTGCTTTTACCAAAGAAGATTATGTAAAAGCAATTTACTACTGGCGCGAGCTTATTAGCCAATTCACGTTTTTTGCGCCGGTATTTATTGAAGAATTAGCGCTCAGTTATCAAAAGCTTAATTTAACGCATCAGTTTTACGAATTACTCAATGAACTGCTCGATAAAGGTGGCGTATTAATAAAAATAAAACACTGCCAAGCATTACTTGAGCAAGGCCACATAGAGCAAGCAATTAAATTTTTAACGGATAGTTTAAAGCGTCATCCGACTATTCGTGGCTTTAGCTTTTTATTACAGCTACTTGCCAAACAAAACAACGATATTAAAGATGTACTCGATCAAATTGATAAGCTAGTAACGTCTTATATCGCAACCAAACCTGATTTTCAGTGCCAACACTGTGGCTTTACCAGTCATACCATTTATTGGGTATGTCCATCTTGTAAGCACTGGGAAACAATTGTCCCAAGCCGTGGCATAGACGGTTTTTAATTCATATTAGTCCATTAGTTTTTAGGAAAGTTATGTCTGTCGAAGATTCAAAAAAAGTATTAATTGCCCTTGATTATGATGATCAACAAACAGCTCTTGCGTTTGTAAAGCAATTATCGCCTGATACGTGTCGCCTTAAAGTAGGCAAAGAAATGTTCACGTATTTTGGTCCTAGCTTTGTTAAGGAACTAATCGACTTAGGTTTTGATGTATTCTTAGACCTAAAATTTCACGATATTCCAAACACAGTGGCTAAAGCTGTAACCGCAGCTGCAAAAATGGGTGTATGGATGGTTAACGTGCATGCCTCTGGTGGCGTTGAAATGATGACTAAAGCAAAGCAAGCTTTAGAGCAGTTTGGTGATGATGCTCCATTACTGATTGCAGTAACTGTACTAACCAGTATGGATGCCGCAGAACTTACTCGTTTAGGTGTAGATAAAACACCAGAAGAACAAGTAATTTACCTAGCAAATCTTGCTAAAGAATCAGGCCTTGATGGGGTAGTGTGCTCAGCACAAGAAGCGAAAAAGCTAAAAGCAGAACTTGGTGCAGACTTTAAACTAGTTACTCCGGGTATTCGCCCAGCAGGCAGCGATGCAGGTGACCAAAAGCGCATCATGACACCAAAACAAGCCGTTGAAGATGGCAGCGACTATTTAGTTGTAGGCCGCCCAATCACTCAATCGGCAGATCCAGTTGCAACACTAAAAGAAATTAACGACTCACTAAAATAACCCTCGTTATTTTAAAATAGTCTTTAAAGAGCATTGTAAGCGTGATTTATTGCGCTATATACAATGCTCTTTTTGTTTTTGTGGCAAGCTCACAATACTTAATCTGGTGAATTCCCTAGAACTCTAGCGATCAAAAAGTGTTTATTAAGATTGGCTAAATATCATGTTGAAACAACTGTTAAACTGCTCTTTTCATATATATCAATGAAAGTGAACGTTGCGATCAGATTACTCATTTTAATTTGACTTTGATGTCTTAAAAAACTTCGTGGTAGTAATAACTTAGGGAATTTGTTAAAAATATAGAAACCAGATAATTGGCGTTAACTTTGCAAAGTATGCGCGATGAACGCACCATTTAAATGTTAGGTTTCTATGGATAAAGTATACCTACTAGAGCATTTGCACATAATTTCTGAAAACAATGAATGTGTAAAGACAATCGGGATTTATGCTTCTGAGCAAGAGGCCATTGCTGCTGTTGGAAGGCTAAAAGAGCAACCTGGGTTTAGAGATTTTCCAAATATTAACCCCGCTGCTTGTGACGAAAGTGGTTTCTATATATCGTGTTACCCACTTGGTAAAGATTATTGGGCTGAAGGTTTCGTAATAATCGACACTTAACACATATCAACATGCTTGGATAAAGTATGCATAACGATTCTTTTTTGCTTCTTTAAGTAGCTACTTATCAACCCAAGAAGAGAGTATTACCGAATTATAAACAATGAAAGCTGAAATATAAGAGTTCGTTAATAAAGAAGCATCAACTGATGAAGAACATGATTGGATTTTAGCGTTTGTTGGTAGGCATTGAATACTTACAAACTACATTAAACTTTATTTATTAAATTTGGATTTTGAATGATTCTTTTGATTTTGTGTGCTTTATCAATTTTATCTATGTTGATGTATTTCCATAGAAAACATAAGAATAATAAACGTAGACAATGTGCTTACGGATGTATAAAAGCTTACAACGTTTTAGATAAACCTGACCAATACAGTGACCTTAAAGAGTTATTTGAAACATTAGATAGCCATGAGGAGCGTTATTTTTATTCTGTAAGTATGTCTCGAATAATGTTTCCTCAAGCTTTAGATAAGTGGACAAATTCGCATCCAGACTCCGGGGATGCTCTACTTTGTTATGGTGCTCGTTTACTACAATGGTCTTGGTCTGCAAGGGGCTATGGTCGTGGAGCTGAAATATCAGAAGCTCAATGGAAAGAGTTTTTCAGGCGATTGGATAAAACTAGGCAAGTATTATTAGAATGTGCAGATAAAACACCAGAGGATCCTACACCATGGGCATACTTGATTATGGTAGCTACATGGTACTCAGATAGCGATGAACTTAAATTTAAATATTATGAGGAAGCAATAGCTAGAGATCCTTATAACTGGGCTGCACACATGCACATGATCATTGCTTTATCTGAAAAGTGGGGCGGTGATAACGAAGAAATGCTTGAGTTTGCAAGAAAAGCTTCTAGGAATGCCCCGACAGGTAGTGATCTTAAGCTTATTTTAGTTAAAGCTTACATCGAATATTGGAAGTATTTAGATTTGTTTGAGAATAAAATTGATGAAGCAAATGACTTCCTTATGGACAAAAATATTCAGAAAGACATAGTTGATTTATATAACGACTCGTTAAATCATGAGAGTTTTAAAGATACGAAAGTAACTATTTTTGTGAGATATAATTTAAGTGGTTGGTTTTGGCTTACCAGAGATAGAAGCCGCTTAAAAAAAGAGTTATCAATACTAGGCAATAAGATTGAAGACATTCATTGGCGGTGGGTTTGTACAGAAGGGCAACTTGAAGACGCTAGGTTGTTTGCTAATGAAAGCTAGAGAATTACCCGTAATCAAAAACTCTTTACTGTACATTATTTACAGTTGTAGCAAGGTGTAAAATTGACATACGAGTTTCCTGATGAAGTAGAGTTTTTTGAAAAAGGATTTGGTTATTCTTGCGAATATGATCATGATGAAGGGCTATTCTCATTCATTAAGACCTATGAGAACAACAAAAAATTAATATTTACTCATTCACCATTTATGAATAACTCAGTGAGTGTAAAGTTATTTTACGGAACGGAGTTAGTATTTCATATTTATAAAGAAGAAATTACAAGAATTGCCTTTCAAGCGTGGGGCGGTGAGTTGGTTTTAAGAGTCTATTTAGCGAACGACGATAATAACTTCTTGGTTTATTTTGAACCAAAACCAAGGCTTAGATATGTTGAGCCGAATATCTAATTGCATATAAAAACCTGTTTTCGCTTAAAAGGATTGAATTAATGGAAATCAAACTAGGGCATGGAATCGACACAATTCAATTTGCCAAATAAACACTTAAATTTTCAACTCTAGAGGGAGCTATGAGTAAATTTTTAAATGGACTTGCCTTATTACCTATGAGCAGTTTTATAGTGACTATGATTTATATCTTAATGGTTAAGGGTGAGATCTATATAAATCACTATTGGTTTGTTGTTGCCTTGGTGTCACTCCAATCTACTGCAAATCGTCTTAAAAACGTAAGTTCAGTATGTATAATAATATTTGTTTCTAGTATCCTAGCGAACATACTATTGCTTATAGCATCCGGATTTGATTTAAAAATTACTCCAACTACTGTTGGGCTTTTTTTAGGCTATTTAAGTTTTGGTTTACTAATTGTATATGGGAATTTAGCTATAAATTGGTTTAAGCGCTTGAGTAATAACAAAGCTTTATAGCCGCATTTGCGACTGTTAGTAGGTTTTGCTTTAACAAAAAATCGCTCAAAATAGTTTAAAAAATTTACGATAATCAAAACTAGAAAAAAAAGAGTAAAGCTTTCACTTTACTCTTTCAGATAATTCAATATCTTGTTAACTCAATGGTATGGACTCCCCACCTTTGTCAAAATCGACTAAGGTGAAAGTGACAAACAAAAAGGAGCCCATACCATGACACAGTCTAGCACTATAACGATTGATTTAGCCAAAACAGTCTTTCAAGTCGCTTTCTTTAATAAGTTCGGTGTTTTGAAGTCGAATGAGAAAATGACTGAACACAAGATGCTTTCGTTTATTGTTAACCATCCAGAAGCACTTATATGTATGGAAGCTTGTAGCAGCGCTCACTATTACGGTCGTAAATTTGAAGGACAAGGACACAAAGTTAAGTTACTCCCTCCTCACATAGTTGCCAAGTACCGAGCAGGTAATAAAAACGATGCAAATGATGCTTTGGCTATTTATGAGGCACTTAAACGCCCAAATATTTATTCTGTTGCGGTAAAATCAATTAGCCAACAAGACCTTGCATCATTACTTAAGCTTCGTAAAGGGTATATAAAACAGCGAACACAGGTGTCGAACAGAGCTCGTGGTTTAGGTGCAGAATACGGTGTTAAGCTGCCTGAAGGTATTACGTCACTCAAAAAGCGTTTACCAGATATCCTTGAAGATGATGGTAATCAATTA
>NZ_JAYMDY010000009.1:0-198950 GCF_037027245.1 Pseudoalteromonas sp. CH_XMU1449-3
CATCTGTTAGGTACGCTGAGACTATTTAAACTGCCACCTAGAAGAGAAGATAGGCGATACCCAAGAGCGATAAAGCCTAAGCCATCAAAGTACCCACATAAAAAAAGAAATGCCAGTCAGCTTAACTGACTGGCATTGGCCTAACGGCCCTTTGCAAGTTAAATAATAAAGGAATCTAAAGGGAGTTTAGAACTTGTACTCTGCACCTACGTAGTAGTACGCACCGTTAAAACCAAATGGTGCTGAACGACGTGAGTAAGTGAATACACCTGGGCTTGAAACAATTGTGTTGCCGCTAGCGTCAACAATCGTACCCGAGCGTGAATTACCAATGGTGTTCTTATCTGGGTAAACATCAAATAAGTTATTTGCACCAATGTTAAATGACAGGTTTTCGTTAAAGAAGTAGTTAACTTTAACATCAGTTAAGATTTCAGCACCGTATGTTTGACGACCACCATCTTCAACTGTGTATTCGCCGTAACGGTTTAGAGATAGGTTTACAGTCCAATCTTCTAAACGGTAAAGCGCACTTAAGTTAATGCGGTCTTCTGGTTGCCATTCTTCGATAATTGATGTTTCTTGGGCAGAAAACACATCTTCTACTGGAATAGTCTCAAGACCACTGCCTGATGGCGTGAATAAATCAACCACATCAGTTTTAGTGAAGTTAGCAGCAAAGGTGAAATCTAGCGTACCGCCAAGACCTTCTGTGTTCCATGTGGCAACTAAATCAACACCTTCTGTTTCTGTGTCTGCTCCGTTTAAGAAGAACTGACCCGCACCTGCGCCTGAGCTTTCAAGTGCAGCATCTAGCGTATCTGATAAACCTTTACCTAAACGGTTTGAAATAACGATACGGTCGTCGATATCAATCGAGTAGTAGTCAATGGTTAAATTGATATTGTCGGTAACGTTATACACAATACCTAAACTACGGTTTTGTGATTTTTCTTCTTTTAGCTTAGGAATACCAATTGATTGCGCTAAAGTACTGTCGTTTCTGAACGTACCTACTTGCTCAGCCACTAAGCTGCCATCATCACCTACAACAAACTGAGTACTTACGTTATTAAAGTAAAGTTGTTGCATAGAAGGTGCTCTAAAACCAGTGCTTAATGCACCACGTAAAGACACATCTTCAGTGACAGACCAGTTACCCGCTAACTTAAAGTTAACTGTGTCACCAAAACCTTTGTAGTTATCGTAACGTACCGCACCTGAAATAATTACATCATCGATAACATAGGTTTCTGCATCCATATAGAATGAGATTACATCGCGCGACTCATCAACTGATGATGCCGGATCTGAACCACCAAAACCTTGCGTGCCGCTTGCAGCGTCAACACTACCAACCCCGCCATTCAAGCCAGAATAGATGCTCATACCATCAACAGTGTCGTAATCACGGTATGCGTATTCGCTACCTTCAAGAATACGGAACTCATCGGTACGAAGCTCAGCACCTAGTGCTAATGAGAAGTTGTCGTAATCTTTAGTGTAATCAAGGTTTAAAGTTTGCAGTGATAATTCAAGACCATATGCATATGCTGAACGCGGAATAGTGGCACGAATTTCATCAGCCGTTAAACCTTGGTCATAGCGAAGGTAGTTAGCGTAAGAGCCATTGATAGTGTCACTGGTTGTGTAATCAATGCTGTTTTCACCGTAGGTGTACGATAAATCAATGCTTGAGTCATTATCGAACGATTTTTTATAACCAAAGTTATAAGACACATCATCAATGACAGTATTAATTTTTGGTAAGAAACCCATAGGAATGGTTGCATCACCATCTTGTAATACAGGGTTACCATTAGCATTAGCGTTGTGACGGAAAAACGCTGCTGATTCGTTTTCACGATTTGAATAAGTGATAAAGCCATATAGCTCACCACCAGCAAGCTCATAGCCAGTATTAACGGTTAGAGCAAATTGCTGTGAATCTGCATCACCAATTCTAAACGTATCACGAGGTGCTGTTAACTCACGTGGGTCGCCTGCTAATAGCGTACCATCATCAAGTTCAGTACAGCCGTAAAATTGACATGAACCATGAAGACCTGCACGGTTTGTCGGTGCACGGTCACGGTAGTTGATTGTGGTATTTAAATAACCTTCGTCACCTAAAGCAAAACCTTTGTTGAAATCAACAGTCACAGTTTCGCCATCGCCTTCTGAATACTCACCGTAATTAATTGCCGCTTTACCGCCCTCTTCAGCATCTTTTAATACGATATTAATAACACCTGCAATGGCATCTGAACCATATTGCGCAGCAGCACCATCACGTAATACTTCAATACGTTTGATTGCAGCAGCAGGAATAGCATTCATGTCGGTACCCGCCGTACCACGACCTACTGACGTATTAATATGAATAAGGCTCGCTTGGTGACGGCGTTTACCATTGATAAGAACTAAGGTTTGATCTGGCCCTAAGCCACGTAATGTTGCAGGGCGAAGTGCATCAGTACCATCACTGATAGACGAGCTTGAAAAGTTAAAAGACGGTGCAATGGCCTGAAGCATACGGCCTACTTCTGTTTGACCTGTATTCTCGAGTGCTTCGGCACTTAAAATATCAACCGGAACCGGTAAATCTTCAACCGAGCGTCCTGCTACACGGCTACCGACAACGGCAATTTTTTCGATGTTTTGTTCTGCTGATTGATCTTCTGCTAACGCTTGCGTATTGGCGGCAAGCAGTAATGGCACGACTGCAGCGCTGACCCCTGATACTTTGATCATGTTATTATCTATCCTATCTACTTGTTTGAGTTTTATACTCAGCAAGCCTTGTTGATCAACAACCGCATCGAGCTCAGTGCCTTCTAGCATCGCATTCAGTGCATCAAGTTTGGTGTAAAAACCAAATACAGATTGCGCTTGATATTGCTTTGCTAATTCGAAAGAAAAAATGACTGTTTGTTCGGTTTGCTTTGCAAATTCGATTAACGCCAAATCAGCTCGTTGCGCTTTGATGTCAAATTGCAGCATATGTTTTTCAGCCGCTATTGCTACTTGGCCTGCTGTGAGGCCATAAATAACAAAAGTGGCAGGTAACAACGGCAATTGCTTACTGCGCAATTTAAACAAACAAGTGAGGAAGAAAAATCCGCTATGTAAATTTAACTTTTTTTTAATTAATTTTTTGTGACGAGAAGGTGGCGCACAATTAACATCATTACATTGGCGTATTCTCATGGGCAGAACTAACCTTTTGCAGCGATAGTTAAGCTAACACGATGTTCACCTAAACGTTGATGTTCTACACCTAAGTTGGCCTGTAAAGAATCAAGCAAACCTTTAATGTCGCCAGTTTTAAATACACCAGCCACTTTTAATGAGGCAAGTTCTGGATCATTTAATTCAAAACGTGTGGCAGTATAACGACTTACTTCTTGCAGTGCTTCGCCTAAAGACTCGCCATTAAAAATCAGCATTTCTTGTTGCCATGCCAAATCACGTTGTACGTCATCAACCGATAACTGCTTAATTGGCTCAGTTTTACTTTGTTTTATCAGTGCTTTCTCACCAGATACAACAACATTAGCGCGAAGTGCTTTAATATCTGCACTGTTATCTGAGGCATCTTTTAAACGATTAAAGTCGCTAGCATCAACGTGAGTACTCGGATCAGCAATCATCACCTTGCCCTCAGTCACCACTAGCTCTAAGTCTGAAGCGGTATTTCGCTGAACATTAAACACTGTACCAAGTGCAGTAAATGATTTATCACCAGCAATAACCGTAAAAGGACGGCTCGGATCTTTGGCAACATTGAAGCGCCCTTCACCGCGGCTCAAAATCAACTGCCGGCGATCGCCTGAATAGGCAACTTCGAGTTTAGTATTGGTATTAAGCTGAACAATAGTGCTGTCTGGTAACACAAATTCAGCTTGCTCACCCACTTTGGTTCGGTAAATTTTGCTAAATTTGGCGTAATCGTTTTCTTCACTTTGCCAATAGCTTGAATAAATAAGCATGATAGAACCAAGCAGCATTGCCACTAAAAAGCTGGCAGCGGTTGCCATACCAAACACTGCTGGTTGTTTTTGCGGTGCTTTATAAGGAAACAAACTACTTAACTCATTAAGTACACTAATTTCATCCCATAAGGTCGCAAGTTCAAACAATGCCTCTTGATGAGCTGCACTTTGATGAGCCCACAAATGTAATTGGCTTACTTCATCTTTAGATAGGCCACGATCAATTGCACTGATCCATTGACTCGCCTGCTCTTGAATCATGTCTTTTGATGAAAATGGATGAACATTACTCATTTGTTCACCTCTTTTGCAGTGAACTCTGTGGTTGGGGTAAATGCCTGTGGTTGTACGTCGTGTGATTTCATTGCTCGGTGAACATGTAATAAGCCTTTGGCTATATGTTTTTCAACAGTACTTTCGCTAAGACTCATTTTAGCTGCAATTTCCTTTTGGCTTAAGCCATAGACTTTTTTTAAGATAAAACATTTTTTAACCTGAGGGCTTAATTCGTTAGTCACTCGGCAAAAAAACAAAAAACGCTCTTTAGAAGTCACTTCATCTTCAAGTGCCATTGAACGCATGTGATGCTCAACCTGCTGTTGTTCATCTAACGATTCTTTGTATTTATTGTCCCATTTAGCGATATGATTAAGCGCCAAATGCTTAGCCGTTTTCAGCATGTAACTGTGAGTATATTCGATATTTTGCTTAAGATCAGCTTCATAACTTTTTATAAACGTCTCTTGCACAATATCTTCTACATCATCAGGGCTGACGATACGTGATACAAAGCGCCTAAGCTTGCTCGATATCTCGGTAAAAGCGGTGATAACCCCAGTTTGATCTGTCATCCTTAACTCACCTTTATTATATTTTTATTGCTTTAGGGTACGAGATTTCAGTTTAATTACAAGCCATTTGTTAAGTTTTTGTACCTTAGGTAAACAAAGATTTCATAAACTCATAAAAAACCTCTGTTTTGCGCGTCACTAGGCTGTTTTGTGGTTTTAAAAACCACACTGGCGCGTCAGCATCTACGAGGCTATTAGGGAGTATTTCGATTAACCGCCCTTCGGCTAAGTCATCTTTAATTGCAATATAAGATTTAATCGCTATGCCATGGCCTGCAATCGCCGCCTGTGTCATGTTATCTGAGTTAGATACAGTAAAACGCGTTCTCGCATTATAATTAACTATTTGCCCGCCTTCGTTAAATTTAAGCTGTCGCTGCCATGGCAAACACACCCAGTAATGGTCTTTAAGATCAGCCACCGATTTAGGTTGCCCATATTTTTCAATATAACTCGGTGCTGCGCACAAAATACGAGAGTTACTAACAAGCTTACGAGAAAGCAGGTTTGAATCTGCCAACTGACCTACCCGAATAGCCACATCTTGGGCATCATCCACAATATTCACAAATTGATCTGTAATCATAAAATCGAGTTTTAAGTCGGGAAATTGCTGTTCAAAGTGGCCAAGATCAGGCATCACAAATTTCGAAAAGACCCAAGGCGGCATAGTGACTCGTAAAAGCCCTGACACTGCTGAACCCCTTGCGCCAATTTGATGCTCAGCATCATATAAAGCTTCTAAAATGGCACCAGCTCGTTGATAAAACAACTCCCCTGCAGGCGATAAGCGTATTCGCCGACTGTCACGAAACAACAATACAGTACTTAATGCTTTTTCTAACTTACTTAAGCGATGACTTACCGTCGCAGGTGAGAGGCCCTGAGCTTTAGCAGCGGCAACCACACCTTGGTTTTCAACTATGGCAATAAAGGTTTCTAAATCACATAAACTGTACATGGCTTTGATTCAACATTTTCGAATTTAGGTTTCAGTTTTGTATTGTATATATAAAAATTTAAAACTCTATACTTGCTACAAATTGTAAAAAATGATTGGAGTATGTATGTCTTTAAAAACCCAAATCGACGCATTTGAAGTGCAAAAGAAAGCCAATGTCCCAGCTGATATCTTAAATTTGATGGATGTCACGACTGAAAAACTGATTGCAGAACAGTTAAGTAAACATGCTTTAAACGTCGGTGATAAGTTTCCAGCATTTGAATTACCCGACAGCAAGGGCAAACAAATCAGCTCATTAGAATTGCTAGCGAAAGGCCCGCTTGTACTGAGTTTTTACCGTGGTGGTTGGTGCCCGTATTGTAATTTAGAGCTTCGCGCGCTTAACAATATGCAACAAGCATTTGCTGATCAAAATGCACAGTTAGTTGCTGTTTCGCCGCAGTTACCTGATGAATCACTGTCTACTCAACAGCAAAACGAGCTGGCTTATACGGTGCTTTCTGATGTGTCTAACTCTTTGGCTAAAAAGTGTGGCTTGGTATTCACCTTAGATGAACGCTTAATCCCTGTTTACCATCAACTTGGTTTAGATATTCCAAAAGCCAATGGTGACGAAAGCTACGAATTACCACTACCAGCAACCTATGTTATTGATAGCCAAGGAGTGATTCAATTTGCATTTGCTCAAGAAGATTACACACTTAGAGCAGAGCCTTTAGATGTTCTTAACGCTGTTAAGGCACTAAACCATGTTTAAAAAAGCATTTTTTAGTCTAGTTTTATTGGTAACCCTAACTTACTCAGGAGGCACAATGGCAGAGTCTCAACACCAAGCAAAACCAAAAGTAATTGTGTTTGATGTCAACGAAACCTTGCTTGATCTTGAACAAATGCAAAACTCAGTCGCTAAAGCGCTTGATGGCAATACCCAGCTATTACCGCTTTGGTTTTCGACCATGCTGCATCATTCCTTAGTGAGTACGGTGTCGAATGATTATCATGACTTTGGTGAAATTGGCGTTGCTGCACTGATGATGGTGGCAAGTAATAATCAAATTTCGTTAACTAAAGAGCAAGCAAAGCAAGCGATTGTGCCACCGCTTTTATCTTTACCTGCCCATACTGATGTTAAACCAGCGTTGGCGCAATTAAAGCAAGACTATAAACTGGTCAGCTTCACAAATTCGTCAAATAACGGTGTAAAAGCGCAGTTCCAACATGCTGGTTTAACAGATTACTTTACTCACCGTTACAGTGTTGAAGATATTAAAGTGTATAAACCCGATCTGCGCGCTTACAAGTGGTTGCTTGAACAATTAAATGTAGCGCCTCACGAAGCCTTGATGGTTGCGGCGCACGGCTGGGATGTTGCAGGCGCTAAACAAGCGGGTATGCAAACAGCGTTTATCGCAAGGCCCGGTAAAGCGCTTTACCCATTGGCAAAGCAACCAGACTACATTGTTAAAAACCTTGAAGAGTTAGCCTTATTACTGGCTCAAAAGTAAAAAACGATTTAAACCGTTATATCAACGCAAAGCGAAAATGTTTTGCGTTTTTTTGCGCCTAACAAAAAAGTAAACTACAGGGTGTACCTTTCTCTTTTTTGGGTATAAACTAAACGCTAAATGAATATGCATAGTGACGTCTTTCATGCTAATAGACTATTTTTTATGCATACCTACTTAACAATTGGACTGTGGAGTAAACATGCGTCTGCCTTTCGCACCTGCCAAATTATCATTATCTGCGTTGTTATTAGTTTCTGCTCCTTTGCTACTGCAAGGTTGTTCTGAAGCGCCACAGCAACAACAGGGTCAAATGCACCCCGCTGCTGTCGCGACTATGACAATGGAAACACACGATGCCCCTTTCACTATTGAGCTGCCAGCGACGTTGTCTGGTTCAAAAGAAGTTGAAGTTCGTGCCCGTGTTACCGGTATTCTTGAATCACGCAACTTTGAAGAAGGTCAGCGTGTAGAGCAAGGCCAATCACTGTTTACAATTGACCTTGAACCTTATCAACTTGCGGTTGATCGTGCGCAAGCAGCACTTGATGGTGCAAAAGCAGCGCTTGTTCAAGCCGATCGTGACGTTAAACGATTAGCTAAACTACGTGCCGAAAAGTCTGTTTCACAACGTGATTACGATAACGCAAGCTCAGCCAATGATATTGCTAAAACTGATTTAGCCGCTGCAAAAGTTGCCTTAAAAGAAGCGCAACTAAACCTTGAATATGCGCAAGTAAAAGCCCCTGTCGCAGGTGTAATGGGACGTGAGTTTGTTTCTGAAGGAACCTATGTTTCTGGACCAGATTTATTACTGACTCAAATGACTCAGTTCGACCCTATTCGTATTCGCTTTGGCTTATCTGAGCGTGAACAACTGCAAATGCGTCAAGATGTTAAAAATGGCTCACTGACTTTACCTGAGCAAGGCCACTGGAAAACACAAATTAAACTTCAAGACGGCTCTTTATACGGACAAACCGGTGAAGTTAACTTCTCTGATGTGCGTATTAATCCAAACACAGGTACCAGTGAGTTTCAGGCAATTATTCCTAACCCTGATTTTCAACTTCGCCCGGGCCAATTCGTGCGCGTTGAGTTAAGTGGTGCAGTACGCAAAAACGCTTTCATCGTTCCGCAACGTGCAGTACTTGATAACGGCACTGGTAAGTTTGTTTATGTAGTAAGTAAAAACGAGCAAGGTATGGATGTCGCTTTACCTGCCCCTGTTACTGTAGGTGAATGGATCAAAAAACCAGAAAACGAGCAATACCAAAACTTTTGGTTAATTCGCAGTGGTTTAAAAGAAGGCGACCAAGTTATTGTTGATGGCATGGCACGTATTTTCTTCCCGGGTATGCCAGTCAATGTTGGCCAACCTGCCGCTAACCCAAGCCACGCAGAATAAGCACAGGGAGTCTTATGTTTTCTCGTTACTTTATAGACAGACCCATTTTTGCGTTTGTTATATCTATTGTTATTGTGCTTGCCGGCCTTGCTGCGATGCGCAGCTTACCTGTGGCGCAATATCCTGAAATAGCACCACCGGTTGTACAAGTAACCGCAGCCTACCCAGGTGCATCTGCCGATGTACTTGAGCAAACGGTTGCCACACCGATTGAAAATGCCATTACCGGTGTTGAAGGCATGATGTATATGTCTTCAACGTCAACCAGTGCAGGTTCAACCACCATCGAAGTTACTTTTGAAATTGGCACTGATGTTGACCAAGCAGCTGTAAACGTAAACAACCGTGTTAAGCAGGTTGAAGCCCGTTTACCTGAAGAAACACGCCGCCAAGGTGTGGTAGTTCAAAAAGGTTCTTCTAGCTTTTTACAAGTTCATGCCTTCTACTCACCAGATGGAACACGTTCGAGTTTATGGACATCAAACTATGTCACTATGAACGTACTTGACCGTGTTAAACGCATTCCTGGCACTACCAGTGTACAAATTTTTGGTGCCAAAGATTACGCAATGCGCATTTGGTTGCGCCCTGATGTAATGAGCCAATTAGGTGTTACTGTTGAAGAAATTGCAGGGGCAATTCGCGTACAAAACTCACAATATGCGGCAGGTAAAATTGGTGCGACGCCTACTACACAATCTCCACAAGAGCTGGTTTATAGTGTCACTGCACAAGGGCGTTTGTCTGAGCCTGAGCAATTTGAAAATATCATTATTCGTTCAAACACAGACGGTAGTAGCTTACGCTTAAAAGACGTAGCCCGCGTTGAGCTCGGCTCAAAAGACTATAACTTCAAAGGAACGATTAACGGTAAAGAAGCGGTACTGTTAGGTATCTTCTTGCAACCAGGAGCAAATGCTCTTGATGTAGCTGAAGAAGTAAACAGTGTTATTGAAGAAATGAAAAGCCAGTTCCCGACCGGACTTGCACATTTAACGTCATACGATACAACCCGCTTTGTTGAAGTATCAATCCGTGAAGTTGTAAAAACACTACTTGAAGCCATGGTATTGGTATTCTTAGTGGTGTATTTATTCTTACAAAACTGGCGCGCAACGCTTATTCCAACCCTTGCAGTGCCTGTATCACTACTGGGCACATTTGCCGGCATGTATATGCTGGGTTACTCAATTAACTCTCTCACCTTATTCGGTATGGTGCTGTCGATTGGTATTGTTGTTGATGATGCCATCGTGGTACTTGAAAACGTTGAGCGTATCATGCACGAAGAAGGCCTAGGTGCCAGAGACGCCGCCGTTAAAGCGATGGGCGAAGTAAGCGGCCCGGTGGTGGCAATTGTTTTAGTACTTTGTTCAGTGTTTGTGCCAATTGCGTTTTTAGGTGGCTTAACTGGTGAGCTATTCCGCCAGTTCGCTATTACTATTTCAATTGCTGTAAGTTTATCCGGTGTCGTTGCATTAACCATGACGCCAGCGCTTTGTGTACTTATTTTAAAACAAGAACACAAGCAAACTGCCCGCTTCTTCTTATGGTTTAACGACATGTTTACCAAGATCACCAGCCGTTACGTAGGTGCTGTTGGATTTATGGTGCGCCGTGGTCTGTTAGGGCTGATCTTAATGACAGGTATGATTGCAGCAACGATTGGCCTTTGGCAAAACACCCCTGGTTCACTTGTGCCAGATGAAGACCAAGGTTATTACATCTCTGCAATCTTCTTACCTGACGGTTCGTCACTTGAACGCACAGAGCAAGTCACACAGCAAGTTGTTGAGGCCGTGCAATCAAACCCTGCGAACGAAAACGTAGTGGCGTTTACCGGTTTTGACTTTATTGGCGGTGGTTACAAAAACAGCGCTGCAACCTTATTCGTGACACAAAAGCATTGGGATGAGCGTGAAGTTGATACCAAGGCACTGGTGCAAGAGCTCTTCATGAAAACAGCAGGTATTAAAGAGGCGCTCGTTCTTGCCTTTAACCCTCCGGCTATTTTTGGTTTAGGTAACACAGGTGGCTTTGAGTTTTATATTCAAAACAAAGGTGATAGCGACCCAGACAAACTTCAACATGCAATGCAGTTGATGACAGCTGAAGCTCAAAAGAGCCCTATCATCAGTGGTCTGCAAACACTTTGGCGCCCTGATGCACCTCAGCTACGTGTTGATGTTGACCGTGAACAAGCACGTGCAATGGGTGTAGAGATTGATGATGCGTTCACTGCCCTTGCAGGTAACTTAGGTACTTATTACGTTAACGACTTCAATAAATTTGGTCGCGCATGGCAAGTACTAATGTCTGCAGAGGCTGAATTTAGAATGAAGCCTGATGACATTGGCCGTATCTATGTTAAAAACAATCAAGGTACTATGGTGCCGCTTTCAGCCTTTACCACTATCGAGTATAGCCGTGGCCCAGAAAACCTAAATCGTTATAACAACTTACCTGCTGTTAAACTGATGGGTAATGCAGCGCCGGGTTACAGCTCAGGTCAAGCTATTGCTGAAGTTGAACGTATTGCACAAGCAGTATTACCACCTAATATGACCTACGAGTGGACAGGCTCTGCATTCCAAGAGAAACGCAGTTCAGGCACCACTGGGATTGCCTTAGGCCTTGCTGTGATCATGGTATTTTTGATTCTAGCAGCGCTATATGAGCGTTGGTCACTACCACTGTCTGTGATGCTTGCCCTGCCATTTGGTACCTTTGGTGCGCTTATAGCGGTTTGGGTTGTTGGCATGACAAACGATGTGTACTTCCAAATTGGTCTGGTAACACTACTTGGTCTTGCCAGTAAGAACGCGATTCTTATTGTTGAATACGCCTTGATGAAACATCAACAAGGCTGGAGCGCAAGTACGGCTGCACTTGAGGCTGCACGTTTACGTTTTCGACCAATCATTATGACTTCGCTTGCATTCATTTTAGGCGTAGTACCTTTAGTACTTAGCTCTGGCGCAGGTGCAGGTGCCCGTCACAGTGTTGGTACCGGTGTAATGGGCGGTATGATGGCAGCGACATTCCTTGCTGTATTCTTTGTGCCGCTATTCTTCTATTGGTTAACGGCGCGTAAGTTAACTGAAAAACGTTCAAGACAAGAGCTTGCTGATGAAATAGCAGAACATCATCAACAAGAACATGTCAAAACCCAAGAGGGTAACCTGTAAAAAATGAAGGGCAAACAATGAGTTTGCCCTTTTTTTTGATTATTTGATTACTAGCAATTTACTGCTTCGAACGCTAGTATTAAGGAAAGATGTGTGGAGTACAGCATGAATAATCAAAAATTAGCCGAATTTGAACAGTATTTTCAAATCAACGAGAGCAACCGTGTCAATTTATATGCGGTTGAACCAAGTGCTGTGCCAAAAACCAATGCTGAACTCGAAGCGGATATCCCTGCCCTATTTAAACTTGCCAACGAAGTGAACGAACTTGAACAAACAAGCTTAAGACCACTGCGTAATCTGGGTGATGTTGCACAAGAACTCGCGGCCTTTTTACAGGCGCAGTCTCGTAAAATTGATTTAATCATGAGTCACATCTTAGCCTCAGAGCAGCCTGACGATAACGCAAACTATTGCGATAGTTATGGCGGTGGTGGTGTAAAACTTACCTCAGCTGATGTGTATGAATTAGGGCAAACATTTCGTACTAAGTTGTTCTTGCAGCACGAAGCATCTGCCATTTATTGCTATACCGAATTAGTGGCTATTGAAAAATGTGATGATGATAAATACCAATACACATTATTGTTTACTGCCATTCGCGATGCTGACCAAGATTTAGTCGTAAGAGCAGCCCTGCACGCACAAACACGCCAACTTAAAAAACGTCAGCAAGAAAACAATCAGCAAGACAGTTAAAAATCACGCTTTATCGCGCACAAAAAGCTGACATCTATGGCTAAAATGCTAAACTAGCCCCACCTTAGTTTGTTTAATACCTTCATGAAATTTAGACTTTTACCTGAATGGGCTGAGCAAGATGCCGTTATGCTCACTTGGCCTCATCAAGACACAGATTGGGCAGCAAATTTAACCGCTGTTGAGCCTGTGTATGTAGCACTTTGCCAAGCAATAAGCCAACAACAAGATGTTGTGATTGTGGCCCATGATAATGCTCTCAAAGCACATATTGCAGCTTTACTTGCAAATGCAGAGGTTGATGCTAATCGCATTCACTTTGTGGTGACACCGTGTAACGATACTTGGGCACGTGACCATGGCCCATTGACCTGTGCAAATATTGATGACGCAACTCAATTGAAAGTAATGGATTTTATTTTTAATGGTTGGGGCAATAAGTTTGCAAGTGATCTTGATAATCAAATTAATCAAGTACTTGTAAATCAAGTCGCGAGCCCTAAAAATGGTTATCAGCAAAGTGATCTGGTTCTTGAAGGCGGTGGCGTCGAGATCAATGAACACGGCGTGCTACTTACAACCAGCGAGTGCTTATTAAACCCAAATCGTAACCCAGAACTCACAAAGGCAGATATAGAACAAACGCTGGTTGAGCAACTGGGCGCTACGTCGTTTCTTTGGGTTGATCACGGTTACCTTGCAGGTGATGATACCGACAGCCATATTGATACGCTGGTACGTTTTGCCCCGAACAATACGCTTGTTTATGTTAAGTGCGACGATAAAGATGATGAGCACTTTGCAGCCCTTGATGCAATGGAAAAGCAACTGCAATCATTTAAAACAGCAGAGGGTGAAAACTACACGCTGATTGCCTTACCTTGGCCAAAAGCTGTGTTCGATGAAGATGGTGACAGATTACCTGCCACATACGCTAATTATTTAATTATCAATAAAACCGTTTTAGTGCCAATTTATGGTGACGAAAACGACCAACTGGCGCTTGGTCAGGTTGCCAAAGCATACCCAGATCACACTGTTGTGGGTATTAATTGTGTGCCAATTATTCACCAATTTGGCAGCTTACACTGTATTACAATGCAATTACCGCGCGGCTTTTTAGCAGGAACAAACAATGACTAAACCAACGCATTTAAAGGTTGCTCTTGTTCAGCAATCAAACACCGATAATGGCCAAGACAATATGGCAAAATCAATTGCTGGTATTCGGGATGCAGCAAGCCAAGGCGCTAAGCTTATTGTTCTTCAAGAGCTACACCGTAGCTTGTATTTTTGCCAAACCGAAGATGTAGACGTTTTTGATTTAGCAGAAACAATCCCGGGTCCAAGCACAGACACCTTAGGTGCACTTGCCAAAGAACTCAATGTGGTGATCGTGTCATCATTATTCGAAAAGCGCGCTACAGGGCTTTATCACAATACTGCTGTGGTACTTGAAACTGACGGCAGCATTGCCGGTAAATACCGTAAAATGCATATTCCTGATGACCCAGGTTTTTACGAGAAGTTTTATTTCACACCGGGTGATTTAGGTTTTGAGCCTATTCAAACCTCTGTTGGTAAACTAGGCGTATTAGTGTGTTGGGATCAGTGGTTCCCAGAGGCTGCACGCTTAATGGCAATGGCCGGTGCTGAAATTTTAATTTACCCAACAGCCATTGGCTGGGACCCGCGCGATGAAGAAGACGAGCAAACACGTCAAAAAGACGCCTGGGTTATTTCGCAACGCGCTCATGCAGTAGCCAACGGCGTACCGGTGATCAGCTGTAACCGTGTTGGTCACGAAAGTGATCCAAGCGGTCAAAGTGAAGGTATTCAGTTCTGGGGTAACTCGTTTATCGCGGGCCCTCAAGGTGAAATCTTAGCCGAAGCAAACAACAGCGATGAGCAATTATTAGTTGTTGAATTAGACCAAGCGCGTAGTGAAAACATACGTCGAATTTGGCCTTACCTTCGTGATCGTCGTATCGATCACTATCAGGACTTAACCAAGATTTATCGAGACTAAGCAGTAAAAACAGTTTAAAGGAGTAGTAAATGGCGTTTGCGCAATGGGCAGCATTGCCTTGGGTAAAATCTGAAAAAGATAAGATTCAATGGGGACAACTTACCGGTAGCGGGCTTAGCATCGCCATCGCAGAAGGTGTAAAGCAACACAACGATCTGGTTGTGATTGTCACCCCAGATACACCAAGCGCCCTACGCCTTGAAACTGAACTCGAATTTCTGTTGCCTGAAAACCCAGTCATGGTCTTCCCTGACTGGGAAACACTCCCTTATGATCATTTTTCGCCGCATCAAGATATTATTTCGGCGCGCTTAGCCACGTTAAATACCTTAAAAAAAGAACAACAAAGCGTATTAATCGTGCCAGTGTCGACCTTGATGCTACGTACTGCCCCTGCTTCGTTTATTTATGGTTCAACCCTTAACTTTAAAGTGGGCGATACCCTAGATACCCACACACTGCGTGAAAACTTAGAACAAGCGGGCTATTTACATGTACAACAAGTGATGGAGCACGGTGAATACGCGATTCGCGGCTCTATCGTTGACTTATACCCTATGGGTAGCCCACACCCATTCCGTTTAGACTTTTTTGATGATGAGCTCGACAGCATTCGCTTATTTGATGTTGAAAGCCAGCGCTCAGATGAAAAGGTCGACAAAATTGAGCTACTGCCAGCTCACGAGTTTCCAACTAACGACTCAGACATTGAGCGTTTTCGTATCAACTATCGTGAACAATTTGGCGCAAGCTCTGAACAAGACTCAATTTATATGCAGGTGACTAAAGGAACCTGGCCTGCCGGTATCGAATATTACATGCCACTGTTTTTTGATGAATTGGCAACCATCTTCGATTACCTACCAAGCAATACAACCTTTATGCATTTTGGCGATATTGAACATGCTGCTGATCAGTTTTGGCATGATGTGAATGTACGCTATGAAAACCGCCGTGTTGATCCGCTCAGGCCTTTACTTGAACCTGTAAAGCTGTATCAAAGCGTGAATGAGCTATTTGGTGAATTTGGTAAATATGCACGTATTCGTTTATCGCAAGCAAAATTAGGTACCAAAGCGGGTCACACCAACCTTGCTAGTAAAGAGCTGCCAAATGTTCGTATTGATCATAAGTTACATGAACCGTACCAAGGTTTAATTGACTATGTTGCCAGTGAGAAGAAACAAAAAGGCCGCGTGCTGCTCTCGGTTGAATCGGATGGCCGCCGCGAATCATTACTCACTTTATTAAAGCCAAGTGGTTTAAAGCTTAGAGAGTTTGAATCGTTTAGCGATTTTACCAATAGTTCAAGTGATGTTGGCCTAATTGTTTCGCCACTTGAGCAAAGTGTGGTGCTAGACGGTAAGCCGCGTTTAACTATTATCACAGAGCAAGAATTATTAGGCATTAAGGTCTCGCAGCGTCGACGCCGTAAACATAAATACGAAGCCAGCCAAGATGCGCTTATTCGTAACCTTGCTGAGCTACGTGAAGGCCAGCCGATTGTGCACCTTGATCATGGTGTAGGCCGCTATCAAGGCCTTGAAACCATTGATGCAGCCGGTGTGATCACTGAATTTGTTACGATCATCTACGCTAACGAGGCAAAACTATACGTGCCTGTTTCTGCGTTACATATGCTGAGCCGCTATTCAGGTGGCGAAGAAGCCTCTGCCCCGCTCCATAAATTAGGCTCTGATGCGTGGGAAAAAGCCAAGAAACGTGCCGCCGAAAAAGTTCGTGATGTGGCTGCTGAACTCTTAGATATTTACGCTAAACGCCAAGCAAAGCCTGGCAATAAATTTAAGCTTGATGGCAGTGCTTATCGTCAGTTTAGCGACAGCTTCCCATTTGAAGAAACTGACGATCAACGCAACGCCATTGAGTCTGTGCTCGGTGATATGCAAAGTAAGCAAGCGATGGACCGTTTAGTGTGTGGTGACGTTGGCTTTGGTAAAACCGAAGTGGCAATGCGCGCAGCCTTTGTTGCTGTTAACGATAACAAGCAAGTTGCGGTACTGGTACCAACCACACTGCTTGCACAGCAGCATTATGAAAACTTTAAAGACCGTTTTGCCGATTTACCAATTGAGGTGGGTGTTTTATCGCGCTTTAACTCAACCAAAGAGCAAAAAGACACCCTAGATAAAATGGCTGAGGGTAAATTAGATATCGTAATTGGTACTCACAAGCTTATTCAACAAGATATTCATTTTAAAGATTTAGGCTTATTGATTGTTGATGAAGAGCACCGTTTTGGGGTGCGTCAAAAAGAAAAAATAAAAGCATTACGTGCCGATGTCGATATTTTAACGCTCACAGCAACCCCTATCCCACGTACATTAAACATGGCAATGAGCGGTATGCGTGACCTGTCAATTATTGCTACACCGCCTGCAAAACGTTTAGCGGTTAAAACCTTTGTTAGACAAAGAGATGCTGAACTAATTCGCGAAGCAATTCTGCGTGAGATTAAACGCGGTGGTCAGGTGTACTTCTTACATAATAATGTTGAAACCATAGACCGAGTTGCTGAAGAAATCAGTGAGTGGGTACCTGAAGCCAGCGTAACAACCGCACATGGTCAAATGCGAGAGCGCGAGCTTGAGCAAATTATGAGTGATTTTTATCACCAAAAATATAACGTGATTGTGTGTACCACTATTATCGAAACCGGTATCGATGTGCCCACTGCCAACACCATTATTATGGATAGAGCAGATAAGCTGGGTCTGGCACAACTGCATCAGTTACGTGGTCGTGTTGGCCGTAGCCATCACCAAGCGTATGCCTACCTACTGACTGGTAACCCTAAATCACTTAGTAAAGATGCGGTTAAACGCCTTGAAGCGATAGAGTCACTGGAAGACCTTGGTGCAGGCTTTGCGCTCGCAACTCATGATTTAGAAATTCGTGGTGCCGGTGAGCTGCTTGGTGATGATCAATCAGGTCAAATGCAAACCATAGGTTTTAGTTTGTATATGGAAATGCTTGAGCAAGCGGTTAACTCCCTCAAAGAAGGTAAAGAGCCAACCCTTGAGAACTTGCTCGGTCAACAAACCGAAGTGGACTTAAAGCTGCCAGCGTTATTACCTGATGATTATATTCATGATGTAAACGTACGTTTAGGTATCTATAAACGCATTGCAAGCTGTGCTAACCTCAATGATATGGACGAGTTACAGGTAGAGCTGATTGACCGTTTTGGTCTACTGCCTGACGCCACGAAAAACTTATTCAGTTTGCAACAATTAAAACTGCAAGCAAGTAATATTGGTATTAAGAAGATTGAAGCAAACCCGAAAGGCGGTTATTTTGAGTTTAGCCAGCATACAAAGGTTAACCCTAGCTTCATTATAGGTTTGATACAAAGTGCACCGCAGGTGTATAAAATGGATGGCGCAAATAAACTGCGCTTTGCAATTAGCGAAGCCAACGCTCGCGAACGCTTAAAAATGGTCACTGCAATGATTGCAGATTTCGAAAAAAAGGTTAGCCATTAATGTTGTTTAGAAATAGTTTACTACTGCTTTGTTGCTTATTTACAAGCTCGTCATTTGCAGCACGTTGGTTCGAAATAGAAGTTCTTATTTATAAACAGCGCCCAGCCCCCTACTTACAGGAAGATTTCAGCCTAAAACACGATGAAATAAAGGCTAAGCGTAGCAAAGATCTATTATCTCCTGCATACACAGCACAAGCGAAACAGGCTTGTATTGAAGGCGATAGCCGCTTTCGCAGTGATTCTTTCACGGATTCTTTAGTCAATAGCAATCCTCACTCAAACGTGTGTGATGACAGTGTTGATTTTTTAGCTAGCTATAGTCAACTGCCTGTGACCCCCGTTGTTGAACCCCGTGAAGACACTGACGAAATTTATTTAATGGCGCCAGAGCAATTACAGTTTGTTGAACAAAAAAATCAGCTTGATAGAAAAGGCTTAACCCCAATTTTACACACGGGCTGGCGTTTTCCTGAAATGAGTGAAAAAAGAGCACCTAGCATCCGCCTCTTTGCCGGCGATCACTTAGCAAAACACGCAAGTCCAGTAGAAGAAAACAATGATTTTATTAGTTTAGTCGGCCCTACTGAGCGCTACATTCCCGATCAGGTGAAAAATGTGCCTGAATGGGAATTAGACGGTTTAATGAAGATTTATGTTCGTCACTACCTATTTATAAACGCAGATTTTGATATTAGTCAGCGCTTAGAAACAGGTGATTACGAAAAAGCTCGTTTTTCACAATTTAAACGTGTGATTAGTAACGAGATACATTATTTTGATCACCCACGTATGGGGATGATCGTACAAATAAGACGCTACAACCATTAATGGATACAATTATGAAAAAATATATGGCAATTGCAGCAGCGGCTGCGGCACTTACTTTAGCTGGTTGCTCAAAAGTAAATTTAGAGAACTACGAAAAAATTGAAATTGGTATGGATAAAACTGAGGTTGAAGCTATTTTAGGTTCAGCTGATAAGTGTGAAGAAAAGACACTACACACTAACTGTATCTGGGGTAACAAAGATAAAAACATCGAAATTACGCTAGTATCAGACAAAGTGTCGCTTTACAGCAAAACAGGTTTAGACGCTAAATAAACCGAAATGGGTGGCCAAGGCCACCCTTTCATCTTTCATCTTTCATCTTTCATCTTTCATCTTTCATCTTTCATCTTTCATCTTTCATCTTTCATCTTTCAGAATGTCAGTTTGTGAGTAAATACGCTCAATATTAACAATTTTGCTGCGATTTAACGTAATCTTGTAGCGCTGATACAAAGTTTCATCTTCGCTTTGTGTAAACACTAATACCACATTTAACTGATAACGCCTCTCTACGGCTTTCTTAGAGATTTTATTGCTATCTAGATGATAGAGCTTACCTTCACCCCGCTTTAAATAACGAGCAAACGGTGCCAAGCTAAATTGCATGGTTTGTTGCAAGGTATCGTAGCCAGGTAAAAACTCTTTAGCGTTAACTTGTGTTTCGCTTGCAAAATGCAGCCACTGAGCAGCCTGTTTATTTTGATGACGTCGCTTCGAAAAAATTCTTCTTACCGCTTTAGGCAGGCGTTTAAAACTGGTGTATTCAAGCCAAATGTATTGGCTGGCAATTTTGTCTTTAGTAATGCTATTTTTAAATTGAAAGCGCCATTTAGGTCGCCCTCGTACGATAGCTCGCCAGATCACCCGTGTTATGTCTTCTTTAAATATTTCACGAAGACCATAAATAACACCCAAGATCAAAATCAACGTCGCTGTTACTTCGGTAAAGTTTGAACGAGCATTTAACACAACCAACATCACAAAGGCCATGATCACAGCGGTCACCGTGCCCTTTACCATACGTTTTAAATAACTGTTTAAGTGACGCGTGCTACGTGTAAGCACCACTCCATGCTCAATCAAACGTTGTAATAGGCGCATTTTGTTGGTGATACGGTTGGCATCTTCAAGTGTTGATTGCGAGTTATATTCTTGCTCTTCACGGTAACTGTTTTCATTTTTGCAAAACTCTAATAGCTCACTGCGCTCTTTTGCAAAATCACTACTGCGCGGCCCTTCATCAAGTAGTTTTAAAAATGACTGCTCTACATGCCAGCTTAAGTAGTTATCAGCGTTTTTATAAAATGGCAGTAGCTTTTCGTCATCTGGGGTGTAGCGTCTTAGTTTTTTTAACAAACCTTTGGTTTGCTCGCACAACTCAATGGCTGCAGGGTAAAACTCTTCAGCTTCTTGGTGCTTTAGGGTGTCTTTAATATCGGCATTCAGCGCGAGTCGAACTTGATAACAATATAGGTTTAAGTTTTGCCGATAATCTTGCTGTTCACCTTTGTTTTTACTAACAAAGCGGCTTCTAACTAAAGGTAAGTGAATGTTGTTAGCGTTATACGCAAGGTGCGATTTAAAATTGTTGTTAAAGAAAGATTCTTCGCTAAGTGTTTGTGGATTAACACTCATTTCATTCGGAATGGAGAAATACAGGTCGAGTCGTTGCTCTGTGCGTGGTTTAAGCTCAGGCTCAATAATAAAAGATAAGTTTTCGTCTTGTTTAAGCAATATCACCTCGTTTGTTAAAAGTACCTCTATAGTTTACGCGTTGATAGGCTTTCAGACAATAAAAAAGGCCCAGTAAAAACTGGGCCTTAGTAATCATTTCAAACTAGATTAGAACTTGATGTTCATACCAGCGAAGAAACGACGACCTAGTACATCGTATGTGTACGGGTCAGTGTTTGAGTCATTGTTACCTGAGTAGTAAGGTGCTTGCTTATCGAATAAGTTGTTAACACCTGCAGAGAATGACACTGTGTCGTTCAGGATGTATGAACCGCTGATGTCGTGGTATACAACAGTACCAACGCTTGGTACTAGACACTCGCTGTCGTCAGCAAGACATGCGTAGCTGTCTAGGCCGTCGATCATACGTGCTTGGTATTGTGCATCCCAGTTGTCGCCAGACGCGTTAAGAGTGAAGTTAGACTTAACTTTTGCGTAGCTACCGATACCTGAAGTTACAAGACCTGTGTAATCGATTGTGCTTGTGCCTGAATCAACGATGTACTCATCAAGGATAGTTACATCAAGACCTGTGCGCCAGTTAAGACCTGCAGCTTCAAATGCATACTTGAAGTTTACGTCGTAACCTTTAGTAGATTCATTACCAATGTTTTGTAATTGGTTGTTGAAGCTAATGCGACCAGTGCTTTGGTTGAAGTTGATTGCAGAAGACTGACATAGTGCAGTATCTTGGTTCTTGTATGCGCCAGTAGAAGCATCAAGACAATTTTCAACGATGTACTGGTTGTTTACGCTTGAAATTGAGTTTTCAATTTCGATTTCGTAGTAGTCAACAGTCATTGAGAAACCGTCGAACCATTCTGGAGCGTATACGAAACCAGCAGTTACTGTATCAGCAAGCTCTGGCGTTAATTGGTCGTTACCACCAACAGTTACTTCAGCTTGGTCTTGTGCACCAGGGAAGTTAACTTGTTCGAATGAAGGTGATTTACCTTGGTAAAGCTCAGATACTGTAGGAGCACGGAATGCAGTTGAACGAACAGCACGTAGCATTAGTTCGTCGTTTACACGCCAAGTTAGACCTAGTTTCCAAGTCTCATCTGAACCAAATGTGCTGTAATCGAATGCACGAACAGCAGCGCTTAAGTCAACCATTTGAGCAAATGGTGCGTCAGCTAGAAGTGGAACAGCGAATTCAACGTAAGCTTCGTTTACGTCAAAACGACCACCAGTTGGTTCAACACGTGGGTCATTTGCAAGACCTTGTGAAGTTAGTGAATCTGGAACGTACCACGCTTTTTCTTCACGACGCTCGATACCAGCAGCGAAACCAACGTAACCAGCAGGAAGTTCCATTACTTCACCGTTAAGGCCAGCAGAAAGAACTAATAATTGGCTACCACCTGAGTTGTTTTCAGTGTAGTTGTACTGTGCAAGGTTGCTACCTGACCAATCAGCTTGGTTAAGTGGGTTGAAAGTACCCTCTTCGATTGCGTCTTGGATTGAACCCATGTTAAGTAGGTTAGTTGCGCGGTCAACTGAGTCGTTACGACCGAATACTACTGAAGTATCCCAGCCCCAACCGTTGTCGAATGCACCGTCAAGACCGATTACTGCACGTACAGTGTCAACAACTTGCTCATAACCACGAGGACCAACATCAGTCATACGACGACCGTAAGAGATGTCTTCACCGTCAGCTACACCGTGAGAAAGAAGTGAGTCACCCATTGCGTCTGCATCGTAAGTGAAGTCAAACCATACTGGCTGTGGAGCCATTTGTTGAGTTGACCAACGCTTAGAGTAAGTGAACTCAGAAACTAAACGCGTTTCATCAGTTACGTCAAAGTGGCCGATACCTGTTAGGTTTAAACGACGCATTGGCGTGTAAAGGTAGCTTGTTGCTGAGTAGTTGTAAGCATCACCAGCTGAAGTGAAGTCGTGCCACTCGCCGTCTGCTTGACCTTGTAAGCTTGCATTTTCAGCCCAAACGTGACCGAAAGGCGTGTAAGAAGAACCACCACAGTAGAAGCTACCGTTTTCGTAATCTTCTTCGATTGGACAATCAGAGAAATCACGGTCTGCTTGAGAAGCATCACCACGGTCTGTGTATTGTAAACCAATTACAACGTTACCACGGTCAAAGCTTGAACCCATTGTGATATCGAAAGACGTTTCGTCTGCATCGCCTTCACCAGTGATAGCACCGTTAAGGTTCATGTCTAGACCTTCGAAGTCGTCTTTTAAGATGATGTTAACAACACCAGCTACCGCGTCAGTACCGTATACAGCAGATGCGCCGTCTTTAAGTACTTCAACTTGCTTGATCATTGATACTGGGATTGTGTTTAAGTCAACAGTAGATGCTGCGCCAGTACCAGAGTTGATCATACGACGACCATTTACTAGTACTAGAGTACGTTGTGCGCCTAAACCACGTAGGTCAACACGTGCGTTACCGCCTGAACCGTTGTTAACAGCAGGGTTAGTCATCGCACCGCTTGCTGCAGTCATTTTTTGTAGAACGCCATCGATGCTTGATGCACCCATTGCTTTGATGTCATCTGCACCAATTAAAGTTACAGGACTAGACGTCTCCATATCGGTACGCTTAATGCGAGAACCTGTAACTTGAATTTTTTCAATAGACTCTGCTGCATCATCAGCAGCTAAAACTTGCATGCTTGAGAACATTGGGATTGCTGAAACAACAGCTAAACCAAGAATTGATTTTTTCATGTGAAAACCCTACTTGTTGGAAATTTACCTTTAGTTAGGTAGCGCTCGTTATTATTAGAATCACGAGTCAGCGGAGGGCAACTTAGGCTCAGTTAACTGAACGAAAACTGAATGACAGGTTAAAGAAAAAACAACCCCAAAATAGCGTATCCATTTTGGGTAATAAGGTTTCACGATGTATCAATGTTAACAGAAAAAAACACCTTTATATCAGTAAGGTAACATTATTAAGTAGCAAAAAAAACACGATTGAAATCAATTGCACGCACTTTGTAATCAAGTGTAACTAAAGCCCTATTAGTGCTACAAATGAAATTTTTACAAGTTGATCACACAACGTTATAAAAACCGTAAAAGCTTGGTAAGACTGCTAACCATAGTTATTCACTTAAATTAACTAAATAGACAAAGTTAGCCCGTTAAACAGTGTATTAGAGGAAGAATTTTTGTTTTTGTTCCGTCAATTTGTAATACCGTATAAAGATACGGCTAATAAAGAACATTAAAGTAGAAAAAGATGACGTAGGAATGACGACAATCACAGCTTTTGAATAATCAAAAACTGTGATCAACAATAATAAAGGAAGATGTTATCGAGTTTGCAGTGAATCGAAATAATAAAGCAAGGTTTGTGGTTGATTGTCGCCAGTAGTATAAGTGAGCATCATTTTCCAGGTCATTACAGGCTCAGAGCATGCGCCAACCATAGTATCAGCAACCCAAACTTGCCCTTTCTGTTTAAACTGCAGCGGAATAAAACCCATATACATAGTTACACCTTCAAGTTTTGCAGAGAGGTTTTTAGCATCTTTCGGCAGCTTTAGGTTGATTGCAAAAGGCAACTCAGGGCTGACAGCTGGGTTGCTCAGCCAAACTTCTGCATTATTAGGGTAATAACAATGACTATTGTTCTCACAACTTGTACTTGTGCTGCCCTCTTCTATACTTTGGCTATCACATGCAGCTAAAAATACACTGAAAAGGAAAACGGGTAAAAAACTAGTTCGCACTCTATTTGCCTGTATAAAATAAAAGCGGATACTAGTGAGCTACCCGCGAAAAGACAACCATGCTAGATGGAATAAGCTAATAAAAATACAATCTCTGACAAAAAATAACCAACAAAGCGCTAAAATTTGATTGATGTCATAATTTTATGCAATTGACCTATCTTTTTAAGGTCAAAAATTTTATCATTTCCATCGCAAAAATAAGGGTTTCTCGAGTTTGTTTTCTGAAGCTAGCACCGCTAAGTTGGCTTTAGGTAACACGCTTGTGAAGTAATAGTAGGCCCCACTTTGAATAAAAGTGGGTAATTCATTTCTAAAACGCATTTATTGCAGCGGAAGCCAGAAAATGAGCCAAACAGTAGCATCACAAACTGAGTACAATTATAAAGTTGTACGCCAATTCGCTATTATGACAGTGATTTGGGGCATCGTTGGCATGAGTGTTGGGGTTCTGATTGCTGCCCAATTAGCTTGGCCAGCACTTAACTTTGATACACCATGGTTAACTTACTCTCGACTACGTCCGTTACACACGAACGCAGTAATTTTCGCATTTGGTACAAGTGCACTTTTTGCGACGTCTTATTACGTCGTACAACGTACATGTCAAACGCGCCTTTTCTCAGATAAACTAGCAGCCTTCACCTTCTGGGGTTGGCAACTTGTTATCGTACTAGCAGCGATTACCTTACCTTTAGGTATCACAAGCTCAAAAGAATACGCAGAACTTGAATGGCCAATCGATATTCTTATCGCCGTTGTTTGGGTAACTTACGCAGTTGTATTCTTTGGTACGTTAATCAAGCGTAAAGTATCGCACATCTATGTTGCGAACTGGTTCTACGCTGGTTTCATCATTACTGTTGCCGTTTTACACATTGTAAACAGCATGGCAATTCCTGTTTCACTAACTAAATCGTACTCTATCTACGCAGGTGCTGTAGATGCAATGGTTCAGTGGTGGTACGGTCACAACGCTGTTGGTTTCTTATTAACTGCTGGTTTCTTAGGTATGATGTACTACTTCGTACCAAAACAAGCAGGTCGCCCTGTTTATTCTTACCGTTTATCGGTAGTTCACTTCTGGGCTCTTGTTTCTTTATACATCTGGGCAGGTCCTCACCACCTACACTACACTGCGCTTCCAGACTGGACGCAAAGCTTAGGTATGGTTATGTCAGTTATCCTATTCGTTCCATCTTGGGGTGGTATGATCAACGGTATCATGACGTTATCAGGTGCATGGCATAAACTACGTACTGACCCAGTACTTCGTTTCTTAGTTGTTTCTCTATCTTTCTACGGTATGTCTACGTTCGAAGGCCCAATGATGGCTATTAAGTCAGTTAACGCGCTTTCTCACTACACTGACTGGACTGTAGGTCACGTACACTCAGGTGCACTAGGTTGGGTTGCAATGATTTCTATCGGTGCTATCTATCACCTAATCCCTGCACTATTCTCACAAGGCCGTATGTACAGTGTTAAACTAGTTAACACGCACTTCTGGTTACACACTGTTGGTGTTGTTCTATACATCGTAGCAATGTGGATCTCAGGTGTAATGCAAGGTCTAATGTGGCGTGCAGTAAACTCAGACGGTACGTTAATGTACAGCTTTGTACAGTCATTAGAAGCTTCGTATCCGTTCTATATCATGCGTTTCCTAGGCGGTGTATTCATCGTAACAGGTATGCTAATTATGGCTTACAACGTTTATCGTACTATTGCAGCGAAGAAAGATTCGCTTCAATTAGACGCTGACGCACAATTGGCATAATGGAGTAGCACGATGAGCAATAATAATTCACAAAACAAACACGAAATAGTCGAAAAGAACGTTGGCCTAATGGCTATCTTGACTGTCTTTGCAATCAGCTTTGGTGCGTTAGTTGAGATTACTCCACTAATGTTCCAAGACGATACGACTAAACCTGTTGATGGCTTACGCCCTCTTACAGCGTTAGAAATGGAAGGTCGTGATATCTACGTGCGTGAAGGTTGTTACAACTGTCACTCACAAATGATTCGTCCTTTCCGTGACGAGGTTGAGCGTTACGGTCACTACTCTGTAGCTGGTGAGTCAGTATGGGATCACCCATTCCAATGGGGTTCTAAGCGTACTGGTCCTGACCTAGCTCGTGTTGGTGAGCGTTACTCAGACGATTGGCACCATGCTCACTTAATGGACCCACGTGCTGTGGTTCCTGAGTCAAACATGCCAGCGTTTCCTTGGTTAGACGAAAACAGAGTCGATACGACCCATACACTTAAAAAGCTTCAAGTATTCCGTGATAGCTTCGGAATCGACAAAGCAAGCGACCGTTACGACGGTAAAGGTTACGGAAGCGACGAAGAGCTAAAAGCTGACATTGCGAAAATCGAAGCCATGAACAATGGTGAAGGCGCAACTGAAATGCAAGCTCTAATCGCTTACTTACAACAGCTTGGCACACACTTGAAGTAATTATTATGGATTACGGAACATACAGAGGCATTTTGACTCTGGTAATTTTAGTACTGTTTATTGTGATTGTTGTATGGGCATACAGCAAGCGTAGCAAAAGCCGATTTGATAACGCTGCTAATGCCATATTTGAAGATGAAAAAAAACACAACAACACAATCTCTAACGAGGAAAAGGAGTCTGAGAAATGACTAGCTTTTGGAGTATATGGGTTATCGTATTAACCCTAGCGTGTCTTGCTATCATCTTCGGCCTACTTCTGTGGAACTTAAAAAACTACACAGGTGTTAAAGAAGGCGAAAGCTGTGGTCACGAGTTTGACGGCATTGAAGAACTAAACAACCCACTACCAAAATGGTGGACTTACATGTTCTTCGCGACATTCATTTGGTCTGTATACTACCTAGCTGCTTACCCAGGTTTAGGTAACTGGGAAGGTTTAGGTAAATGGACAAGTTCTAACCAAGGTATTACTTCTTTAGCTGAGTCTAAAGAAGCGACTGAACAAGCATTAGCTAACGGTGAGAACGTTCAATTAGACCAAGAATTTATCGCTGCTGATGAGCGTTTTGGCCCAATCTTTGAGTCATTCGCAAAACAAGATATTGAAACACTAGTTAAAGATGAAAAAGCGCTTGAGATTGGTCAACGTTTATTCTCACAAAACTGTGCACAATGTCATGGTTCAGATGCACGTGGTGGTCAAGGCTTCCCTAACCTAACGGATAACGATTGGTTATACGGCGGTACACCAGACAAGATCAAAGAAACACTTCTTTACGGTCGTGTTGCTGCGATGCCACCTTGGGGTGATGCACTTGGCGAGCAAGGCATTAAAGAAATGACTGCTCACGTACTTAGCCTTTCAGGCCGTACTGTTAACCAAAAAGACGCTGCTGCAGGTGCTGCTAAGTTTGCAATGTGTGCTGCGTGTCACGGTGCTGACGGTAAAGGTTCAGTTGCACACAATTTACCATTTGGTGCACCTAACCTAACAGATAACATCTGGTTATACGGTGGTTCTAAACGTGCTGTTGAAGAAACACTAATCAATGGCCGCGCCGGTGTAATGCCAGCATGGAAAGACATTTTAGGTGAAGATAAAGTTCACTTATTAACAGCGTACGTGTACAGCTTATCGCAAGATAAATAACCACGCGGTTAATAAAATGTATAAACAATTAATCTTTTAATTCAATAGATTAATTAAGATCAAAAAAGCCTCCATCTGGAGGCTTTTTTTTAGTCTTTTGCTTTTAAATCCGATAAAATGCGTACAACGTTTTTAAAGGTATAAGTACTATGAAACCCACTCCTTGGTATAAAAACTTTTGGCCATGGTTTTTAATCTCTTTTCCTCTTGCAGCCATCATCGGCTGTGCTGGTCTTATTTATATGGCGATTGGCAACGGCCCAGATATGGTTGTTGATGATTACTATAAAAAAGGCAAAGCAATTAACCTTGAACTCAGCAAATTTAATAAAGCAAAAGCACTTTATTTACATGGCGATTTAAATGTTGCAGGCGACAAAGTAACTTTCACTTTCACCAAGGGTGATGCAAGTAATGTTCATTCTTTAAAAATGTCATTTTATCATCGCACCATTAAAGCCAATGACTTTGATGTAAGCCTAATGAAAAACGCCCATGGCGATTTTACCGCCCTACTCGACACCCATGTTGACGGTGCATACACAGTGTTTATTGAACCAATCGATAACAGTTGGAAACTTAAAGAAGATGTAATTCTACCAACTGAAAAAACGATTTCGATTAGCCCTGAATATAAGTAGTAAACTCTAATGTCCGATAATTGCTTTCATTGTCTTGAAAGTGTGCCAAAAGGCTTTAATGCGACTGTCGAAATAGACGGTAAGGCACAACCTATGTGTTGTATTGGTTGCCAAACGGTTGCTGAGAATATCGTCGCCCAAGGCATGACCGATTACTATAAATTTAGAACTGTACGCTCTGGTAAAGTTGAACAACTTGTTCCAGAGCAACTCGAGTTGATTAAAAGTTACGATAACGAAGATATTCAAGACGAGTTTATTTCAGCCACTAATGATTTATCAGAAGTGCTATTAACGGTTGAAGGCATCACCTGTGCTGCCTGTGCTTGGTTAATCGAAAAACAACTACTTAACTTAAAAGCAATCAAACGTGTTGATGTAAATACTTCGACTAACCGTGCCATGATCCAATGGGATAAATCGGTTACACCGCTTAGCCAAATTATCACCTCATTACACGAAATCGGCTATAAAGCCTACCCGTTTCAGGCAGACCTTGAAGCGAGCCAAAAACAGCAAGCCGCAAAAGCCTACATTCGCCGTTTAGGGGTTGCCGGTCTGATGACCATGCAAGTAATGATGTTTGCTTTTGCTATGTATTTTGGCATGTTCTCTGGCATGGAAGAGAACTTCGAGCAGTATTTCCGCTGGATAAGCTTAGTGCTTGCTTCTCCAGTTATTCTTTACAGTGCCCTGCCATTCTTAACCAATGCCATTAATGGTTTAAAAGCCAAACAGCTGAATATGGACTTACCCGTCTCATTAGCTATTTTTGGTGCTTATGGGGCAAGCTGTTATGCCACATTAATGTCGGTTGGCGAAGTTTATTTTGAATCTATCTGTATGTTTACCTTCTTATTATTATTAGGTAAATATTTAGAATTTAGAGCCCGTTTAAAAGCCAGTGAATTTACCGCTAACTTGCAAAAGTTACTGCCACTTACAGCTCGTATTATTGATGAAAATAATCAAGAATCGATAATTGCCGCTAAAAAACTAAAACTGGGTGATGTTGTATTAATCAAAGCAGGCGAGACAATTCCTGCTGATGGTATTGTTACCAAAGGTCAAACAACCGTTGATGAAGCCATGATGACTGGCGAGCATCAACCCGTTAATAAGTTTGTCAGCCATCAAGTTTACGCAGGAACGATTAACCATGATGGTGTGATCAGTATTGAGATCAACAAAATCGGTCAAAATACCCTGCTTAATCAAATTATTAAGTTACAACACACAGCGTTAACCAAGCGCCCGCGATTAGTTGAGATAACAGATAAAGTAGCGCAGTGGTTTGTTGCCTGTTTATTAGTGTTTGCCTCAATAACAGCAATTGGTTGGTATCAAATAGACCCCGAGCATGCCTTTTGGGTTACTATTTCTGTACTTGTTGCAACCTGCCCTTGTGCGCTTAGTTTAGCAATTCCAACCGCTCTCACGTGCGCTGTAGCCAGCCTTACGAAGCGTGGAATTTTAATTAAACAAGCCCATGTGTTAGAAACGCTACCACAATTAACAGATATCGCTTTTGATAAAACAGGTACTTTAACGCAAGGTCGCTTTACCATTGAACGCGTTGAACTTGTTAACACCCAATACAGTGAAGCTGATGCATTACGCTTAGCAGCGCAACTTGAAAGTTTCTCTGAGCACCCTATTGCTAATGCATTCGCTGGTTTCAACGACACAGTGAACCCTATTGAAAATGTGACTATCGAACCGGGTAAAGGCATTACCGCTTTACTCAATGATCAGCACCTTGCGATAGGTAAAAGCGGTTGGTTTGATACCGAAAAAGCAGATGCTCAAGCAACCTTGTATATCGATAAACAAGTCGTTGCGCGCTTTTACCTAGCCGACAGCTTACGTAATAACGCAGAAAAATTGATTACTACACTGCACTTGCAACAAATTAAGTGCCATATGTTAACGGGCGATGCCTCTAACAGTGGTGAGCGAATTGCAAAACAGCTCAATTTAGATACCGTGCATGCTGCATGTAGCCCTCGTGATAAACAAACCCATGTTGAAGCACTTGCAAGTAAAGGTGCCATTGTTGCTATGGTGGGTGATGGCGTGAATGACAGCCCAGTATTTGCCAGTGCCCATTTATCTATTGCGATGGAAACCGGCGCTGATATTTCCAAAAATAGTGCCGATGTGGTATTACTCAATAGTGATCTAATGGCCATAGAGCATTTGCTTACTGTCTCGAAAAAGACGCGCCGTATTGTTAAGCAAAACTTGGCATTATCACTTATTTACAATGGTTCGATTTTACCATTGGCAGCCCTTGGGCTCGTTGCTCCTTGGATGGCTGTAATTGGTATGTCTGCAAGCTCCATTTTGGTTATTACCAACTCATTAAGGTTATTAAAACTATGAGTATCATCTACATGCTTATCCCAATTGCCATTTTATTTGTGCTAATTGCCATTGGGGTATTCTTTTGGGCTGTAAAAAGCGAACAATTTTCTGATTTAAACAAACAGGGCCACAGTATCCTGTTCGAAGACGATAAAGAGCAGCACAACAAAAGTAATGATTGATCCGCTGTTTATTAGTGCATTTATAATGGGCTTGTTAGGCAGTGGTCATTGCCTTGCTATGTGTGGTGGCATTGCCAGTAGTTTACAACTTGCCGCCAACAAAAACCGTGCAGTGAGCTTTTCGGTTGCTTATAACCTAGGCCGCGCACTAAGTTATATGCTTGCCGGTGCTCTTGTAGCAGGAATTAGTAGTCGCTTTGCAGCGCAAAATACTTCTATATCGATAGCGTTGTCGTTTTTGAGTGGTATTTTTATGCTCCTTGTTGGGGTTTACATTATGCGTTTAGCGGCAACTCTTCAGTGGCTAGAAAAACTTGGCAAAACCCTAGTATGGCAGCATTTAGCTAAACTTAATCGTTATTTATTACCGGTCGATACTACCCCTAAAGCCCTACTCTATGGCGCTTTATGGGGCTGGTTGCCCTGTGGATTAGTTTATTCAGCACTAACCTGGGCACTGACTAGCCCATCAGCATCACATGGTGCAGGTGTGATGTTATTTTTCGCGTTAGGCACCTTTCCTGCCATGATAAGCGTAGGACTCGTCAGCCAGAAAATAAACACTATTTTCAACCATGTTTGGACTAGGGTTATTCTAGGAAGCGTAATAATATGGTACGGTATATACTTATTAATTATAGCAACCGATAAGCTAATTCATTAATCTTACGGGTTGTTAACTTATTTGAATGGATTTGATGTATGGACTTCTCACAAAACAAGTCAAAAGGCTTATGCACAATTAGCTGTAATAATTGCAGTATCAGCCAGCTATGTTTGCCATTTTCATTAAACGGTCAAGAAATGGATCGTCTCGATGAAATCATCGAACGTAAGAAACCACTGCATAAAGGTGATTATTTATTTGAGTCTGGCGAAAGCTTAAATGCCATTTATGCGGTACGCTCTGGCTCGTTTAAGTCTTATACTTTGTCAGAACAAGGTGATGAACAAATTACTGGTTTTCATCTAGCTGGTGATTTGGTTGGTTTCGATGCTATTAACAAAATGGCTCATCAAAGCTTCTCACAAGCCCTTGAAACTTCAATGGTATGTGAAATTCCATTCGATACTCTAGACGAATTAGCGGGTAAACTACCTAAGCTACGCCAACAAATTATGCGTTTAATGAGTAATGAAATTAACTATGACCAAGAAATGTTATTGTTACTCAATAAGAAGTCAGCAGAAGAGCGTCTAGCCAGTTTTATTTATAATCTTGCAGAGCGTTTTGGTGAACGTGGTTTCTCACGTAAAGAATTCCGTTTAACCATGACACGTGGTGAAATCGGTAATTATTTAGGCCTTACTGTTGAAACAATTAGCCGCCTTTTAAGCCGCTTCCAAAAAGCTGGTTTTATTAAGGTTGAAGGTAAATTTATCACCATTTTGGACCAGCAAGCGCTTGCAGCAACAGCAGCGATTAAATGTAAATAGAGTTTGATTTAACGCAACTTTATATGGTTTGCCCCTTTAACTGTTCTAAATTTAGGTTACACTCAAAGTACTACTTTTTGCGGAACAGTTAAGGAGCAGCACATGGACGCAATTAAACGAATTTTAGCAGTTATAGACCCAACCAAAGAGCAGCAGCATAGTTTAAGCCGCTCAATTGATCTAGCCAAAAAATCTGGCGCGACCATTACCGCTTTCCTCAGTATCTACGACTTCTCTTATGAAATGACCACAATGCTTTCTGCTGATGAGCGTGAAGCAATGCGCGAAGCCGTAATAAAAGACCGCCAAGAATGGTTAAATGAACAAATTGCCCTTTACCCAGAGCTTACCATTGATAGCTGTGTGGTTTGGCATAACCGCCCTTACGAAGCCATAATCAATACCGTGATCAACGATGGTTTTGACCTTGTTGTCAAAGGCACTCATCAACACGATACACTTAAGTCTGTTATTTTCACGCCAACTGACTGGCACCTCATTCGTAAGTGCCCTGCTCCAGTTTTACTTGTTAAAGAGAAAGAGTGGCCGGCAAAAGGCAATATTTTAGCTGCTGTGAACGCAGTGAGTGAGAATGAACAACACCTTGAACTTAATAAGCGTATTATCAATGACGCTCGTTTCATTTGTGACTTGGCCAACGCAACGCTTAACTTAGTTAATGCCTACCCAGCAACTCCAGTTAATATCGCTATTGAAATCCCTGAATTCAACCCAGGTGTTTATAACGAATCAGTTAAAAAACATCACTTTGAATCAACGCTTTCATTAGCTGAAGGGTTTGATATTGATAAAGCTCATTGCCACATTGAAGAAGGCTTACCAGAAGATGTTATTCCTGATGTGGCTTCACGCCTCAACAGCGAATTAGTAGTGATAGGTACAGTTGGACGTACTGGCTTAAGTGCAGCGCTTGTCGGTAACACAGCAGAGCATGTTATTGATAGCCTTGACTGCGATGTTTTAGCACTAAAACCAGACGGCTATGTGAGCCCACTTGCTAAATAACCTTTTAAATATGCATTAAAAAAGCCCCAGTTTGGGGCTTTTTTCTTTTTATATATTTGTTACATCAATAAATAATGATTCATCAATGTTTGTTGATGAGACCACCGCCTCGCTAAAGTCATAGCTTTCACGATTGCCTTCTCTATCAAGTGGTAAATTTTCAAAATCAAATAAGTTTCTGTCTGCAAGCTGGCTTGGGCTAACATTTTGTAAAGACTTAAAGATACTCTCAACACGACCTGGAGTTTTCTTATCCCACTCTGTAAGCATCGCTTTGATTGATTGACGCTGCAGGTTTTCTTGTGAGCCACATAAATTACAAGGAATAATTGGGAAGTCTTTGTGCTCAGCGTATTTAATTAAGTCTTTTTCACGGCAATATGACAACGGACGGATTACCACGTTACGTTCATCATCAGAGCGCAATTTTGGTGGCATCGCTTTTAGTCGTGAACCATGGAACATATTTAAGAACATTGTCTCAACGATATCATCCATGTGATGACCAAGTGCTAGTTTGGTTGCACCAATTTTTTCTGCAAATGAATAAAGTGTGCCGCGACGAAGTCGTGAACAAAGACCACAGGTTGTTTTGCCCTCTGGTACTTTTTCTTTTACTACTGAGTAAGTATCTTTATCAACGATGTAATACGGAATATTTAGCGTTTCAAAGTAATCAGGCAAAATGTGCTCAGGAAAACCAGGTTGCTTCTGATCAAGGTTTACTGCAATTACTTCAAATTTAATCGGCGCTGCTTTTTGTAAATTAAGCAAAATATCTAGCATTGCAAAAGAATCTTTACCACCACTGATACATGCCATAACAACATCACCGTCTTCAATCATATTGTAATCAGTAATTGCGTTACCAACATGCCTTCTTAGACGCTTTTGAAGTTTATTAAATTCAAGAGTTTCTTTTCTAGTATCAGTTTGATTCATTTGCTCTGCTCATACAGGCTTTTGTAAGCCATGTTTCATAGTAAAAAGTTCGGCGTGGATTATACGGACTTTTTGAGCCAGTTGAAATGATTAGCATGGGATAATTAAAGCGCTTCACTCGTAGAGATACCACGTAAAGCACAGCGCTTTGGGAATAGACTCAAAAGTTTATGAATTTATAGGCTGAATGCTCTAATTTTCTGACCTCTGTAAACTAACTGCTGATTTATTTTACTGTGCATTTGTAACGAGAAGCTGTACAAGCAAGGTCAGGCCAATCATCTCTGCCCCAACAGTATTTATCATTTCTAAGAGGTTTTAGATGCCAAACTACTGGCTTGCCCTTTTTATCTAAGCGAGTTTCATTTTCAAGCTGCACACGGATTAAATTTTTCTCTGCTGAGAGAATATTATAAACGAAGGTTTTTCTCGCTTCAGACGCGGAAATATAGCCCTGCTCATCATAAGAGATTTCTAATGTTTTATTTTTAAACGTTATGGTATGAAAATTAGCTTCACAAACTCGGCTATTTGTAGACTGCCATGAGCCTTGCAACTTAGTTTGCATTTCTTGGTTGATAGGTGAATGACTGCTACAAGCTGAACATAGCAGTAAAATAACAAAAATAGGCGCTGAAGTTTTCATTAAGATGCTTTTAAGTCCCTGAAAAAGTAAGGTTTAGCATATCGAGAATCGTAAAAATGTCCAGCTATACGCTTAATAAAAAACAAAGGGCACATGAGCCCTGTGCCCTTTGTTAACGTTAAGCGCTTTTAGTTTTAGCTTTTTTATTCTTTGCCATTCGTTTAGCACGTTTTATTGCCGACTTTTTCGACGCATTTTTCTGCGCTATTTTTAACACTTTGGCCTCTTTTAATTGCTTTTTAGCTGCTTTCAAGCGCTTTTTAGCATTTTCGGCTAGGTTCTCTGCTTCACTGGCACACTCTACAGCTGCTTGTGCTTTTAGTGCTGCATCTTTTGCGATTTCAGAGGTTCTAGCCACTTCTTTTTTACTCTTTTCGAGAATTTTTTCGAGCTTAGCAAGACGCTTCTCAAATACTGACTGTGAATTTTGCATAGTATTTTCCTTTACTTACGTGCAGACATGCGGGTAGGTTCGGTGACAATAAGCGGGTCGAGACGATTCACAATTTCGTGATCTTTTTCTGGATAATCCAAACAGCTTAAGAAATGACGCATACAGTTGATACGCCCGCGCTTTTTATCATCAGAGCGAATTTGTGTCCAAGGTGCATCCTTAGTATGGGTATGAAACATCATGGCATCTTTGGCATCACTGTAATCATGCCATTTAGCCAGTGATGCCATATCAACTGGGCTTAGCTTCCATTGTTTGAGCGGGTCATTTTGGCGCGATTTAAAGCGTCTAAATTGCTCTTCTCTGCTGACCGAAAACCAATATTTAAATAGCTTAATACCGCTATTCACCAACATACGTTCAAGTTGAGGTGTTTGACGCATAAACTCTAAATATTCGTGATCATCACAAAACCCCATTACCTTCTCAACACCGGCTCGGTTATACCAAGAACGGTCAAATAATATAATTTCACCCTTTGTAGGTAGGTGGTTAATGTAACGCTGAAAGTACCATTGATCACGCTCTCTTGCAGATGGTTTTTCTAAAGCCACTACGTGCGCCCCACGAGGGTTTAAATGCTCCATAAAGCGCTTAATAGTGCCACCTTTACCCGCCGCATCTCGACCTTCAAATAAAATCACAATTTGCTGGTTGGTCTCTTTTACCCAGCCTTGCATTTTTAAAAGCTCGATTTGCAGTTCGTGTTTATGGCGCTCGTATTCAACTACGTCCATTTTGCGTTTATATGGGTATTTACCGTCAGCATTCCTCTTTAAGCTTGGGTTTTTAACATTTAGATCAAAAACCACATCCTGCTTCGCATTGGCTTCGGCTAATTTCAGTTGTTTAACTGATACAGGTTCGACATTGACTGTCTGCATAACGACTCCTTTTAAACTATAACTACCTATATTGAGATCTTTATAGTTTTACTTTAAGCCAGTTATTGCTAAGTAACTTGATCTAAATCTATATTTTCAATTCTTGAAAAATCATTTAAAAATAGAAGGTTAGCACTTAATAATTAAGTGAAAATAAGGATGCTAAAATAAAATTAAACCTTTTATCTATAGCAAGAAACAATCAGTAAAGACTCATATCTTCATACTGTTTTCAGATCTAAAAACACGCTAATTCTTAAATGCACAGCAATACAAATAGTTAGAAAAGATATGAATTAAAGGGAATAATGTAGATAAAATAAACAGTCAAAGTAACTGCTCTGCTTACGATGAATTTCAGATTTTGATGCTAAACCAAAATACCGAGGCAACTCTTTAAAAAAAGAGACATAAGAACTATCTGCTTCACAACGAAAAAAGGACCTAATAAGGTCCCTTTTGTCGATGTTTAAACGCTTTTACCAATATATGGTCGCTATTTAACAATCCACGGTGTGGCACTGATAAGCTCAGCATGACTGCTAAGCACTGTGTTATCGTCTTGCCAGTCGTCTGTTACTTTTATTGAACAACGCTGCTCTTTACAGCTAACGTCATTTGCCGAAATAGCATCTTGGCCGTTAAATTTAAGTACAACACCTTGTTGTTCAGGCAGTAAAAACCACATTAATTTGCTAACAAAAAAGCCTGACAAATCAGATAAAAGCTCGTCAAATTCTTCATTTAACGTATATAAGTTCGCTTTACTGAGTTCAAAATCAGCCAGATCCGTTGCTTCAATTTGTAACTTTAACTGGCATTCATGTTTTGGATTTTCTGGTTGAACAACTATTACGGCTTTATCAGTATCTAGTTGCTTATCGAATGGTAAAAGTAGTTGAGCCTTATCTGTATAAGTTAGGTCAAACTCTTGTTTTTCTGTAATTATTTTACCTGATTTAATTGTGCATACTTCGTTGCTAGCAATATCAGACAAATAAAAGTTAACTTGAGCGTATTGAAACTCGCCTTTATTAACAACTTTCAAACGATCGTAAAAGCCATCATAGGCAACAACAAATTCTGTTGCAGCGGCCTTTGAAGCAACTGCACCTAGCGCAACCGCGATGGTTGCTGCTTTTAACCATGGAAGGAGTTTATTCATCAAAGTAAGCTCTGTTTTGATTTATCATTTTATTCAATTCTTCAATGTACGCTTCACGTCGTTCAGAGTAAGACAGTAAACCTTGTGTTAGCTTAGTTGCATCAATTGGCTTTTGCTGGCGACGTAAATCAGCACGAATTGATCTTAAATCTTTATACGCCGCATGGGTATTAATATTTTTAAAATAAGAGTTTACAGCAGCACGTACCGATTGAAATGCAGCCACTTCGTGAGCTGCTTCGTTGGCACGGCGACGAGGAACCATGCCACAGCCTTTTTTATAACACCACTGGCCGAAAAAGTTTAAGCCAATACGTGCAAAGCGTGACGTACCCCATGCTGACTCATTAGCTGCTTGCATAAGCGCAAGCTCTTTAGGAATAATATCAACACGACGAAGTGCCTGGGTAAGCGATAAAGTATCTATGGTGGTAGGCAACTTGTAGCTATTCAGTATTTTTTTAATATCTGATTGCTGTTTGCTACTTAGTGGCTCATTGTACTCCAGCATCATGCGCGCGATTTCTAAAGTCGCACGCTGCTGTAGAATCTTTTTATTTTCGGCCTCAACATGAGGGCGAATAAAATCAAAAAATGCATGTTTCTTTTCTTTCACATCAGTAAAAGCTGCAAAATCTGGCAGTTTCACATTATGTAATGGCTTTTCTTTTTTGATTACGCGCTGGGTCCCTTTTGGCGTTGTCTGCGATTGTTCAGACCCACTTTCTACTACTTCTTTATCTACAAATGGCGATAACAACGCCCATGCAAAAAAAGCAGCAAGTAAAGCTCGAAAAACGTAATTAAGCATGTATTCTCTCATATAAACTACTACTCATGTGCGGTAACGTCACGCACACACAAAGGCGAAGTATACCAAAACCGTCTATTTTTGGCGAATTTGCCCTAAGGAAATTACCTAAACCTTTACCAAAATAGCGTGATTTAGCGCCAATTTACTCGCAATTTTCAAGCGCTTGCGTATACTGAAAAGCAAGCAAACGAGAAAAAGGTAGGTTATTTTTATGTGCCAATCTTGGCAAGCTCGCATTATTGATCAGCAAAAATATCGTCCAAACGATAACCGCTCAGCTTGGCAAGTTGACCGCTCTCGAATCATCCACGCCGCAGCCTTTAGGAGGTTGCAGGCTAAAACCCAAATTATGGGTATTGGCTTAAATGATTTTTATAGAACCCGTCTGACCCATTCTTTAGAAGTTGCTCAAATTGGCAGTGGTTTATTACGTCATCTAAAAAAGCAGCACCCTGAATTTACGAATTTTCCGAGCGGTAGCCTACTCGAGACCCTATGTCTTGCTCATGATATTGGCCACCCTCCTTTTGGTCATGGTGGTGAAATAGCATTAAATTACATGATGCGCGAGCATGGTGGCTTTGAAGGTAACGCCCAAACATTAAGAATTGTGTCTAAGCTTGAGCCCTATTCTAATGGCTATGGCATGAACTTAACCAGACGCACCTTATTAGGCTTTATTAAATATCCAGCCTTTATTGATGATTTGTGGCACAGCATTCCACCTTTGAGTGAGCAACGTAGTTTTATTAAAGCTGACCATTGGCGACCAGCCAAAGGCTTATATAAAGACGATAAAGATGTTTTCGATTGGATCATTGAGCCACTGTCGAATAACGATAAAGCGCTGCTGAGTAGTCATTATAAGGTTGATGAGTTTAGAGCTAAAACCCATTACAAATCGATAGACTCAGCAATTATGGAATTAGCCGACGATATTGCTTATGCCGTTCACGATTTAGAAGATGCCATAGCTACAGAGGTTTTAACGCTGGCTGATTGGCAAAACCACGCCCTTGTACAATTACAAGAGCTCGATTCAGCGTGGCTAACTACCCATTTAAGCTCGATAACCGCCAGACTCTTTTCTCATCACGAGTATGAGCGTAAAGACGCTATTGGTGAGTTGGTTAACACCTTTATTATTAACGCTCAGTTAGTTGTACAAAACGCAGATTTCGAATCAGAAATACTGCAATACACAGTAAGCCTACCGGATGAATTTGCCGAAATTCTTAACGTGCTAAAACATTTTGTTTTTAAACGTTTAATTCGCGAGCCAAAGATGCAGCAAGTTGAATTTAAAGGGCAAAACCTGCTGATTGAGCTATTTAGTGCTTTTGCCAGCGACCCAATGCGCTTATTACCGGAAACAACCCAAGAAATGTGGCTAAATGCGCATCAGCAAGGTGATAATGCAATGCGCATAATATGTGACTACTTATCTGGGATGAGTGATGAATATGCTTATAAAACCTATCAGCGCTTGTTTTTGCCATCTGCTTAAGTAATTTTTGAACAGTAGTTAAAATTGTTCTAAAATCAAACAGGTTATAGTAATAACAATCTCACCCCTTGAATGCATTTTATTTAACATGGATTGAAATAATGCTCAAAAAATACCTGCTTATTATTGCTGCTGTAGCAAGCTCATTTGCTTGCTATGGTGCAGAATCACTTCCTGATCCGCTTCTTGAAGAACGCGGCATAATCATAAAAGATGCCACTCATTTCGATTGGGTACGGCTGAATTCGGGCGAATGGCTCAAAGGCGAGCTGGTCTCCATGTACGATAAAGAAATCGAGTTCGACAGTGATGTGCTCGACACCTTGATTATTGATCGCGAAGATGTCTACATGATTATCTCAGATCGTCACCATACCGTTCGCTTTAACGATGGTAATGAGCTAAGCGGCACATTAAATATCTCTGGTGGTTATGTAAAAGTTGGCGAACAAGAAGCTAAATACCGTTATCGCGATTTGGTCTCTATTGCTCCTTCAGTTGAAAGCGAACTCAGTGCATGGACAGTGAAAATATCTCTAGGTGCCGATATATCAAAAGGTAATACTGACCAAACAGAGTATTCGGCTCGTGCAGATATCAAGCGCCGTACGGCGTCTAGCCGTTTCCTCGCTGAGTTTTTAGGTTATCGCACCACCAGCGATGAGCAAGTCACTAAAAACAACATTCGCGCTAACGGTACCTTCGACTGGTTTCAGACCCAAAAAATGTATTACCGCCCTATCTTCTTTGAGTACTACCGTGATCCGTTTCAAAATATCGCTAACAAGTACACAGTGGGTGCCGGTGTTGGTTACTATGTAATGGATACCGATAAAACAGAATGGGATTTTTCAACAGGCCCTGCTTATCAAAAAACTGAGTTTGATACTGTCGCTACGGGTGAAGAAAAATCAAATTCATCTTGGTCATATTTTGTCGGCACTAATTACGAGCTAGAGGTCACCAAGAAAATTGATTTTACCTTTAATTATCGCTACCTAACTGCAAACAGTGATGCAGGTGGTGACTCTCAATATGCGATGGCTGCGTTTGAGTTTGAGATCACTGATGATATTGATTTTGATATGTCATTAGTATGGGACTATTTAGCTGACCCGATTGCCGATGAAAACGGTGTAGTACCAGAAAAAGAAGATTACAAAATGATTTTCGCGCTGGGTATCGATTTATAAACATCTCAATCAATCGATATAAAAACGCCGAGCTTAGCTCGGCGTTTTCATTTTAGTTAATAAATATCTTATAGCGATTTAACACCCATGTTATATAGGGTAAAGCCATAAATATCAGCGTATTGATCAATGATCTTACTTGTTGGTGTTCCTGCACCATGACCTGCATTTGTTTCAATGCGAATAAGATACGGATTTTGTTTCGCACCTTTTTCTTGTAGCTCGGCTGCAAACTTAAATGAATGCGCAGGCACAACACGGTCATCATGATCCCCTGTTGTTACTAAGGTTGCTGGGTAGCTAACACCCTCTTTTACATTGTGAACTGGTGAATAGCCTTTTAAGTACTCGAACATTTCTTTACTTTGTTCACTCGTACCGTAGTCATACGCCCAACCAGCACCCGCTGTAAAAGTGTGGTAACGCAGCATATCTAAAACACCTACAGCAGGAAGCGCAACTTTAAATAGCTCAGGGCGCTGTGTCATAACCGCACCTACTAATAAGCCACCATTTGAGCCACCACGTACCGCTAGGTAATCAGGTGAGCTGTATTGTTTTTCGTTTAAGTACTCAGCCGCAGCAATAAAGTCATCAAATACATTTTGTTTCTTAAGCTGTGTACCATTTACATGCCATTCTTTACCGTATTCGCCACCACCACGAATATTAGCAACAGCATATACACCACCGTGCTCAAGCCATGCCGCAATTGTAGGGCTGTAGCTTGGTGTTAGGCTCACGTTAAAGCCACCATAACCATATAAAATAGTCGGATTTTTACCGTTAAGTTCGGTGCCCTTTTTGTACGAAATTATCATCGGAACTTTGGTGCCATCTTTTGATGTATAGAACACTTGTTCAGAGATATATTCTTCGCTATTAAATTTAGCGCCCGACTTGCGGTACACATCAGACTTACCTGATTCAACATCAAACGAATAGGTATTGCCTGGTGTAGTGTAATTAGTAAATGAGTAATACAGCGTTTGTGCATCGTGCTTACCGCTAAAGCCATATGCAGTACCCACACCTGGCAGGCTGATATCACGCACCAATTTGCCTGATTTATCGTATTGTTTTACTTGTGAAATCGCATCAACCATATACTTAGCAAAGAAGTAGTCACCACCTTTTGAAAGGCTAAGCACATTGTCAGTTTCTGGGATTAAATCTTGCCAATTTTCAGGGCTTGGATCAGCTGCATCAACAGTTACAACACGTTTATTTGGCGCGTTTAAGTTAGTCACTAAATACAGTTTCGAGCCGTCATTATCAATAATTGAGGTATCTGAGTCAGTGTTATCTAAAATAGTCACTAGCTCGCTGTCAGGCTTAGTTAAATCTTTGATAAACAGTTTATTACCTGAAGTTGAAGTACTTGCAGCAATTATTAAATAACGATTATCACGGGTTACATCAGCACCAATATAACGATGTTTCTGAGCCTCTGTGCCACCATAAACTAATTGGTCATCTGCTTGTGCCGTGCCTAACTTATGGTAGTAAACTTTATGTTGATCTGTTTTTGCAGACAGCTCACTACCCTTTGGCTTATCGTAGCTCGAATAATAGAATCCTTCGTTGCCAAGCCAAGAAATACCGCTGAATTTTACATCGACTAATGCTTCTTCAATTGGTTGTTTAGTCGCTGTATCAATAATGATAATTTTACGCCAGTCACTGCCGCCTTCAGAGATTTGATAGGCCGCTAGCGTGCCGTCCTCTGTGAATGTTAAGCCCGACATTGAGGTTGTGCCGTCGCTACTGAAAGTATTTGGATCTAAGAACACCTCAGCTTCTGAGTCACCTTTTTTACGATAAACTACATACTGATTTTGCAGACCATCGTTTTTATAAAAGTAGGTGTAGTCACCCTCTTTAAATGGCGCTGTGACTTTTTCGTAGTTCATCAACTTTTCAAGCGTAGTTTTTAGCTCATCGCGATACGGAATATTTTTTAGATAAGAAAAGGTAACGTCATTTTCGGCTTTAACCCACTGGGCTGTTTCGTCGCTCATATCGTCTTCTAACCAACGATACGGATCGGCTACTTTCTCACCGAAGTATTCATCAACAACATTGCCTTTTTTAGTTTCTGGATAATTCACAGCAGCTTTAACCTCTGCAGTTTTTACTGTTTGTTCTGTTTTTGTTGGGGTAGATTCACCGCAGCCCGCCAATGCAACAACAATTGCACATGCTAGTGTTTTCTTGATCATAATAAATTTACTTTTAGTTATTGTTAATAAAATGAAAGTAAAATTAAAGCACTAGAATGTCTAGTAATTTGCGGTTAAACACAGGAAGTGCTGTAAACCAATGTAAAAACAAAAAAGCCACGTAGTAACGTGGCTCTTCAAAGCATGTATTTGCTCAGCGATTATACTTTTGTTAACCAGCCATGAGTATCTGCTGATTTGCCCCATTGAATATCGTTCAATGCTTGGCGTAATTTAGCAACTTTCTCACCTGGTTCACCCGACCCCACTTTAAACTCTTGGTCGTTATGAATAAGTGTGCCAACCGAGGTCAGTACCGCAGCGGTACCTGATAACGCAGCTTCAGTACCTGGTTTAGCGGCTCTTTCTAGTAACTCAGACACAGTAAAGTTACGCTCAGATACTGTCATACCTAAATCTTTCGCAATCGTTAAAATACTATTACGCGTCACACCGTGTAGGAATGTGCTATCAAGTGCTTTTGTGATGATTTCATCACCATCAATTAGAATGAAGTTTGCAGCACCCGTTTCTTGTACATCACCACCAGGGCAGAATAAAATTTGGTCTGCTTGATGCTCTGAGCGAGCTTCTAAGATTGGACCTAATGCACTTGCATAGTTACCACCACTTTTAACCATACCCATGTGTGGTGCACAGCGCATGCCGTCTTCTTCAAGTAATACACGTAATGCTGTAGCACCGCCTGAGAAATAATCACCTACTGGCGAAAGCAATACGTAAAGCAAGGAACTCATTGACGGCGCAGCCGCTTTACCAATTGCCGCTTCTGTACCAATGTGAGTTGGGCGAATATACATTGAACCCGGCGGTGTTGGTGTTTCGTCTGCGTACTCTTTTACAATGTCTTTGATCATTTGCTCAAGCATGCTTTCGTCAAAGTCAGGTAAGTTTAGTAACTTAGAGCTTTGTTTCATACGAGCAATGTTAGCATCCATACGAAAGATATAGACCGAGCCATCTTCGTGACGAAATGCTTTTAATCCTTCAAAACAGGTGCTTGAGTAATGTAATACGTGAGCACCCGCATGTAATTCGATTTTATCAGATGGGACCAGCGCGCTTTCACTCCATGAGTTATCAGCAAAACGTGCTTGGATCATTTGTGGCATAAATACAGTACCAAATGCGGCCATTGTTGTTCTCTCTTGTTTGGACTACTTTTACCCCATTGTATGCTAATCCATCCCCGTTTAACCATAGCAAACTAGTGCCTTTTATCGATTAAAGTGATAATAATCCGACCATTTGGTACAAAAAATGCGCAACCCAAGTTGCGCATTGTTTACTGAGAATCATTCGCTAACAAATGATAATAAATTATCTATAGTTCATTTTTGCTGTGAGTCGATTAAAAAAGCCCGGAAAAAAACGCTTAATAGTCGGTGCTAAACCACTTATTCCTTCACCAATAACGACCTCATCTTTCTCGGCTTCAATGGCTTTGATCATTTTTGCAGCCGCTTTTGCCACATCCATGCCGTTTTCGATTGATTGTTCTGGTTTATTTTGCGGCTTACCTTGGCCATCTAACGAATTATGCGCAATCGCTGTTTTAATTGAACCCGGGCAAATAGTCAGGCAATTCACATTTTTATCGGCTAATTCTGCTCTTAAGCAATCCATAAAGCCAACAACCGCATATTTAGAGCCCGAATAACCAGTTCTGAACTTTGAACCGACTTTACCCGCCACACTGCTAATTGAGACCACCATGCCCATACCTTGGTTAACCATCTGGGGTACGACCGCCTTGGTTAAGGCAATTAAACCAAAGTAGTTTACTTCCATCAGTTGGCGATACACAGTGAATTCATTTTCTAAAAATAAACTGCGCTGCGACACTCCACCGTTATTGATAAGCACATCAATGCGGCCAATTCGCTCAATCACTGCGGGCATATCTTCAAGTAAGGCTTCAGGTTTCGCCAAATCAAGAGCGACCACGTGATGATTGCCACCGAGCCGTTTATTCAGCTTATTGAGCTTATCTTCATTGCGGGCAGACAGTATTAGCGTTGCCCCTTTAGCTGCTAGTTGCTCACAAAGTGCCTCACCAATCCCAGAAGATGCCCCTGTAACCCAAACTGTTTTGCCATTTAATTGCATGTGTGTTCCTTATTATTGTTGTTATGCTTTGTTAGGCCCTGCATGTTGTTCAATATGATCAGCAATATCTTTATAAAAACCAAGCATAATCAAGAACTCTGCTAATACAAATAACGGCCCTATGACCAAACCAATTAAATCATCAACAAAGGCTGGCTTTTTACCTTCAAAATAGTGACCAATAAACTGAAACACCCAACCAACAACGAAACTGCCAATGCTCACAGCTAGCCATAACTCTGTTGAAAGCGACACCACAGGCTCAGCAGCAATGCTTAACAAACTTAAGCAAACAGCCATAATTAACCCCATAGATAAGCTAAGCATTAAGTAATAAAGACAGGTGAGTACAATCACCATGGTTGCTAAAGAGATGACAGCAGGCTCTGAGATAAGCGTGACGCGTTGTAATAAACAAGTAATTGCAAACACAATTAATGGAATGCCAATAAAGTGAGTGTAAATATTGCGTTTAGAACGGTGATAGAGGGCGTAATTTGTCAGTTGTTGTTTTAATGTTTTCATTGTTTTTCCTGCCAAAACTGTGTTCAAAATTCAGATTAGCAGAAAATTCACCAACAAGAATGTCAACTAGCCGACATTTTAAGTTGCTAGCTTAAACTCACACATTAAACCAGCGCATCAATATCTTTGCCTTTTTCAGCTTCTGGTCGCATATCCATGCGTTCGCGACCTTTTTGATACTCTTCATCGAGCATCGCTTGCAGCTCATTCATTTTTTCTTGCAGTGCTTTAGTATCGGCACCTTGTTGTTGCATTTGTTCAGCAAGCTTCTCTATTTGCGCTTTTATTTCATCAATTTTCTCTTTATCAACCCCGAGTCGCTGATAAACCAAAGCTTCTTGTGCCTGCGCTAAAAAAGAGCTGGGCTCAGGCTGCTTTTGTAAAAGTTGTTGTGCTGAAGATGTAGGCGTATGTATGGCTTTCACACCCTCAGTGCGAGCCGTTTGCGACAGCTTAGCTGTAGCCGAAGGGTTATATTGATTATGAAATGTAATTGCCACAAGTTGTCTTCCATTTAAGCTTGATTACAACCTTGTAGCAATTTTAGTTCCAAGCTAGCATTGAGATTGCAATTTATCGATATCAATAATCTCAATCGTTTGATATTTAAGATTAATAATTGAATCAGCTTGCAGAGATTGTAAAATTTGGTTAATGGTTTGCCGTGTTAAATAGGTCATATCGGCAAGTTGTTGCTGGGTAAGCGGCAAACAACTTTGGAGTGACGACTGATAAAGCATGCACAACCGCTTACTCACCTTTTGCTTTGCTGTAAGGAGTGCGTGATCTTCTAATGAGTCAAACAGGTTTCGCACTTTGTTGGTAAGCAGCAGACCAAAATCATGCCAATAAGCAGGATGCTCTTGTAATAACTGAGTTAATGCCCGCTCAGGTACGTGTAAAAGTCGTACCGCAGTTTGAGCATACACATCGTGGGTGCGCTTACCACCATCAAACAGAGCAACTTCACCAAACCACATAGCACTGGTTACAAAACTGAGCACGGCTTCTTTGCCTTGGCTATTAACCCCAGAAACTCTAAGCACGCCATTAATAACACAATACAGACCGGTATTTTCATCACCACGCAAAAACAATGCATCACCCGCATTTAAGGTGATTAATTTAGCATTTTTTACTAGCTTGTCCCTAAATAATTGTGTGCGATTTTTAAACCATTTGTCTTGGTTAATTACCGAAAGGTCTTGTTCATTCAAGTGTTTATCCTTTACATTGTTGTAGTGTGCATATATCCAAGCCACCTCAAAATGCAGAATTCAGCGTTTCACAGGTTATTTGGATATCTAAATAATAAAAGGATACGGGATGTTAAACAAACTACTTTCGACCAGCCTACTTCTCAGTGCTATTTCTACACCTGCATTTGCTAGTGATATTAATACTGAACTTAAATCTGCCAATAAAAGCGTCAGCGAAAAAGTCATTAAATGGCGCCGTCATTTACACCAATACCCAGAGCTTAGTAACCGTGAGTTTGAAACAGCCAAATACGTGGCTAAGCATTTACGTTCGTTAGGCCTTGAGGTTCAAACAGGTGTGGCTCATACCGGTGTGGTTGCCAAACTTAAAGGGGGCAAAAAAGGTCCGCTCATTGCGCTACGTGCAGATATGGATGCACTACCTGTAAAAGAGCAAGTAGACTTACCTTTCGCGTCAACTCAAACAACAGAGTACAAAGGCAATACCGTTGGCGTAATGCATGCCTGTGGTCATGATAACCATGTGGCTATTTTAATGGCAGCCGCTGAGTCTTTAGTAAAAATTAAAGACCAACTAGCGGGTGATATTCTGTTTGTCTTCCAACCTGCTGAAGAAGGTGCTCCTGATGGCGAAGAAGGTGGTGCTGAGCTGATGCTTAAAGAAGGCTTATTTAAAGAAAAGCCAGAAGCCGTATTTGGTTTACACGTAACCAGCTCACTTAATACCGGACAAATTGGTTTTCGTGAAGGGCCGCTAATGGCCAGCGCCGACAAATTTACAATCACAGTAAAAGGTCGCCAAACTCACGGCTCACGTCCTTGGAATGGGGTTGACCCAATTGTGGCGTCATCACAAATTATTATGGCAACACAAACCATTGCCTCACGCCAAGTTGATGTAACCAAAGCGCCTTCTGTGGTTTCATTTGGTGCCATTAACGGCGGTGTGCGTAACAACATCATCCCTGATGAAGTTGAAATGGTTGGCACAATCCGTACCTTTGACCAAGAAATGCGTGCTGACATTAAAAAACGTTTAGCTAAAACCGCTGAGATGGTAGCTGAATCAGGTGGCGCAGAAGCCCATGTTCACATTGATCATGGTTACCCAGTAACAGTGAACGATGTTGAATTAACCAAGAAAATGACACCAACTCTTGCTGGTGTGGTTGGCAAAGAAAACCTGATCACAACGCCACTTATCACAGGTGCCGAAGACTTTAGTTACTACGCCTTAGAAACACCAGGCATGTTCTTTTTCTTAGGTGTTACACCAAAAGGTCAAGATGCAGTTACAGCACCTAGTAACCATTCACCACACTTTTTTGCAGACGAAAAAGCTTTACAGCTTGGCGTAAATGCAATGACGCAATTAGTGGTTGATTACCTAAAATAATAAAAATTTTCTTACCGGCGGGTGACATCACTACCCGCCCTATTTTCTTAGCTGTTCAGCATCAATAAAGTTCATTTTGCTAGGGTTAGATTACTATAAACAGGTAAGGAAACCCCATGACATCAGAATACTTTCATTTTTTAAGCATTATCGGTGTAGCGTTTTTTGCTATTTCTGGCACCTTGCTGGGCCATGAAAAAAGTGTCGGTGGTTTTGGTGTGGTGGTTGTTGCCACAGTCACAGCTCTGGGTGGTGGCACACTTCGAGACATATTGCTCAACAAACCAGTATTTTGGATAGCTCAGCCCGATTATTTGTACGCAACTTACATAGCCATATTCGCGTCTATTTTATCTATTCGTCACTTACCCGATTTAAGTAACACCACCATGCTATTAATGGATGCCGTAGGGATGGCTATTTTCAACATTATTGGTATCGAAAAGGCACTGATCGGCGGCGCAGATATGGTTGTAGCCATCACCATGGGTATGACCACAGGTATTTTTGGTGGCCTGATGCGTGATGTGATCTGCCGAGAAGTGCCTTTAGTAATGGGCGAAGAACTTTATTCAACCGCTTGCTTATCTGGCGGGTTAACTTACGCGGCTTTATTCACCCTTGAGGTGAGTTATATTTGGTGCATTCTTGGCGCATTTGCTGTGACGGTATGTTTAAGATTAGGCGCCATACACTTTGGCTGGCAACCTAACCTGTTTCGTAAAAGCAGCTTTAAACGCTCTTAGCAAGTCATATAAATACAGCCATCGAGTGGCATGTCCGCTGGATACTGGGTTTGTATAAAACCCAGTTTTTCATAGGCTGTTTTAGCAAGGGTATTGTGGCTATACACAAACAACGACAAACTATCGCAGTTCAATTGCTGTTTGCCCTGCTCTCCTAGTAAATTAATCAACACTTTTGCAAGACCTTTACCACGTTCACTTGGCGCGATAACTAGCCGCCCTAAATGGCAACGACCTTCACGTAAATAGAATTGACCAAACCCTAACATTTGGCCTTCGTCATTAATCAACGCGAAGGAATTCAGCGCATCTAGGTTTAAATCATTTTTAAAGCTTTGCGTATCAAATGGGTAATTAAAAAATGGCCCAGACCAAATACGCAGTTCAGCCTCTGAGTTAAACCAACCCATTAACTCGTTGAGTTGGTCACTCGTTACTTTAACTAGCCTCATGTTTTAACCTATCGTATAAACCTGATGCACGAGTAACAGATTTATTCATCGCCATAAGCAATACATTTTTATCGGCCACCAGCTCAAATGTGGTTTTCGCGCGGGTGATCCCCGTGTAAACCAATTGTCTGTTAATGCCCTGATTAGCCTGTTTTATTGGCGGTAAAATCATTGCTGTGTAAGCAAATTCAGAGCCTTGCGACTTATGAATTGTCATAGCATACACTTTATCGTGAGCAGGTAAACGTGCGGGCGAAAAGGCACGAATATTTTCTTGTTCATCAACAAACATGGCTTTTAACTGACCTTGCTCATCGTGCATTAAAATACCTATGTCGCCATTAAACAGTTTTAGCTGGTAGTCGTTTTGGCTGATCATAATTGGCATACCCACGTAATGCCTTTGATATGGCGAGATTAAACCTTGTTGAGCCAGTGCTTTTTCAATACGCTGATTAAGGCTATTTACACCGTAATCACCCTCTCTGACGGCAGCTAGCAACTGATAATGCGCAAATGCTTTATGCACACTGGCAACACTTGCCCCTTGCTGGATAAGCTGCAAATAATCGTGATATTGCAACGCCGCTTGTTGCACAAATTGCTCAATCGGTTTACTAATTACGCTGTAATTAAGTTTAAGGTCTTTAAAGCCACCTTGATTAATCGTTTGCTCAACGTAGCCCAGTAAGCCACTGTTATTGGTATTTACAGCTTGTGCTAGTTGACCAATGCCGCTGCTGCCATCAAAACGATAACTTTGCTGTAAAAACGCAATACAATCGTTAAGTACAAAATGACTGCTCGCCGCGGGTATTTCGCTCTGATTATTAAAACAAACGCGATTAAGCTGCGCTGCTCTTTCACTACTGTAATCAGGCATTTTGCCAAGCTCTAACCCTTGGCATAGGTCGCTAAGAATACTGCCCGTATCAACCGAGGCTAATTGGTCTTTATCACCCAGTAAAATAAGCCTTGCATGGCTTGGTAATGCCTCGATTAGTTTTGCCATAAGCGATAAATCTACCATCGATGCCTCATCAATGATCAGTACATCTAAATGCAGCGGATTACGCTTGTTATGGCGAAACTTATTGGTATGCGGAATAACGCCCAGTAAACGGTGAATCGTTTGCGCGCTTTCAGGAATAAGTGGCGCGATATAACCAGGGATCATACTAAGCTTTTGCTTTGCCCCTAAAATCGACTCGGTTAAACGCGCTGCCGCTTTACCTGTCGGTGCAACCAGCTTTATTGTTAGCGGTGCACTGGCATACAAAGATTGTAATATTGCTAGTAGCTTAGTTACTGTGGTGGTTTTACCGGTACCCGGGCCGCCAGTGATCACACTAAAGCCTTTTGTTGCGGCAATCGCACAGGCTACTTTTTGCCAGTTTAATGTTTTAATAGGATCGCTGGGGTTTGTTGTATGTTCACTATTAGGAAAATACACCTCAAGTAATGCCGTTAATTCGGCTTCATCAAGGGTGAGTTCTTTCGTTGCTAAATGATGTAAACGCGAAGCCAGTGTGGTTTCGTACTCTGCCAATCGGGCAAAGTAAAGTTTATTGGCAAACAATAGCAGTGGTTTGTCGTCCCCGACACACTCAGCATTCATTAGTTTATTAACAGCCTCATTCAGGCCAAATTCCATATCAAACGGGGTTAAAACCTCAGGGGCTGCAATGCTGGCATCAGCTAGGCTTTGCTCTCTTATTTCAAACGGGTTTTGCCAGTTTATATTCACCAGCTCTAAACAGCTGTGCTGACTTTGCTGCGCAGCCGCAAGTAATAAAATCAGGTAAAAAACCTCATTGTGCGCTGCATCGTTATTCTCTATCAACGATTGTGAACCGGCTACTGTTTCTGTACCTGTCAATAGCTCTGCGAGTTTCACATCAACTAAGCGAATACGTTTTGCCTCAAGTAAATAACTCAGTAATGGCTGCGTTTTAATCTCTTTGGCAGGCAACACTGAGTTACTCTCAGCATGTTGTGCTGGCTGCTGTGGTTGCTTATTAATTGGCTCGTTTTGCTCATGGTCATCAAAGCCGAATGTCATTTGACTCATAGCATGGCTCCTTGTGCGAATAAGCTATCAAGCTCAGTTATTTGCTGTTTAGTAAGCTGATTAAAGTACACCCCTTGCCCTTCGCTCATACCACGTAAGAAGGTGTAGTAAACACCGCCTAAATGCGTGTCGCTATCGTAATCATGAATACGTTGTTTTAATAAACGGTGCAATGCCACGGTATATATCAAATACTGCAAATGATACTGGTGACTGGTCATGGCTTGTTCTAGTTGCTCATGTTGGTAATCAGCCGCACTGTTACCTAAAAAGTTCGATTTATAATCAAGAATATAATACTTACCCTGCCAGCAAAATATTAAATCTATAAAGCCTTTTAGTAAGCCTTGTACCTCACTAAAATCAAGCTGCCCGGGTAAATTAAAGTGCTTTACCAACACTTGATTAAGCTTATCGCTTGAGAGTGACAACAGCGGTAAGTTAAATTCCATTTCGACCAAACAGGTATCAGGCTCAAGTACTGATAAACTAAGCCCTTTATCGTTTAATGGGCAATTCAGTGCAGCAAGGATCCACTGCTCGGTCATTTCCTGCCAACTATCGTCAATATGGTATTTTTCGAATAACGTTTTGATCACTTTATCTAGTGCGTGGTCGTCTTGCTCACTCGCTGGACGCTTTAACGCATAAGGGTCGGTAAAGTCTAATTGCTCAAATATTTCATGCAAACAACTACCTGGCTTTGCCCCTTTAGGGAAGCTGTACGGTGTTAAAGCATTGGCATTTTGGGCTAAAAACTCATCCTTTTCGTGATCTTCATCACTGCGACCAAGCTCAATATGATCAGTATGCTTTTTCAGCGTTAAGCTACTAAAGCTGGTTGAGCGCCAATCACGCTGAATGTCTGCTTTAACAGTATTAACTTGATAGGCTTGCTCACTGTCAGCGCCAGCAAATGTTAACTTTTCAAGCTCATCCGCTTCGCTAAACGCCTCATAGTACATGTGTGCAGAGCCTTCACAAAATGTTTGTAACAATGCGCGCCATTCATCGCCCGATTTAATCTCTAACCCTGCAAATAATACGTGGCCAATGCTGGTACTTTGAATACCAGGGCGAGCGCTACGACCTTGGGCAATGTTATACATACCCACAGAACAAAAATGCACGGCACGTGTCAATGCCACATAAAGTAAACGTAAATCTTCAGCTAAGCGCTCTTGCTCTGCTTTTTGCATTGCGTCGTCACTTTTAGCAAGGTCATAAATAAGCTTACCGTCTTTATGGTAAAGGGCTTCTTTGCTTTCACGGTAGCCACAGGCAAACGGCATGAATACAATCGGGTACTCTAAGCCTTTTGAGGCGTGCATAGTGACAATTTTCACCAAGTTAGCATCGCTTTCTAGGCGTACTTGCACCGCTTCACCATCTTGTTGACTGACTTTTTGTGCAAACCAACGCAGTAATCTGTGGGTGCCCTCAAGCTCAATTTGCTTTTGCTGCAAGATTTCCCCTAAATGACGGAAATCGGTGAGCCAGCGTTCAACGTTGTAGCCTAAGCCTTGCCAACGCGCTGCGAGCTGATTATGGCTTAATAAACGCTCGAGCATCGCCATAGCGCCTTGTTTATGCCAAATGTGGGCAAGTTGAGCAAAAAAGTTTAGATGTTCTTGCCATGCACTTTCATTTTCGTGAAGCTCATAAATACGGTTGTAGCTTAAACAAAACAATGGCCCAGCAAGCACACCACGCAGTAATGATTCATCATACTGTCCATGCAATGCCGTTAAAAAGTTCAGTAAATGATGACTAAGCTCTTGGTTAAACACACTGTCACGGGACAAATACACGCTGGCAATGGCGGCTTCTGCTAGTGCGTTTTTCATCAACTGTGCTTCGTTGCGGTCACGCACTAACACACAGATATCAGCGGCGGTGAGAGGCTTTCCTGCAATGGTTGCAGCGCCTGCATTAGCTTGCTTGAGTAGCTCAGTAATTTTTTTCGTATACTGCAAAGCCAGTGCCTGTTGAGCCACCCCTTTGCTGGTTGGCTTGTTGTTGGCTTCGGCGTACTCATCAACAAAAACCGAAAATTCAAACGCACTGGGCATTTCACCGTTTATTAAAAACGCTTTGTCTTGCTGTTTTCCTTTGGCATTGACCTTTTGAAATGGAATCGCATCGTTGTAAATAAAGCTATTAGCATTTTTAGCAAATAAGCGGTTTACGCTATCAACAACCCCTTCACTTGAGCGGTAGTTGGTATCTAGGGTGTATTGCTTGTCATCTGAAACGGCTTGTTTTGCGCCAATATAAGTAAAAATATCTGCACCACGGAAGCCATAAATAGCCTGTTTTGGATCACCTATCATGGCAAGCGTGGTGTTTTTAATGCCATAAATGCGGCTAAAAATGCCATATTGAACTGGGTCGGTATCTTGGAATTCGTCAATCATGGCAACCGGAAACAAAGCGGCAATTTTTTCACTTAATGCTTGGCCTTGCTCACTTAAAAGCGCCTGATGCAAGTTACTCAGTAAATCATCTGGAGTAATAACGCCTTGCTCTTGCTTGCGTTTAGCTAATGCATTTGCCACCCATTTAGCTGCGTATTGAACTATCGCAATATTCAATCCGTTATTGATAAGGCTACTGAGTTTAGCCATTTCATCAAACTGAGCCAGCATTTCGTGACTGAGTAAGCTACCGTTTTTCTTATAATTTGCAGGGTCGCTTAAATTCTCTGTGCTCCACACTTCAAACGAGTATTTATTGGTACCAAATACAAAAAACAACTCGTCATTGCTTAAGTATTCTTCAAGCGCTGCAAGGCTGTTTTTTCGCCCTGGGGTTTTTGAACCACTTAAATCTGATGCTTTTACAGCATTAATAAACTCACTCTCACGGCACGCCGTTTTAAATGCCGGTACTTTTGCCACAAAGTTGTCGCGCGCTTGCCATATATCGTCAAGGTCGTACTCAGGGGTAATTGTTGCCCCTTGTTTATTGAGTAAACTCACTACCTGTGAATACAGTGACGCCGGCACTGGGAAAATATCGGTAATTGCTTGCGTTCGCTCTTTTGATTGTGGGTAAACAAAGGCACGCCAAAAGTCATTAAGGGTTTCTTGAATAAGCTCACGCTCATCTAAAATAAACTCTAAGTTAAACGCCACCCCTGACTCAAAAGCATGTTGTTTCAGCATTCGCTGACAAAAGCCATGAATGGTGAATATAGCGGCTTCATCCATCGACTTTGCTGCAGCGTCTAGCAAATCAAATGCGGCGTGTTTGTCAGTTACCTCGTTAATTACTTGTTCAATCAGCTCATCATCTGGCTTTTTACCAAGCAGTGCATCTCTGGTATTGATTATACGCGCCCGTACACGGTCTTTAATTTCTTGAGTTGCAGCCTCAGTAAAGGTCACCACCAGTATTTGCTCAACACTCAGCGGCGTATTTAATTGTTGATCTTCCCCGGTCGCTTTTTGTAAGCCCAACAAATACCGTAAATACAAACCTGTGATTGTATAGGTTTTACCTGTACCGGCACTGGCTTCAATAAGGCTTTGCCCACACAGCGCCATACTCATTGGATTAAGCGTTTGCATGATCTGCCTCCTGTGCTAATTCAACAATTGGCGATAACAGCAGCTCGCTCCATTTTATAAACTCTTCTTCACAGTCTTTAAGGCTTTTTATGGTTAAGCGAATGTATGGGTTTTCACCTTCACCCATGCCTATGTATTGCGGCGTGAATTTATTGTTTGCTTTGACCATGTCTTTATCTGTTTTTATGTACTCGTAACCACTGACCGGAAAAAACGCCACTGGGCGAGTTAAAAGCGTTTCATAAAGCAAAAACCAATCATTTAAATAGCTGCGGGCATCGTCTTCTGACAAGGGGGAAAAACTAATTTGCTTGTCTAAACCAAGAATAAGGGTTTCAACAGGTTGGCCCATTATTTGCGCCGCTAAATGATGCACAAAGCCGCGAATAACATCTTTTGCTTTAATACTGGCGGTGCGATAGAACACCTGTTTTTGACCATAAATATGATTTAACCAACCTTCTAAAGTGGTGTTGGCTATTTTAATATTTACTTCAACGGGTAATGCTTCATCACCTTGAATATGCGCTTTTACTTGCCCAGCAAGCGCATCAACTCGGTGCTGCATACTTTCAAATACAAGTTCGCCAACATGGGCTTGGGGTAATTCACCGCGCTGCATTATTTGCGCTTTGTTAAGCGGTAGCTCTTGAATGCTAGCTTCGAGAATTTCGTCAAGGTAAAAGTAGCGGCGTAATGCATCTAAACTAAATGGCTCTTCATCTTTAGCGATATCGTTAAATTGCGGTAAGCGTAAACCCAAACTTTGCTGATAAAAGCTCTCGTGCGGCTGGCAAATACTGCGAATAAACTGAGTTAACTCAACACTGTTTTCTGGCTGAACACTTAGCGCTTGCTGTGGCTCAGGATTAACAGCTTGAGTTGGCATCCACACAGGGTTATAGCTGTGTAATTGTGTGGCTAACGGTTTGTTTGCTTTTTGCTCGTCATCAGCTTGGCTTTTTTTACCTTCTTTGTTAGTGGTCAGATAATAAGCTGGGTTAAATGGCTGTAAGTGCTGATAATTAATCAGCGCCTCTGGTAGCTTTAAGTGAGTGTCTTGATCAGCAAACTCAAAGCTACGGGCTATGTATTCCAAAAGCTCACTCACTAAAGTCGAGGGCATTCTTGGTTGGTTATCAAAGCAAGAACGGCCAATATAACTGATGTATAAATTCTCACGGGCACTTAAAATCGCTTCTAAAAACAGGTAACGGTCGTCGAGCTTACGAGAGCGGTCGCCTTTTTGGCGTTTTGAGAAAGGCACTAAGTCAAAACCAATTGGCTGAACGGTACGCGGGTAATCTGCATCATTTAAACCTAGCATGCACACCACTTTAAATGGCACCGCACGCATTGGCATCAACGTACAAAAGTTAACTTGCCCCACTAAAAAGCGCTGTCCTACGCCTTTTTCTTGAATACCTTGTTTTACAAGGTAACTAACAATGCGCTGCGAAACAGCTTGTTGGTAATCGCCATTGTCATAATGCTTAATCAGTGTATCGAGCACTTTTTGCAGCACTAATAAATCCCAGCTTTGTTCGCCTTCATCACTGTACACATCGTTTAATAATTCTTTTAGAATTTCTGCTTTTTCGTTAAGTGGTGCATCAGCTTGCAGCTTGGCTTTATAACGGGCCAGTACATCAATAAATTCAATTAGTTTATTTAAGGTATTTAATGCCATGCCCTCAACTTCATCGGCACTGTAAACCCCCGAAAACGGCAATTGTTCATCACGTTGCGCAACGCCAAGTAACAAGCGGTTTAGGCCATGTTGCCAAGTGTTTAAATCTATTGCGGGTAAGCCAAAACTGTCTTTGTGGGCGGCATCTAAGCCCCATTTAACGCCAACGCGTTCAAGCCAAAAACCAATTTGCTCATATTCATGGGCTTCGAGGTTAAACTTCTCGGCAATTTGTGTGACTTGCAGTAAATCAAGAATGTCAAACACACCAAAGCGTGAGTATGGTAAGTCAGCTAAACTAGCAAACGAACTAAGCACAGGTTTTTCTTGCTCTATGGCTAAATCGGCTAACGCATAAGGGATAAAGCGTCGTCCTTCTGCACCACCAAACACTGCCTCAATATACGGGCTGTATGTGCCAACATCCGGCATCATTACAATAATATCTTTTGGTGTTAGCGCTTTATTTTCATTGAATAAATTGAGTAAGTAATCATGTAGTCGTTCGACTTCGCGTAGTGGCGTGTGACAATCGCTCAGCACAATGCTGGTGTCATCAACCTGAATCGGCAATTTGCCTTCGTCATTAATAAACCATTCTTTATCAGGCGTTAGTGATTCACCCTTAAAAGCTAATTGGTAAATTTCAGACTGAATTTGCGATAGCAAGCTTTGATCAAACTCGTTATCGAATCCGTCAAGCCACTGCGCGTCTAGTTGTAGTAACTGCTCAAAATAGTCTCGGCCTAATTTACCCCACGACGATAGTAACGGGTTACCAATAAAAAAGTACTCGTGATCAGGGTTTTTAGCGCTGTCTTCAAGCGCTTGTAACTGCGGGCGTTTGGCATATTTAGCAGCAATTTTGGCTGCTGTTTTTTCATCGAGTGTGTCGCCCCAGTAATGTTCACTTGGGTTAAAGAAAAACAAAAACACCTGCGTTTTTTTCGCAATGGCCTGAAACACTTCAAGCTGGCTACTCGCAATTGCAGAAATACCAAATAAGCTAATACGCTCAGGTAATTGGCTTGCGTCCATTTTTTCAAGGGCTGCAAGGAGTTTGTCTTGCATATTGGCGCGGTGATATTGGCTTTGCCCTAGTTCTTTACTGTGCGCCACCAGCTTACGCCAGAGATCTGGCTGCCATGGCGCAATGCCCACATCAACATCATCAAGTTCATCGATGCCCTGCTCCCAAGTGGCAATCCAATTGGGGCGATACATTAAATATTGGTCATAAACGTCGGCAATTTTCTCGCACAAGGCAAAGGTTTTTTGCCCTTCACTGTCACCATCCAAATAGGTTTTCAGCGGTAAGTACAGCGGCTCATCAATGCAGTTTGGTAAAATAGCAAACAGCTTCCAAGCAAGGTTCGCTTTGTTATACGGTGATTCACTGGGTACATCTGGCAATAATTGTTGGTAAAGCTGCCATATAAAACTCGAAGGTAGCGGAAAATCAACCTGAGCGGCAATCCCTAAGTGTTCACTTAAACCTATTTTTAGCCACTGCGACATACCTGGTGACTGCACAAGCACAATTTCTTTTTTAAAGGGACTCGTTAATGGATTAACTTTAAGAAGAGCGTGAAACCGCGCTTGCAGTGCTTCCATGCGATTTGATTGAATTATATTCAGCACTTTACACTGTCCTTGCTTGAAACTAACTAATTGACACAGTGTAAGATATTTTAATTAGATGGGATAGAGAGAAATACCCGCAAACAAGGCTTATTCCATGTTTGCGGGCATGAGCTACGGGCATGTGTTAAATATATGCGCAGCTGGCAATATTTACTGGTATGGGCTTATCGTCGATAACGCGAACTCAGTGTGAATTATCTCATCACCCTTGATACCTTTAAGCGCAATACGAATGGTAGGGTCTGCTTTTTGCCAATCGATTGTTAAATCGCCGTAGTTAACCTCATGAGTGTAATCACCCACACGGTGTTTATTAGGGCTAACATCTTTCCACTTTTCTGTAAGCCCCGAGCTGGTCATTTCATATAAAGGATAATCTAGATTTTGTTGATACTTAGACAGCTCACCCCAGTGGGTATCACCACTGACAATAATCACACCATTTACTTTATGCTTTTTAATAAGCGCAAATAAACGCTCACGATCAGCCGGATAATTTGCCCATGACTCCCAGCCTGTAAAATCAGCTAATAGCTGCAAGCTTGAGGCAATGATTTTTATCTTTTCATCTGACTTGAGCTCTTGTTCAAGCCATTGCCATTGACTTTCGCCAAGCATAGATGCGTTTTTATCGGTTGTTGGGCTATAAGGCCCTTGTTTTGCAGGTTTTCGTTCAAGCTGATAGGTCATCGCCGATACGTGATTCAACGGTGCGCGATTAAAACGCAGATCTGGCATGATGACTTTTACTGTTTGCTCACCTTCACCGTACGTGTACGAAGTGTAAATACCATCTTCACGAGTCCTGCGAGCAGAATCCGCAGGCTCTTGCCAAAAGTCGAGCATGATTTTTCGTGACTGCTGTTTTTTGGGGTATTCACTGCCAGCATCATTTTCGCCATAATCGTGGTCATCCCACATGGCTATTATAGGTGTATTTGCACGTAATGTTTTAAAGCCCGGCTTTTGCCCTAAACGTTGATATTTATCGGCAAGTACCGACATATCTTCGGTATCTCCATAAATGTTATCGCCAAGGAACATAAATAAATCGGCTTGCTCTTTGTTGATGGCATCAAAAATGGGAATAGCCTTGTCTTGATGACCACATGAGCCAAACAAAATTTTACTCGGTGCGGCAATCGCACTCGCACAACTAACCAGCATTAATCCAGATAAGGCGCTTCTAAAAAAACTAAGCGTTAAACTCATTTTAAAATCTCCTTAATCGGCGCGGCCATTTTCGGGTTAACTTGCTGACTGTTGACGCCTAAAACGCTCAACACAGTTGCAGCCACTTGTGCTTGTTTAAGCTCATTTTTGGGCTTTATTAAGCCCTTTGCTTTTATATCTGGGCCGATCGCCGCTAACCAAATATGCTCAGAGCCAACAATGCCGTTTGGAAAACGTTGCTTACCTTGCTCTGAACGAGCTAAAGCACGCTTCGAACTATGATGCTGCCAATCATCTGCATGACTGCCACGGCCATGATCGGTGGTAATGATCAATGTGGTATTGTCTTTATAGCCCGGTGTTTGTTGAATTGTTTGCCAAAGGTCACGAATAAACGCATCACTTTGTTTAGCCGATTTTAAATAGGCATCGTATTTACCGTTATGGGCAAAGTCATCGGTTTCACCCAAGCTAATAACAAGCAAACGCGGCTGTTTATTTAATAAATATTGTTTGGCAAATCGGTAGGTAAAGCTGTCGAGGCGAACATTGTGCCAAGGACTTGGGATCTCGCTTTGCATTTGGTTTAGCAGAGTCACTTCCTTTGACTTCACCGCATCAAAAGTTTCAAAGCCAGCATTAACATAAACCCCACTGCGCTCACGATTTACAATATAGGGAAACACATCCCAGCTACCAAAAAGCGCGGTTTTACCTTTAAACTCTGGCTGAGTATTTAAACTCTCTAAAATCGTTTTATTGGGGTTAGGCACTTTATCGTTACTATCGATATTTTCATCTACCATACCGGTTAAAATTTCACTGTAACCTGGGTATGAGAAATACCACGGGTTGCTTACCGACATCAATGAGCCTTGCGTTCTATCGCCAATCAAAACGCCTTGTTTTGCCAATGTTTCGCTAAAAAATGGCATTAACGCTTGAGTTCGCTGTGCTTGGTCATCTCGCCAAAAAAGCGCCTTTAGTTCATCTGTATCTGCAACAAAATCAGTGTTATCGATTAGGTTTTTATCTGCACCAGAGAACACTTCTTGCCAGCGAAGGCCATCAAGGGTAATGAGCACAACATTGTCGGCAGCTTTACTGTTTAAGCTTAATAGTGATGCCGCTACCACCGCCGTGGCTAAAATTAATTTTTTCATATTTCACCTGCAAAAAAGCCCATCAACGATGGGCTGTTTTAAACGTTAGCTTATTACTTAAAACTGCGCTGTAAGTGTTAAAGCTGCGGTACGTGGTGCACCAATAAAGTAGGTTGAACCATTACCTGTACCACCCGCTAGATATGATTTATCAAACAGGTTATTCACCACAAATGCAAGGTCGATTGATTTAAACACGCCTGAATCAAGACTGGTGTTATAACCAATGTTTAAATCAACCAAGGTGTAACCATCAACCTCGTTACGCGAACGGGTTTGCTCATCAGTCCATGCACCTAAACGCTCACCTGTGTATTTAGCCGATAAACCAAAGCGGAAATCACCGCTGTAGTAGTCTGCCGATACCACAAATAAATCTTGTGCTGAGTCAATCACTTCATCACCCGCTTTAAAGCTGGCTGATGCATCCTCAAGTAGCTCACCATCGCTGTTGTAAGCACTTGGATCGTTCGATTGATACTCAGAGTTATTGTAGGTATACGATGTGTAAAGATTCCATTTCTCAGTCAGCATATAGCTTGCTGAAAGCTCAACACCCGTTGACTCAATACCACCAACGTTGATGTAAGAACCGTTCGTGCCGATCGTGTAGTCAATACCATCGGTATCACTGCCCGGAGCAATAAAGGTAATACGGTTATCAAATTCGATGCTGTAAGCGGTTGCCGTTAAACGTAAACGGTCATCACTGTAACGTACACCTAGGTCGATGTTTTCAGCTGTTTCAGGTTCAATTTCGGTCAGTGTTGATGAATCACGTTCAAGTACACCATCTTTAATTGCTGCAAAGTTTTCGCTGTAGCTGGTAAATAACTCTGTGCTTGCAGATAGCTGATAAAGCACACCACCGCTGAATAGGACGTCTGAATCACTGTCGATTTTATCTGAGTATTCATCTTCAAAATGATTATAACGCTGAAGCTCAACAAGGTACTGTTTAGCACCTAAATTAAGTGTGAAGTCGCCTAAACTGATTGAGTCTTGTACGTACCACTTGAATGTATCTGTTTCGAAGGTGTTTTTATACTGTGTCCAATACGGCGTATGGTCAAAGTGATGATAAATACGGGCATCAATAACTTTATGCCAGTCACGTGACTCATCACGGTCTGTTTGCTCAAACCAAAAACCGGCTTCAATATCATGATTGCCAAGGGTTACTTGGTACTCACCGGTCATACCTAAGCGGTCTTTTTTGTAGTGAGTATGACGATACGACATAACCGGAATAGCATCATCTGGGTAACAGGCTGGGTTTAAGCCAGGGCCTGAAGACCATGGCCATTCTAAACTTGCAGTACAACCCGCAGCTGGTGCAAGTGGATTACCGTCGCTATCTGTAAAGCCGTAGCTGCCAGCGTTTTCGCCGCCAATTGTTGTTGGATTGCCATCGCCATCAACCGGTGACGTTAAATAAGGCGGGATCCAATCACCACGACCTGAATTTTTATGATAGTAAGGTGACAAGCTTAAGTTTGAAGTGGCACTTAACGCGTAATCAAACTTTACATACGCAAGGGTATTTTCACGCAGTGTACCCCAGCCCTCAGCAAACATTTGATCAAAATGCGGCACGCCAGTCCAATTCCAAGTTAAACGATCCCAATCAGGGTTTTGTTCAAACTCACTAATGCTGATGCTGTTATAGTTAATTTCGTGAACATCATCATACGAAACACGACCTGTTACAGTTAAGTCACTAAAGTCTGATACAAACTTCGCTTCGATGTGCTGATTGTCTTTACCACCATTGCTGCCATCACCAACCCAGCGGCTAGTGTCTGTTTGCGAATAGCTGATATAGGCTTGCGTGTTATCAAACACAGTGCCGGTTTCGTGCTTCACAAAGTAGCGGCTAGCGTTATGATCGCCCGTTGTGTAAGCAAACGTGGTGCTTTGCTCGGTACTCGGTTGTGCACTCACAAAATTGAAAGTACCGCCTAATGCTTCGAGTGAGGCTGAGGCAATATCAGACGTACCTTGCCCTACTTCAACTGTTGCTAAGTTTTCGCTGTCTAAGTAACGGTTTGCTTTTGCACCGCCACCATAGTTAGAACCACCATTAGGAATACCATCAATCGTCATTCCTAATTGCTGTTGATTACCATCAATACTAAAGCCACGCATAGTAATGGTGGTTGACCAATCGTCACCACCAAACGCATCACCTTCGTTGATGCTGATACCCGGTAGGTTATCAATCACGGCTAACACGCTTGATACTGAACTTTGTTGCTCAAGCATGGCAGGTTCAATAACGTTATTTGCATAACTGGTTGGCTTTGCAACAACGGTAATTTCTTCAATTTCGTTATTCGAGTTTGCATTTGCCGATGTTGCTAAAAGCGTTGCGACTATAAGGCTTAGCTTTGTTTTTTTAGTTACTGTGCTCATTGTTTTTCCAAGGTTACGTATTTAAAAGCGGGCACAGTATGCAGAGCGTGTATGACATTTAGGGTCAAAATTTTTGACACAACAATTAAACAATTAATGCATTTTCATGGCAGATTTAAGACTTAACTGTTTAATAAATAAGAAAGTATTAGAAAAAACGCCCAGTTAAATTAACTGAGCGCTTGTTGGTTGGACAATATTATTAGGTTTGCTTAAATCAGTTCAGCCAGCATTTCGTCGCTGTATGGTGTTAACGCTTCACCATTTTTAACTTTACTGATGTAATCTGGGTTCGCAATGAATGGGCGACCAATCGCAATTAAGTCAAATTGGTTATTATCGATAGCTTGATTAGCTGTCTCAAAGCTATAGCTGCCTACCCCGACTAAGGTACCTTTGTATGCACCGCGCATATATTCAGACGCCGACTTATCACCTAAGCTTGCAAAGCGCATGCTGTCATCAAAAATACCAACATGTAAGTACGCAAGGTTACGTGTTTCAAGGGCTGGTAATAGATAATCAAATACCGCCTTATCACCGTCACTTTCAGTCATATTAAAATACGCGCCTGGCGATAAACGTAATGCAGTTTTATTTGCACCAATTGCTGCCACTACTGCATCAACGACTTCAAGAGCAAAACGCGACATGTTTTCTGGTGTTTGACCGTATTGGTCTTCACGTTGGTTGGCAGCAAAGTGTAAGAATTGATCAATTAAGTAACCATTCGCACCATGAATTTCAACCCCGTCAAAACCCGCTTCAATTGCATTTTCCGCCGCTTTTGCGTAGTCAGCAATCAAACCTTGGATGTCTTCGATGGTTGCCGCTTTTGGAGTAACGTAAGTTAATTCACGCATTCTTGGTACCGAACCTTCAATACCAATTGCTGATGGTGCCAGTACATCACCACCAAAAAAGTGAGGATGAGCAACACGACCTACATGCCAAAGCTGAGCAAACATTTTGCCGCCTTTGGCGTGCACAGCATCGGTCACTTTCTTCCAACCTTGAATTTGTTCACTGGTAAATAAACCCGGCGTATTTGGATAACCTTGGGCATCTGGGCGGATAATCGTTGCTTCACTAATAATTAAGCCCGCATCAGCACGGCGTGCATAATAATCAACCATTGCTTGTGTAGGTACTAGGTTATCGTCGCTCATACAGCGCGTAAGTGGTGCCATTAGTACTCGGTTTTGCAGCTCAATGCTGTCGTTTAATTTAAACGGAGAAAGTAAATCGGTTGTCATGGTTTTATCCTTATCTTGAACATACATTCAAGATAAGGGCGAAACATACACACTTCAAGGTTTATTTTGAATAATCGTTCAAGATTACGTAAACTTCGTTTATACCAATTCGCTTAATTAAGTGGTCTATTTTGAGGCAAGAAAACCTCGTTGATAACAAGGCAAAAATTTCGTTATTTAGTTGTGCTCGGCAATTGCTCCTGCATTGCTCTACCTTCTGCATCCATGCAGTCGTAAATCAGAAATTTTAACGCGGGTAGCGACAGGTTTAATCCCTCAAAATGACTAAGTATTATTGCGGATTGGTATTATATACCGTGAGGAGCTTTAATGAGAACTGCTGAATTTGATACTGAATTTGTACTACGCCAAGCCATGCATGCTTTTATGCAATATGGCTATGCGAAGACCAGTATGCAAAAATTAAAAGAAGTAACTCACCTTCATCCGGGTTCTATTTACGCGGCTTATGGCAACAAAAAAGGCTTGTTTTTAGCCGCTACGGAGCAGTATCAAAAAGATAGAAACCAACAATTTACTGCCCTTTTCAATAACCAACAATCAATTTTATCGACCCTCAAACATTACTTAACTGTGATTGTCGATGAATGTATTGAAGGTGAAGTAGCTAAAGTGTGCTTGCTTACAAAGAGTATTTCTGAGGTTGAAGGCAACGACCCACAAATTTGCACTGTGCTGCGTGGTAACTTAAACGCTTATGAGCATGCTCTCGCCGAACAACTTCAAAAAGCGCTAGATAACAACGAATTTGTAAGTAGCAAGTCAGCGCAACAGTTGGCGCGCTTTTTAGTGATGGGCATATACGGTATTCGTACCTATGCGCTGACAAATCAAGACCCTAAATCTCTGCAACAACTTGCTGACGATCTATTTGCTGCATTAGTAAATTAATTTAGCTATTAACTTTACTTGTCATATTAATTTATCACCTTATGATTAAGGTGTAGCTGTGTATAACTAAAAGAGTGAGCCTGTCATGAATAATGCAACTGCTAAACGTGTTGAAACTGAGTTTGATGCTGTACTCGCCTTAGGCGCTAAGAAACGACTCGCTTATATGTTTGAAACGGTTCAAGAGTTTAAACAAGTGTGGATCCTCAATGATGAACATGGCTGCGTCATGCTCTCAAACGAAGACGACGACTGCGTGCCTGTATGGCCTAGCCGTGAATTTGCCCAAAGCTGGGCAACCGGTGAATGGCAAGACTGCACCCCAAAAGCCATCCCTGTAAAAGACTGGTTAAGTCGCTGGACACCTGGCCTTGAGCAAGATGACTTACTCATCGCTGTATTCCCAACAGACCAAGACGACGGCACAATTTTATTCCCCGATGAGTTTGACTCACAACTGAGAATGCCAAAAAGACGATTTTAAGTACAAGGGAGCCAAGCGCTCCCTTTTTTATGCGATTTGTTGTAACCGCAGTGCCGAAATATCTTTTATCGGTGGCTTGCCAAAAAAGCGTGTGTATTCGCGGCTAAACTGGGATGGACTCTCATAGCCCACTTTTAAAGCCGCAGAGCCTACATCAATTCGCTCATTCAGCATTAATTGCCTTGCCGCCTGCAACCGTAGGTTTTTTACGTATTGCAATGGGCTCATCTTTACCACATCACGAAAATGTAGCCTGAATGTCGACGGACTCATGTGCGCATCACGGGCTAAATCATCAATTGAAAATTGACTCGTGTAGTTTTCTTTTAACCAGCATAAGATCTTGGCTATTTTTTGATGGGCAGAACCAGACATCACAATTTGCCTTAAATAAGGGCTGTGTGGACTATTTAACAAGCGCAATATAATTTCTTTTTTAATAAGTGGCGCAAGGTTAGCTTTTAATTGAGGCTCTTTGTCGAGTTGAATAAGCCTAAGTAAAGCATCAAGCAGGCCATTATCAGTATCAACCACCGACATAGCTTGGTGTTTAGGGAACTTGCCTTGCCCAGCAAACTCCATTTCAGCAACAATGTGGCTGATCTCATGGGCATCTAAGCGTAAGTAAATGCCGTAAAATGGCTGCTCTTTACTAGCACGCGTTATTTGTGAAGCTACGGGCACATCGACTGAGGTCACCAATGATTGGCCGTCAGTGTAATCATAACTATGTTCACCCAACACAACTCGCTTTGCACCTTGCAAGCTAATACCCAGCCCTAACTCATACACGCAGGCCATCGGTAATGAAACTTCGCTTCGTCTGAACACCAATAACTCAGAAATCGCCGTTTCAAAATTACCGTCTGAAATCGCTATCGCTTTAACCGCTTCTATTAATGCCTGACGCATTTAGATTACCTCTAAGAAATACTCAATTAAGTGTATCACCGTAATTTGAGGTTAGGACCATTTTGGGTAACAGTTCGTTATTTTAGGCAAAAATTAAATCATTTATGGCAAGCAGAAATCGCCATCATCAACCATAATGTATTTTCAATTTTTCGATTGCATGCTCTTTGCAATCAGCCAAAGCTACAAAACCTCAATACATTCAATATCTAAAATCAAAAGAGAAATTATGAACCATAACAACACGGATTTATTTGTGTTTGTCGCGATCGCTGCTTTGGTCACCGTTCATGACAAGCCTTTGTTAAAACGAGCATGTCAGCACGCATTGAATGATGGCGTTTCAATGCAAGAGTTGTGTGATATTTTACCGCATATTAGTGTGTATTCTGGGGTGCCAAAAGCATTGCTGGCGCTAGAGATTTTAAAGTCCCTTGATGATATTCAGGGTTCAAATACGTTGCTTATCAAGCGCACAGAGCAACAGCTAAAAACCGCACTGACATTCGGTCAGCTGCCGTTTGGCATAGAGCAGCAAAACAACACAGTATTTGAGCTTGCCTCTTTAGGCGCTTTATTTGCCCTAGACGATGCCAGCAGCTTAGTTAGCGAGCAACTTAAACGCTGTGTATTGCTTGGTTATAGTCGTGAACAACTTGAATTATTAGTAATAGAACTTGCCAGAAAGGTCAGTAGCCACATAGCAATGCGCGCTAAATGTAATCTTGAAAAACACTTTGCTAAGGTGGGTTAAGAAAAGCGTATAAGTACTCTATTTTATCCGAGAACTTTGCTGCACATTGAAATTTGTCTAAGTTTTCGGATAGTTAAGAAAACGCCTCTGCTAAGCTTCAACTAAATAAATTATAGAGTATTGAAATCACTTGATTAACCCGCCTTAAGTTATAAAAAATAAAAATACTACTAAGATGAAAAAACTATAAGTTTGTCTATATTTAAGAAGATATTACTTAAATAGTGAATTGTATTAATGAAATCAACGATTTTGATAAAGCTCAACTCTTTTAAAAGTAAAGGGTTCACATTAGTTGAGCTTATGGTGGCTATCTCAATTATAGGGATCTTATCCTTAATCGCCTTGCCTAATTATCAAGGCTATGTAAATGAATCTAAGGCAGCCACCTTATTATATAGAATCCACTCTATTGGCCTTGCTTATCAGGATGTTATTGCAACTTCACCTGATGCATTAGCAAAGCCAAATCAGCTTTCGAGTTCAAGCTTTGGTCAAGCCCCAAGCTATTTACCTGGGCTTGCCAATCAATTTTCAGAAGAGTTTGGTATTCAATTTTCAGCTCAGTTAGTTAATCACTCTGGTTATTTTAATTTTACGGGTCATGAGGCTTTTCCTGTTTTATTTTTAAAAGCAAATAGTCAAAACGGATTGAATGTACTCAATGCCTTGGATCATGTAACTGAATTAAAACATTCTTTTGTGACTCCTAATATGATGATTATTGCATTAGCAACACCTTATGAGACTCACCAAACCAATTTAATACCTTCAGAAACAAATACAAACCCTCCCAAAATAAATCAACCACCAAAATTAACTGATGCAGGGACTAATCAGCAACCTGATGCTAGCAATACAGGTAATACTCAACTTCCTGACGCAAGTAACACAGGTAACACCCAACCTCCAGATAGAAATAGTGGAGATAGCAACACAGGTAGCCAAACGAGTACAAGTACAGAAACTAGTACCAATGGTGATTCAGAATCGGGCAGTCGAAGCAATGCTGGTTCTAACTTGAATTGGCCTCCTGGCTGGGTAAAACATCCAGATCAACATATAGGCCAACAGCATGGGCATCATGATTAAAAAATTAGGAAGATAAAAATGATTTCAACCAATAAACGATGGCAAGAAAGTATCGCGGAAGCGATGGATGAAACGCAAAATAATCAACGAAATAAAAATAGAGCTTCCATTGTATTACCTAGCTGGCTTCCTTATGCCGCATATATTGCTTTTGGATTTTTGTTAGCAAAAACTCTACTAATTGGCCATGAAACCCACCCTGTAAATTACGACAGAGATTATCAAACAGGCAGCTCAGTGGCATTATTAATGATTGCAGAAGATGTTGAACATTACCGCACAACTTACGGAGAACTGCCAGACGATTTACCAAGCCCTATCGCGTCTGTCATGGATGTAACTTATGAAAAAATTACCAATGAACATTTTCGCTTAACCATTCCACATGGTGATTCAACAATCACGTTTGATGCCAAAGACGACAAAATATATATGGAATGAGTATGATAGATAAAAATGAGGTACACAGAAGTAATGCCACTTTTAACTGGCTAAAACGATTTTGCATTGAAAAATCGACTAACAGCAATATTAATATTGAAGAAATGTATAACGGTGAGTCAGCCATTTCAGCATGGAAAAGTGCAGAGGCAATTTTGCAAGTCGACAGCAAAGTGTTAACAGCAATGATTGCAAAAAGTTACCAGTTAGATGTAGCAAAACCTCCTGATGATATGTCAGAAGAATTGCTTCATTATGTTTCTTTTAAAGTAGCTAGAGAGTATGGAATTTTTCCTTTAGGCTTTACAAATGGCTTATTAACAGTAGCTTCCCCTCATCCATTTGATACTGATATGGAATCAATGGTTGAATTTTTAACGACCCTTCATGTTAAATCGGTATTGGCATCACCCGAGCTCATAGCAAAATGGACGGAAATGTTTTATCAGGAGCAAATGCTATCTGAGAATGACATTATTATAAAATCAAACCAACTCAACACACGAACAAAACAAAATGAGCCCGACTCTTCAAACTCAGCCATAGTTAAAATTGTATCCGAAATGCTGTTAGAAGCGTTTATATTCAAAGCCAGTGATATTCACATTGAACCCTTTAATAATGGCGGCATAATTCGTTACAGAATAGATGGTATGTTAAGGGTCATATCAGAATTACCAGCACAAGTTTTTATTCCAATAGTACAAAGAATAAAAGCATTATCTGACCTTAACTTAGCAAAAAAAATGGTTCCACAAGATGGAAGTGCTAGTTTAGAGCTCAAAGGTCAGGATGTGGATCTACGGGTATCGACACTACCAGTTAAAGGGGGAGAAAAAGTAGTCATCCGTCTACTGATTAAATCTGTTGTAAACAAGTTAGATGATATTGGTTTACAACAGCAAGAGCTCAATACATTTAAAAACTTACTGCAAAGTAGCGAAGGTATCTTTGTAATAACAGGCCCTACTGGGTCAGGAAAGACAAGTACGCTTTATGCTGCTCTAAAAGAATTAAACACTCCGGAAAAATGCCTTGTAACTGTTGAAGACCCAATTGAATATGAGATTGAAGGTATTGCCCAGGTTAATATTAACCCACATCAGAACCTCACCTTCTCCAGCGCCCTCAGAAGCATTTTAAGACAAGACCCCGATGTAATATTAATGGGTGAAGTTCGCGATGAAGAAACGGCAGAAATGACCTTTCGCGCTGCAATAACTGGGCATTTTGTGATGACCACCTTACATACAAGTGATGCAATTACGACTATTTCAAGGTTAATAGGTTTAGGTGTGTCACGTCCTATTATTGCAGACTCCTTAAAAGGTGTTGCAGCGCAGCGATTAATTAGAAAGCTATGCCCTAGTTGTAACCTAAGTGGCCCGTTGTCCACAGATACCTATGGTAAACGCTTTAAAAGCATCTTTCCTGATATAAATATTATGTCGCCATCGGGTTGCGATGACTGCGATCAGTCCGGTTACAAAGGACGTATTCCTCTGTTCGAAATAATCACTATTGATTATCAACTAGCCGATGCAATTCGTGCTGGAGAAAGTACCAGTAAGTTAAGAGAGATTGCAGCTAAATGCGGTGCGAGATCTTTATATAAAGTAGCCTTAGAAGCACTTTCAAAAGGCCTCACTTCAGTAGAAGAAATAAATAGAGTATTAGGACAGTCTTTTTGGAAAGAGTGTGAAAGAAATAACAGCTTAGATAATTAGACTGGCTAAACCTAATATCCTGTGATGTAAAGCCACTCTTGTTCAAGAAGTATTGTACAGTCTTATTTATTTTTATAGGGCCTCTAAGCCCAAAGTAAAAGTTAAGCCTAATAATTACAGCAATCTAGCAAATAGTAAATTTGTAATAGTTATTTAAGCTTAGTATTCATCCAAAGTATATGAAATTATTACATATTCAGATATCATTCAGCTTTCATTAAAAGGAAATTGAATGAAGAATCTATTCCACTTCCCTTTTGGAATTAGCCCCAGAACTATTTAAGAAATCCTTTTGTTGTCTAATAACTAAAGAGCTGATTACATCATTACTAAAAAACTATTGAATATTGTAGAACTGAATTTGATTGACATCCCAAGAAAGCGCCTAGGAAGAAAAAGATGACTGATTTATTACATAAGCTGAATCACTTAATTACTGATAAAGATTTTCAATTACTAACACGCTTGTGTATTTCTACTTCGTTATTCGAATATATTCATTTTGACGAGAATAGGAGATCCGATACTTTGGCTTGGTTACTAGCTCCAAATGAAGGGCATCAACAAGGCGAGTATTTTATTAAAGCCTTAGTTAATGCAGTTTACTCAAAAGAAAATGAAGTAGCTTCAATGCCACCTCTAGATTATATGCTGCGAATTAGCTTTTCTGGTATCCAAGTATTAAGAGAATTAGCAATAGATGTTAATGATGGTAAAAAGCGTATCGATTTGTTATTGGTCGATCCACTGTTAAAACTAGTTATAGTGATTGAGAGAAAAGATGGCTCTTATGCGAAAAATAATCAGCTATTGAATTATGCTGACTGGGTAGAGAGAAACTATGAGGGTTGGCAGCACATTTTTGTACTTTCAGATAGCTACGGCCTTAATCACAGCGAACAGTATGATCAGCGCTATATACAAATTGATGATACTTGGATTTGTAATGCCTTGTTAGATGTTATTGAACGAAAAAATTTAACCCCTAGGTTAGAAAATCAATTTAGAGATATCCACGACTTTATATTTGGCGAATGGGAGGAGTCGCGGGATAATTATTATCGAAACTTTGATAAAACTCTTAAAAGTATTGCTCATACCCACTCTGATACATTAAGGCTTTTAGTAGCTTATTCAATTGAAGTGAATGATAAAAGTTTTAATTTACTAGAAACCTCTCAAAATATGTTCTATTCGGACGTATTACCTAACTTAAAGAGTGAAGATAGTGATTTTTATAAAATAGCGACCTTAGTACATCGTTACTTTAATGTTTTTGATCACTTACATGGCCTTACTGAATTTGATCAGTTTGAAGAGGGGCTCTTATCATTAAACTACCAGCTAGAAACAGAAGTTCACTCTGATCATATTTATTTTACTCTGAAGAAATTTATTGCAGACGAAAGTTATTGGCCCATCTCTTTTCAACTACATCGAACCAAGCTAGAACCTAATAATGAAGACAGTACTGAAGTTTATGAGTTTAATGCTTTTTTTAGTAAATACTCTGAAGACAAATACCACGGACTTGCTGATAGAGCAGCTACCGCATTTAAGAAGCCTTTCAAAACCAATCAGAAAAAAGCATCAATTAAACGTTTGGCAGTTTTTGATCAATTAGATATGTCGCCAAATTCAGATCTCGTTCTATTCATTGAGAAGCAGTTAAGTAGAATCAATGAATTAAGTTTTTGAACCAAAAATAGAGTTTAGTTATTACTGAACTCTATTATTTATTTTCAACTCCGTATAAAACCTCATATATTCAATGAAGTAGTGCCATCTATATCGCTTGCTTTTAGTGTTTTAGCGATTGTTATTTGGTACTTTGAAAGGTTAAAGAACGAAATAAAGAAATGGCGGTGACGGAGAGATTCGAACTCTCGATACGTTGCCGTATACACACTTTCCAGGCGTGCTCCTTCAGCCACTCGGACACGTCACCTAAGGCGCTTAGAGTAAAGCGCGGCGTTATAGTATGAAAACAACCCTATAGACGCAAGGGCTTTTTAAAATCGTGCAGTTAAGTGATTAGTAATCAAACAAAAAAGGCAAGGTAAACACCTTGCCTTTTGTATAGACGATTCGTTCTTAGCGTTGAAGCGTTGCTGAGAAATCTAACATACGATTAAGCGACTTTAATGCGCCTTCGCGTAAGTCCATATCAACAAACACTTCTTTACCTTCTGGGTCTGTCAGTGCTTCTTCAATCGCTTTTAAGCCATTCATTGCCATCCACGGGCAATGTGCGCAGCTTTTACATGTTGCGCCTTCACCCGCTGTTGGGGCTTCAAAGAATTCTTTCTCTGGGCATAACTGCTGCATTTTGTAGAAAATGCCTCGGTCAGTCGCTACGATGAACTTTTTGTTGTCCATAGTTTGCGCTGCTTTGATTAGTTGGCTTGTTGAGCCAACCGCATCAGCTAAGGCTACAATCTCCGCAGGAGACTCTGGGTGAACCAATACAGCCGCATCTGGGTGTAAGGCTTTCATATCCTTAAGTGCTTTGGTTTTAAACTCGTCATGAACGATACAGGCGCCATTCCACATTATCATGTCTGCACCTGTGTTCTTTTGAATGTAAGAACCTAAGTGTTTATCTGGACCCCAAATGATTTTTTCGCCTTGCTCATCAAGGTGCTCAACGATCTCTAGGGCACATGAAGAAGTAACAATCCAATCTGCACGCGCTTTAACAGCTGTTGATGTATTTGCATACACTACTACCTTGCGATCAGGGTGCTGATCACAAAACGCTGAGAATTCTTCAATTGGGCAACCTACGTCTAATGAACAAGTTGCAGCAAGTGTTGGCATAACAACTGTTTTATTTGGCGTTAGGATTTTTGCTGTTTCGCCCATAAAGCGAACACCGGCTACCACAATTACATCTGCGTCGTGCTTAGCGCCAAAACGCGCCATTTCTAGCGAGTCAGCAACACAACCGCCTGTTTCTTCAGCTAGAGCTTGAATTTCAGGATCAGTGTAATAATGGGCAACAAGAACCGCGTTCTTGTCTTTTAATAATTGTTTGATACGTGCCTTATACTCAGCTTGCTCGTCTTTTGATAACGGAGCTGGCTTTGGAGGGAAGATATAATCTTCAGGCATAATTTGTTCAGCTAGACTCATTTCTCGACCACTTAGTCCACAGTGCATTCATGGCGCGAATTATACGAGAATCTTAAGCTAAAGAACAGTATTGCTGTGAGCTGTTAAGATAAATAAAGGATAACTTAGAAAGAAAAGATAAATCAGCAATGGTGGGTCATGATGGACTTGAACCATCGACCAATGGATTAAAAGTCCACTGCTCTACCAACTGAGCTAATGACCCGCTCTGGATATTTAGATGCGTAAATCCGCCGATATGAGACCATTCGAAAAATGGTGGGTCATGATGGACTCGAACCATCGACCAATGGATTAAAAGTCCACTGCTCTACCAACTGAGCTAATGACCCGCTCTGGATGTTGAATTGCGTAAATCCGCCGATATAAGACCATTCGAAGAATGGTGGGTCATGATGGACTCGAACCATCGACCAATGGATTAAAAGTCCACTGCTCTACCAACTGAGCTAATGACCCGCTCTGATGCTTGTAATAAGCTACGTAAATCCGCCGATATAAGACCATTCAAAGAATGGTGGGTCATGATGGACTCGAACCATCGACCAATGGATTAAAAGTCCACTGCTCTACCAACTGAGCTAATGACCCGCTCTGATGCTTGTAATAAGCTGCGTAAATCCGCCGATATAAGGCCATTCAAAAAGAATGGTGGGTCATGATGGACTTGAACCATCGACCAATGGATTAAAAGTCCACTGCTCTACCAACTGAGCTAATGACCCGCTCTGATGCTTGTAAAAAGCTGCGTAAATCCGCCGATATAGAACCATTCAAAAGAATGGTGGGTCATGATGGACTCGAACCATCGACCAATGGATTAAAAGTCCACTGCTCTACCAACTGAGCTAATGACCCGCTCTGATGCTTGTAATAAGCTGCGTAAATCCGCCGATATAGAACCATTCAAAGAATGGTGGGTCATGATGGACTTGAACCATCGACCAATGGATTAAAAGTCCACTGCTCTACCAACTGAGCTAATGACCCGCTCTAATTGCTTATAAAAGCTATACGTAAATCCGTCGATTAAAGATTACCATTCTAAGAGAATGGTGGGTCATGATGGACTTGAACCATCGACCAATGGATTAAAAGTCCACTGCTCTACCAACTGAGCTAATGACCCGCTCTTTTTTCCGCATTTTGGCTGTTGTTACCAATCGCCTGCTGCGGGCGCTTATAATACTTATTTAAATGCTGAGTGCAACAGAAAATATCTCTTTTTTTAAGTTTTTATGTCTAGTTGCCTAATTTTAGACCGCTTATGTCAAAAAGCAGTCTAATCAGGTCAAATCTACATTTGCGACAGACGTTCTGTGGCTAATTTAGCAGCGGTAGTACTTGGGTACTGATTAATTAAATCATTAAAGGTTTTAAGGGCTTGCTCGCCTAAACCTTGATCCGCTAATAAGTTTCCTAACTTTAACATCGCATCTGGGCGCTTATTAGAATTAGGGTATTCATTCACAACAACTTTAAAGTGCTCAGTTGCACCAGCTTGATCGTTTTGAATTGTTAACAGCTGACCTAACCAATAATGCGCATTAGATGCATACACTGAATTAGGGTAAGTAGTTAAGAATGTTTGGAACTCAGGAATTGCTTGCTCATAACGTTTATCTTTCATGATTAACGCTACAGCACGCTCATAGGCTTCGTTTTCAGATAAGTCTGAACTAATTGCCTGTGATGCACCCACATCCGTATAAGTGTTAGTAGGTTGAGTTTGTGTTGCAGCAGGCTGGCTATAAGCTTGACTTACACGGTTCTCAATCTCTTGATAAAGCTCACGCTGACGTTGTAATACTTTTTCAAGCTTATAGCTTTGCTCTTCAGTAATACCACGTACTTGGCTCACTTCGTCTTGTAAAATATTAAGCTGCTGCTGAAGCTCAGCTTGCAATAAATTACGTGACTTCATCATGTTTTCTAAAGCGACTAAACGCTTCTCAATGCTCGATTGCGAGCTTGCAGCTTCTGAAACAGGAGCGGGAGCAGCCCATAACTGGGTGCTCCCGCTTAAGATCATTGCTGCCAAAATAATTTTCGGCTTCATAATGACTCTTTATTAGTAAACTAATACTGCGCGACGGTTCTTCGCGAACGCTTCTTCAGTGCGAGACTTAACCATTGGCTTCTCTTCACCATAGCTCACTACTGACATTTGGCTAGCAGAAACACCTAAACTTTGTAGGTATTTTTCTACTGCTTGACCACGGTGCTCACCTAGTGCGATGTTGTACTCAGGCGTACCGCGCTCATCTGCGTGACCTTCGATTAGTACTTTCACTGAAGGGTTTTGTACTAAAAACTCAGCGTGTGCTTGTAATAATTCAGCATATTTGCTTTGGATTTTTGCGTTATCAAAACCAAAATAAATGATTTGCTCTTGACGTAACGCTTCGTATTTTTCACGAAGTGCTTCTTCAGCTTGTTGCTCTGGAGTAAGCGTTGCAACTTCAACAGTATCAGTGTTGTTTGATTGCTCAACCATACCTTGGTTAGATTGGTTTGCAGCACCTTCGTCAACACCTGAAGAAGAGCTACACGCCGCTAATGTCATCACTGGCACAGCAATTAGCAGGCCTTTTAAAGTTTTATTAAGTTGCATTTAATTGATTCCTATATTGAGTAAACCAGTAAAATTACTGTAAATAAGGCGACCAAGCTGGTGCCTTTACTTGTCCGTTTAGCACAGGTAAGCGTGCTTTAAAGCGACCGTCCATAGAAACTAACGCCAACACCTGTTTATTATTATGAAGCGTGCTGTAGATAATCATCGAGCCGTTTGGAGCGATACTCGGTGATTCATCTAAGCGAGTTCTAGTTAATACTTGGAACGCGCCTGTAGCTAGCTCTTTCTTAGCAAGATGGTATTGACCGTTGGTACGGTTCACCATCACTAATTCTTTTCCGTCTGGAGAAATCGAACCTGCTAGGTTCATATCTCCGTCAAACGTCATGCGTTTTGACCTACCAGTTTGCAAATTTAACTTATAAATCTGGGCATTACCACCCCTTTCAGACGTAAACACAATATCTTGCCCATTAGGGAACCAAGATGGTTCAGTATCTATACTACGGTGGTTTGTAAGACGTCTTTCTTTACGAGTTGCAAGGTCTAAAACATATACTTCTGTTGCACCATTTCTGTCTTTAGAAAGCACTAATAATAACTTTTTACCATCAGGCGAGAACTGCGGTGCACCATTAATACCAGGGTGACTTGTGATCAGCTCACGTTTACCTGTGTATAAATCTTGAATATAAATTTGGCTTTGACGATTCTCAAATGTTACGTACGCAAGCTTAGTACCGTCAGGTGACCACGCTGGTGACATTAATGGCTCTTTAGAGCGAAGTAACACTTGCTCATTAAAACCATCGTAATCAGCAACTACAAGCTGGTATGGCTTAGGCTCTTCTTCGCGAACAATCACATAAGCAATCTTCGTTAAGAATGCACCTTTTTCACCCGTAAGCGCTTCGTAAACCACATCACTAATGCGGTGCGCGTAACGGCGAAAACCTGTTTCAGCAATTACGCTTTCACGCGCGTCTAAAATGTGATCTTGGCTTTTAACTAATTGGCCATTGCTCATCATTTGCGTTTCGCCACCGGTAATTTGACCACGAATAACATCAATAAGCTCATACTTAACTAAGTAACGGCCATTTGTTTGCTGTTCTACTTGGCCTACAAGAACCGCTTCAACGCCTTTATTAACCCAAGCGCCGTAATCAACGTCGGTGTCAGTAGCTGGAAGCTGCGGCATTGTGTTAACGTCAATTGGCTTAAACTTACCACTACGCATTAAGTCAGCTGCAATGACTGAGCTTAATTTTTCAGGGATAGTTCCTACACCATTGTACTGGAAAGGTACAATCGCAATTGGACGTGCACCGTCAATACCATCGGTGATCACAATTTCTAGTGCAGCACTGGCAATGCCATGAAAGCCCAGTAATACAATAAAACATGCTGTTTTTATCTGGTTAAACATATCATTCCTTTAAAATTGAGGCGCTATTGTTAAATTAATATTTTTAAGTTGCTCAAATACTTCACGGTCTGGTGATACTGGTAGTGTGTCTGCCATACGCACCGCGCGCATTGCAGCTTCGCATACCAAGGTATCTCCGCCCAGTGATTTTACTTGAGTCACTAAGCCATTAAAACCAAGACGAATATTAAGACGACATTCTTTACCTTTCATCTTCTCATCTTTTAAGAAGTTTTGTTGAATGCGCGCCATAATTAACGCTTTATATTTTTCAACTTCGCCCACTACTTGTTGCTGGCGCACTTTATTACGTGCAGCCTGCTCAGCAGCTAATTGTTCTTGTAGCATTTGCTCTTGCAATGCTTGCTGGCGTTTACGCTCTGCTTCAGCTTCTTTGCGTTTACGTTCAGCTTCAGCTTCGGCAGCTTTACGCTTACGCTCTTCTTCCGCTTTCTTTAACGCCTCTTCTTCAGCTTTACGTTTTTCAGCTGCAGCTTTCGCTGCGGCTTCAGCTTCTTGCTTTTGCTTTTCAGCCTGTTGCGCTTTAGCTCGTTCTTTCTCTTGAATTTCACGTGCTTTCTTCGCTTGTGCTTCTGCTTCTGCTTTTTCTTTCTCTTTCGCGCGGCGTTGCTGCTCTAGCTTTTTAAGGCGTCTGTCTTCAGCTTCACGTTGCTTACGTGCATCATTTGCACGGCGCTCAAGGTCACGAATACGTTTTGCTTCGGCTCGTTTTTTTGCTTCTTCTTGCTTTTTAAGCTCGGCAATTTTCTGCTCAACCTTTTGCTGATCAACCGTTACTGCGGCAACGGCTTTTTCAGGCTCTGGTAAAGCAGGGTTCAGCGTTACTTCCATCACCTTAGGCGCTGGCATATGAAAATTAGCTGTTGCTACTAATAAACCTGCTATTGCAAGGTGCAAAAGAACCGATTTTACTACTGATGCACCCATACTAGCCTTTCGTCCCCTCGAATGATTCGGTCATAAGACCCACTGAAGGCACACCAGCATTTTTCAAAAAGTCCATAAGCAGCAGTACTTCTTGATAAGAAACACGGCCAGAACCTTTAATCATCACAGGTGTATCTGGATTTTTTTGCAGTTGAAGTTTAATTACCGCCGCAACATCCAGCGCTTCCATTGGTGCTTCTGGGTCAGTACCAATACTTACATAGTACTTACCTTCAGCATCAATTGACGCAATGATAGGCGGTGTATCTTTGGTATCAACTAAATCCGATTCTTCCATTTTCGGCAAATCCACTTTTACACCATGGGTAATAAGTGGCGCAGTTGCCATAAATATAATTAGTAGTACCAACATTACATCAATGTAAGGTACTACGTTTATTTCACCTACAGGGCGACGTTTCTTACGCTGATACATTCGCTTTAGCCTCTATTTGCGCAGCTGCTTGGCGGTGTAAAATATTGGCGAATTCTTCCATGAAGTTAATGTAATTACCTTCAAGCTTTTCTACTTTATTAGCAAAACGGTTGTAAGCAATTACAGCAGGGATTGCAGCAAATAAGCCCATTGCAGTTGCAATCAGCGCTTCGGCGATACCTGGCGCTACCATTTGTAGCGTTGCTTGTTTAACTTCACCTAACGCGATGAATGCGTTCATGATACCCCATACCGTACCAAACAGACCGATGTAAGGACTAATTGAACCCACTGTTGCTAAAAACGATAAACTAGACTCAAGCTTTTCAACTTCGCGCGATAGCGCAACTCGCATTGAACGATGTGTGCCTTCCATTACGATGCCTGCACTTTGAAATGTATTTTTCTTATGACGTGCAAACTCTTTAAATCCTGCAACGAATAATGCTTCAACACCTGATGCACCACCAGGACGAGCAGATACTTCGTTATATAATTTACTTAAATCAATACCTGACCAAAACTTTTGCTCAAAACGCTTAGCGCCATTAAGTGCATCAGAAATCGCTTTTTTACGTTGAAAAATAATTGCCCATGACATTACCGACATACCGACTAATGCCAACATTACTAGCTGGACAAGTACACTGGCTTCTAGAATAAGATCTAAAAAGTTAAGCCCTGATCCCACGTTAAACTCCTAAAATAGATTTCTATGTAATTTGTTATATTTTTTACACTTGCATTTATTGACCACAAAGGTGGCCAAAAGTTACATCTAGTGTATCTAGTCAGTTATAAACTGACAACGCTCTTGCTGTGAATTAGCGGCAAATAACGGTAAAAAGCAATTTGCTTAGTTATTTTTTAGCCATATTAGGTTTTATCAACACATTTACGCATATTTTCACCTTAATAATAAGTCACTAGAATAGCTCTCAAAAGCAACCAAAACAGCCAAAAACACGACGTTTATTCATAAATTACGCATAAACACCCAAAAGCACTTTTGCAAATCTACTACAGAATACTTAAACTAATCCTGAATAAAGATCACAAAAATTATAAAAACCCTTTTATTCAGAAGGTTAAAAACAAAATAGTTACAAAGTGAACAAAAAGAAAACAATTCAATTTTTAGCTCACATTAGTTTTTTTTATCTGAAAATAAAATTTTTCTAGTTTGAAGAAAAATCCATCATTGCGTATTATTTACCTATACCGAGCTAGCAACCTCATGAAAGTTTCTTTCATCAAGCTCCGTTTTTAGCAATATGAAGTTTCGTATTGCTCTAGGTTCACTTAAATCGGGATAAAACCTTATTCAAGTAGACCGTAGTTCCCTGGATTACTTCCTTCAACTTGTTGTTTGCCCGCATCCTTATGCGGGCTTTTTTTTGCCTACACAAACGCCAATGAGAATACCTACCGATAACTTAACAGCATGTGAATTACAGATGTTAAAATGAGACAACAACCCACTGGTTAGTGGTTTGTGGTAAGCGGTAAGCGGTAAGCGGTAAGCGGTAAGCGGTAAGCGGTAAGCGGTAAGCGGTAAAAATCTACATACCCGTTGGATACAAGCAATTTATCTCGATAAAAAACAGCCCTTCCGAGCTGCTTGATACTTATAGCTTAAAGCTTCTAACTAACCGCGGGGTTTTAGTTATTTCTCTGGCGTTAGCCCAAAGTGCAGGTAAGCGATGTCTGAAACAAGTCGTCCGCGGGGGGTACGCTGAATAAAGCCTTGTTGAATTAAAAACGGCTCTATGACATCTTCAATGGTTTCTTTTTCTTCGCCAATTGCAGCCGCTAGGTTATCAAGGCCAACGGGGCCGCCCATAAATTTTTCGATAATAGCTAGCAAGTATTTTCTATCCATGTAGTCAAAACCGCTTTTATCGACATCAATCATATCGAGGGCTTGCTCTGCAACTGTAGCATTTACTTTACCGTCTGATTTCACTTGGGTGTAATCACGAACGCGGCGTAATAAACGGTTTGCTATGCGCGGTGTACCGCGTGAACGCTTGGCGATTTCGGTTGCGCCTTCATCACACATGGTTAAGTCTAAAAAGCTTGCTGAGCGGGCAACAATTTTTGATAAGTCTTCAACAGAATAAAACTCTAATCGCTGAACAATACCAAAACGGTCTCTAAGTGGTGAAGTGAGTGAGCCAGCACGAGTTGTTGCACCAATTAAAGTAAATGGCGGCAAATCAAGCTTGATAGAGCGTGCTGCGGGGCCCTCACCTATCATTATATCCAGCTGATAATCTTCCATTGCGGGATACAAAATCTCTTCGACTTGCGGGCTCAAGCGATGTATTTCGTCAATAAACAGTACGTCGCCTTCTTCAAGGTTCGTTAAAAGTGCGGCTAAATCGCCTGCTTTTTCGAGTACTGGCCCTGATGTTGTTTTAATATTAACGTTAAGCTCGTTGGCAACAATATTTGCAAGTGTGGTTTTACCAAGGCCCGGTGGACCAAATATTAATAAGTGATCCAGCGCTTCGCCACGGTGGCGAGCTGCCTCGATAAAAATTTCCATTTGTTGCTTAACATGCGGCTGGCCTGTGTAATCGGTTAACAGCTTTGGTCGTATGGCACGATCAACACTGTCTTCGTTACTTTGTTCACTCGCATCTATTAAGCGATCTGCTTCAATCATGGTTTACTCACAACATTGATTTTAGAGCTTCTTTAATTAGAACCTCGGTCGTCATATCTGGTTTGTTCACTGTTTTAACCGCCTTTTGTGCTTGCGGTAGCTTATAGCCTAATGCCACTAATGCTGATACTGCATCATCTGCAGCATTATTTGCCACTAGGCTATCATCACTTGATGGCTCAATGACGGCATTATCGCTAAATGGTGTAAATAAGTCATTACCCCAATCTTTGAGTCTATCTTTCATTTCGAGCACTAAACGCTCAGCCGTTTTTTTACCAACACCCGGCAGTTTAACCAGTGTTGTTGCATCTTCATTATTAACACAACTTACAAATTGCTGCGCCGACATACCCGATAAAATAGCAAGACCAAGTTTTGGCCCTACACCATTGGCTTTTAAAAGCTCTCTAAATAAAGCGCGTTCGGTTTTGTTGTTAAAGCCAAATAATAGCTGGGCATCTTCACGTACCACAAAATGGGTATAAATAATCGCTTGCTCACCCACTGCAGGTAAATCATAAAAGCAGGTCATCGGCATTTGCACTTCGTAGCCTACACCACTTACTTCAATAAGAATTTCTGGCGGCTGTTTTTCTACTAGTAAGCCATTTAATCGACCAATCATATTACTTCCTTAATCGTCCTCTTACGGTTTTGCTCGCACTGCCCGCAAGTTTTATTAAATTTTGTTCTGAATGTGCATGACAAATAGCAATTGCTAAGGCATCTGCGGCATCGGCTTGAGGGGTACCAGGCAGCTTTAAAATGTTTTTAACCATATGCTGTACTTGAGACTTATCGGCTCCGCCATTACCTACAACGGCCTGCTTAATTTGCCTAGCTGAATATTCATAAACTGGCAGCTCTGCCATTGAAGCGCCAACGATAGCAGCGCCACGTGCTTGACCGAGCTTAAGCGCTGAGTCTGGGTTGTGTGCCATAAACACTTTTTCGATAGCAAAACTGTCTGGTGAGAATTGCTCTACCAATTGACTGATCCCTTGGTAAATCATTTTTAAGCGTACCGGAAAATCGTGATCAGCCAATTTAATGCAGCCACTACCTAAATAAGTGAACTTAGCACCTTGGTGAGCAATCACGCCGTACCCTGTTAACCGTGAACCAGGATCAATCCCTAAAATAATCGCCAACTAACTGATCCGTCTATTATCATTATTATCTGCGGTTAATAATGCCAGAGCACTGTATAAATTACCAGTAACCAATTGCAATTCATAAAAAATGCCCGCAATTGCGAGCATTTTATAGCCAACCTTCAAGAGACTTTTACGCGAGTGAGCGTAATAAGCCTTGGGTATTTTTTCGCATTGTGCGGGCTATCATCAAATAGCCCAAACATGCCACGAATAAGCCACCGACTGCTGGGCCAATCACCCAAATATGAGGGTGGAACTTACCTGCTAAATCGAACATTTGTTTTTGCACTATTAACAGAGCGATGTCACTGACAATGGCAGCGACTAAACCTGCAGTAACGCCTAATAGTAAAAACTCATATAAGGTGGCATTTTTAATTAAGCGCCCTTTCGCACCTAAAGTTCGCAAAATGACAATCTCTTGCATTCGCTCGCCTAAACTTGCTTGCACTTGCGAAATAAGTACTAAAGCGCCACAGGCAACCACAATCGCTAGTACAAAGCCAATCGCTAACGATACTTGCTCTATGGTTGAACGAATTTGTTTAATGAAACTCTCAACATCTATCACGTTAACCGTGGGGTATTGACGCATTAGCTCATTAAACTCTCGTTTTTTCTCTGCTTTTACATTCACTGATGAAATATAAGTAGCAGGAAAACTCGCAAGCACATCAGGGCTTAAAATAATAAAGAAGTTAGGTTTAAGTGTGGTCCAATTAACCTTACGTACACTGGTAATTTTTGCATCGAATGATTGTGCACCAATTAAGAAAGTAAGCGTATCGCCAATTTGTACATCAAGACGTTCAAGCATCGACTCTTCTAACGATGCCTCGGCTACTGAGTCTTCACTAAACCATGTACCGTCGATAAGTTCGTTTTGATTTGGTAAGTCTTTACGCCAAGTTAGGTTTAACTCACGGCCAATACCAGAGCGGGCTTCTTCATCTTTCTTTTCGTTGTCTTCTTGCGATACTTCGCGGGCAACCAACTCGCCATTAACAGCGTTTACACGGCCACGCACAACCGGATAGAAATCAGACGTTGGCATATCGTTTTGCGCTAAGAAGCTAGTTATAGGCTCTAACTCTTGCTCAGTAATGTTCACTAAAAATGAATTAGGGGCATTTTCAGGAAGCTGAGACTGCCAATCCGAAATCATGTCGTTCTTAAGTACAATTAAAAACAGTAATAGTTTTATGGCCAAAGCAAAGCTAATTAATTGTACCGCATTCACATTGGCACGCTTTTGAATTGACGCAATCGCCAATGACCAACTGTTACCAGGGCTTAAACCAAGTTTGCGGCCACCACCAAAAATAACCTTTGATAAACCAAATAACACGGCAATTAAAAATGCCGTCGAAAGGAACAAAATTGCACTAATTTTGAGGTTGTTACTAAATAACCACATCAGTAAAAACACAGTAAGCGCCGACATAGTAAGATGCACTTTACTTACCAATAAACGGTCGCCTAAGTTACGGCGAAGTACACGTAGCGGCGGAATATCAAATAAATCGAGTAGCGGTTTAATTGAAAACATAACCGCACAAATCACACCTGTGCTAATCGCAATGATCCAAGGTTTAGCCGATGCGCTCGGCAATGCTGTGCCCATGGTTTGTGCCAAATAATCCGTGGCAACCGCTTGTAAACCATAACCAATCAGTAAACCGACAATCACCGACATTGAACATACAAGGCTCAAATGTAATAAATAGATTTTACGGATCATAGCGCGGCTACCGCCAAGCGTTTTCATCATAGCAACTGGGTCGTACTGACGCTCACAATACCGTTTTGCCGATACCGCAATAGCAACAGCAGCTAAAATAATGCCAAGCAAACCAGCTAGCAATAAATAGCTTTCGGCACGATTTAAACTATTAGAAATAGGTGACTGGCGGTCTTTAACACCATACCAACGCTGGTTTTCTTTCATTTGTGGTTTTAACCACGCATAGAAGGTATCTAAATTGTCTTTGTCGCCAGCATAAAGTTGACGGTAAAACACCCGACTCCCCGGCTGAATTACCTCTGTAACAGCAATGTCTGCTTCATTAATTAAGATTCGTTGGCTGCTCGAAAACACATTAAACGGTGCATCTGGCTCTTCGGCTACAACATGACTAGCAGTAAACGTAGCAGCGCCAAGCTCTACTTTATCGCCCACTTTAATGTTTAGCGCATAAAACACAGATTCACTTAACCATACTTCACCACGGCTTGGGATCTCGGTTGTTACTTCTGGTTGGCCAGTCAGGCTAGTTTTAACTTTTAACTCGCCTTTTAACGGATAGGTGTTTGATACCGCTTTAACCGAACCAAGCTGCATTTCGTCACCGGCAAATAGCATGGTGTCGAAGTAAGTTATTTTAGCGGTGCGTAAGTTATCTTGGTTGGCTTTTTCTAAAAACTCAGCAGGTAAAGCATGGTTACTTGCTAAAACGCGATCAGCCGCAATAAAAGCACTGCTTTTTTCTTCAATACTTTGACCAATTCGATCGGTAACCATAGACAATGTTAAAACAGTGAGCACAGCTAAGGCTATTGCTGCACTGATCACTGTTAATTCGCCACGCTTAAACTCACGTGAAAACAGTTTTAGTGCTAATTTAGCCCACATTCGCTTGCACTCCTTCGCTTTCTTTTACAGTTACTAGCTGCCCTGCTTCAATATGTAAAATTTGCTGACACTTTTGTGCAAGCTGCTCATCATGGGTTACTAAAATGAGTGTTGTGCCGTGCTCTTTATTTAATTCAAATAATAAAGACTCAATTAACTTACCGTTTTTGCTATCAAGGTTCGCTGATGGTTCATCGGCAAATAAAATTTTCGGTGTGCCAATAAATGCACGAGCAATTGCTACACGTTGCTGCTCACCACCAGATAATTGCGATGGGTAATGACCCACGCGATGACTCAAACCTACTTTTTCAAGTAGCTCAAGTGCTTGTTGTTTAGCGTCTTTACTACCCGCAAGTTCAGCAGGAAGCATTACGTTTTCAAGGGCTGTTAAGCTTTGTACAAGCATGAAAGACTGAAATACAAAACCTACTTTTTCAGCGCGAAGTGCTGCGCGTGCTTCTTCATCTAATTCGTGTAATGCGGCTCCGTCTAAATGGATACTGCCGCCCGTTGATTGGTCAAGGCCTGCTAATAAACTTAATAAAGTAGACTTCCCCGAACCTGAGGTGCCTACCACGGCAACTGAGTCGCCCGACTTGACATTAAAGCTGATGTCACTGAGGATGGTCAGGTCGCCCTCAACCGTGGTGACCGTTTTAGAAAGTCCTTTAACTTGAATGATGTTTAATTGAGAAAGCGCTGACATATGATGCATCCAATCCTACGTTTTATATTCGTTTTACTGTTAGTAATCAAACCACTTACGGCAGCAGCTGACAACACAATTTTAATTCTAGGTGACAGTTTAAGCGCCGCTTACGGACTTAAACAAGAGCAAGGCTGGGTTAAATTGTTACAAGATAAGTACGATGAAAAAGACCAATCTGTATACCTAGTAAACGCCAGTATTAGCGGTGAAACCACAGGCGGTGCCCTAAGACGACTCGACGCGTTACTGAGCGAATTTGAACCCACTCATGTACTCATTGAGCTTGGCGGAAACGATGGTTTAAGAGGTTTCCCTATTAAACGCCTGCAAGCTAACCTACGTGATTTAATAACAAAAAGCCAACAAATCGGGGCGAAAACCGCCGTAATGGAAGTGCAAATTCCACCTAACTATGGCCCGCGTTATACCAAACTTTTCACCGATAGCTTTAAAACCATTGCCGATGAAACAGATTCTGAGCTCATGCCCTTTTTCATGCTAAGTATTGCAGGCCGTCCAGAACTTATGCAAAACGATAACCTGCACCCTAATGCCGATGCTCAGCCATTAATACGCGACTTTATGTACAAAACGATCAACGATTGGCTAGATTAACCTCTAGCCCATTGATTTAATGTGGATTACCTGAACAATAAACAAGCAATCAAACTGCGGGGATATTGATTTTTATAAAAAAAGCCGTACTATGGCTTGCAACGTCGGCATATAGCGCAGCTTGGTAGCGCACTGTCATGGGGTGTCAGGGGTCGCAGGTTCAAATCCTGCTATGCCGACCATTTTTCTACACTCTATTCAATAAGTTACTTAACTTACCAGCTTAATTTATCGCACTTTAAACATACATTCCTTTATTTATATCGCACATTTATCGCACCATATTAAGCTAAACTTATTTTCTCATTTTTTGGGGTATTAGGTGTTGATTGGAGGGATATATAGTAAGACAGCTAATGGCACCTCAGTTAGCCTTATAAGTTTTCACTTGCCACCGATACGATGGAGTGACGAATTAAAACAGTGTTCCAATTGTTCATAAATCATCAGATTTTTTTCAATATAGTCGTTCACCATTTCAATGAAGCTTTCAATTTCTTCTTTGTCATATGGTATCACAATAATTTTGGTGATCACCCTATGATTGATTTCGTTTAACCATTTGATCCTATCGAGCTTTTCGCTGAGATCCAATTCCTTATCCCACAAATAAACACGAACAGACACAGTTAATGAGTGAGCTAACATTCGAAAAAAGTCGCATCTTTCACTGTCAGATAGCGATTCTATTTTATCGATGAAACTATTGAGCTTAATACCAATCTCCTTTTGAGAACAGCGCCATTACTATTAGGCGCATAAATGCTTGGCTACATCAACAAAGGAGAAGCAAACGCCGACTGTTTTCTCCTTTTTTAATTTCTTGTTATGTTTGAAAATCACTAATATATGTTTTTTGATTTCATAATAGAATTGCCGAATCCAAAACAGCAACCTTTTTAAAAGGTCAAAAGGGATCACTACCAATTACGAGTAACGCAAATTCAGAGTTTTTAGTGAAATAGCGAGTTGCTATAGTAAGTATTTTAAAATAAACATCACAGCATTCGCTCTTTTAACAAATGCTGTGTAATTGACCTAGTTACCTTCACTTTTTAGAAGATAATGCCGCTTCTCTAGCTAGTGAAGTGATCTCATTAGTCAAAGCATCATCAAACGAAAATGAATAGACTCTCCAACCTTGCTTTACTTTAAAAAATTGAAACTCATAACGTAAAGGTTGTCTATCATAAGTCACTAAATAGGTAACATGCACAAAGTTGTCACCTACAAAATAGGTGTCTATTTTGCCTACGTTGTTTATCTCTCCAACGAGTCCTTCAAGAGCATTCAATTGAGTTTTAACATTTTTAACTTGATCAGGAATTGAAGATACGTATTTGTTCGTTTTGTAAATCGAATCTACGGCTTCATTTACCTTACCAGATTGGTAAAGCTTAAAAAAATCATCAATTTCAGATTGATAATCTGATGCTAAAGAATTGAAAGATAATAATGTCGCTATTAAAAACACTGATAACTTCATATTTGGTAATATTCCTTTAGTTATGAAACCCAAAATGGGTATATAAGCTTGAATAGAATTCGCTAAAACGATTTCCTAGCCAACTTTAAACAACCTTCTTATTGTTATTTTTTAGCTTACAGTTCTTATCCTTAAAGAGAAAGTTATAATTGTTTATCTTTAAAGTGTGTTGCATTGATAGTTGTACAATAATTCCTTGCGCGTTATCTTAAAGAATTATGAAAAACATTGCTCTTTAAGTTATTCCATTTGAAGCAATTTACAGATTAAATCAAAACTTCTTTAAATGGATTTCTTAATATCTAAAACGTCAATAACGTTGAAAAGCTATACACTAATTTACCATCAACAGCCTCATGATCTTTAGCTACAAATTGTGCTGTCCAGCCTTTGTTATCACTTGAAACTAAACCTGAAGAATGCAACTGACAAAAGAGTTGCTCTAAAAATAATGATTGGTAACTAATTAAGAGCTCTTCCAACTCAGGTTTACTTTTTGAAACTGGAATATTTATTTTTGCGTTGTAAATAGCGTCAATGGGTTTTGGTTTATAAGCATTGAATTTAGTATATAAATCAGGATTTTGATTGATAAATGAATCGAGTTCATCTTGCTCGGCTTGTTGCAAATGATAAACAAATGTTGAATCACAGCATTCTGTTGCAAAGGATCGCTCATAAGAGTCATTTACAAAGCGTGAAGAGAAAACAACAGTTCTAGGTTTGTTAGTTTGACTTTGAATATCAAAATCATTGATTTCTAGAATTCGATGAACTCTCCATATTCCTGAACCATAGCTTCTGACCCAATCTCCGACCTTAATATTATTGTCCATACTTTCCTTGATGCCTAACGCCGTGATAAACGGAACAAAATAGCAGGCTACAATTTAGAGCGTACACGGCCTGATGATTTGTGTTCGATTTAATTACCTTGTTAAGGTTATAAAGCACCTTTTTTGATTGAGTGTGCTTCAAGTTCTTTTGCTATTAAATCTCGATCTATATCTTTAGGTAATAAAAATGTAATTTCACTATCATCTGTAAACTTAAAAACTATGCCGTCAACAATAAAAGTATACGAAGATATCAGCTCCCAAGGTATCGAAGTTATATTATCTGCTTTGATTCTAATAAGACCTTTGGGGCCGGAATCAATTTTAACTGGTGACAGCCACCTGATCGTATACATGCCCCAAGCTAAAATGAAACCTCCTACAGGCGCAATCCAAATAGTTTTAACCAGATGATTGATAAAGTCATCTTTTGTCAACAGACTTACAACTGCCAAAAAAACGAAAAACAACGTCCAAATAAGGTAGCTGATTAATACCCCCTTTGAAATGAGGCTATATCTTTCTTGATTTTGGATTGATTTAACCCAAGGTTCAGTCCACTTCATTGCTTGATTGTAACCCTAACGCCGTATAGAGGGCGGATAAATCTTGGCTAAAATTAGCGACAAAGGAGCGCAAGCCAAGCTTTTTGCGTCCTTTTCATAATTATTTAGTTAGGTTTTGCTTAGCGCATTACCGTAATTTATACCAAGTAAGACTTTGTTAACTGTATCTTGAAACGAGCCACCGAAATATAATTGCTCATCTGGATCTGTAAAGATATAAAAGTTATTAAATTCATCGACAACTATTTGCATGTGATCTCGATGGGCTGAGGCAACAGAGAAGAGGCTATTTATGTTAGTCCAATATTTATCAAACTCTTTGACTAAATCAAAAGTTTTAGAGTAAAAACAAATTTCACTCGCTGAAAAGTCTCGACCTGGAGCGACTTCACCTACGGTTAGACCTCCGTATTCTTTTAGAACTCTTATTGCGTTTTTGTATGCTGGCTTAAATAAATCCAAAACATTAGTTTGTACTTTTACATTTCTTCCTTCATACCAACCAGAGTCGTCAAACAATTTCTGAATATATTGCTCGGTGTCCATTAAAAGCCTAACATGTTTATAGCAAGCAAATCGGGTGTTTTTCTACCACTGTATCGCTCGCTTTTCTGAATGACTCATTTGTAACAAACTTCTTAAGTAATTGCCAATACTACTAAAATGCAGGAGCTTTAGCTTTTGTCTCAGAACAAAAACAAGCGATTGGATCGTTTTCGTGACTATGCAAGCACTTTACTTTGATGAAATAAAAAAGCAATTGTGAACAGACGAAGGGCGGCTCTATAAAAGAAAGGCCTTGGTAACACCCAGTTAGGGGCTGATTAATGTTTGGCTAAAATGCAAAGGTAGCGAAACCGACCAAGCTTTAGCAGTCCCATACTTAAACAGCTTGTTAGGTTTTCTTATACACATAGAACCTAAATATCATTGCTTGGGACAATGCAGTCAGCGCAAATAATACAGAATCCTGACTTTGAACAAAATACAACGTTAAGCTTACTAGAATACTAACTACCATATAGATCTTGAAGGAAGCATTTGCATATTTACAAATTACCCAATGAACAGGAAAGCCGACACATAGCCACCCGACCAACGATACAAGTAAATAGACACTTAAAAAAAGTAAACTTGATACAAATAAGCCAGTAATATCACTAGCGGTTGTAGGTAGTGAACCCATAACCAAAGTTATTACGATTATTCCTAAGGCTACCCATGACAGGCTTTTGATAATTGCGCTATCCAAGCTTCCTAAGTTCACCACTCCTCCATTAAAACATAACGCTCGATTAACGGGTTAAAAATAGTGGGCTAAAATAGAGCGAAGAGCCCGCTGTTTTTAATCCCTGTTTAATTGCTTGTTAGCTGTACTTACATTAGAAATATGGCCAAGGGCATAAAAGTAAAAAAAGCTAACAACATTAATGTGCTAACCCAAACTTTGAGCTTTGTTGAAGTGCAATTGTTTAAGTTGATAAACCAATCTTCAGCTTTTTTGTAACGAAGTTCATGTTTTACTGCGACATGAAACAAAGCAGTTGTAGAAAAGAAAAACGCTACAATAACAACCTCATAAAGATTGGAGTCTAATCTGATTCCAAATGGGTTATTGATGGCAATGTAGATAATGCTTTGTAAGACAATGCTCAACCAAAATGCGCAAGTCATAATAGGAAAGAATCTCTCCCCTGCATCGTGGTTTAATATGTACTTGACAATAACATGCCATTTACACAAAACGTACATCTAACTCCCTGTACAGCTTACAGCGTATTACCGAGAATTCCCGTTAACACTTAATGTGTCAATTTCCAGAATTATCAAAATACGATTTTTATTAATTTAATTATTAATAACTTACACATAGCCTAAAGGAATTACAATTGTTTAGAATCCCATATAACCGAGAATTTACTTATTCGAGAGTAGGGAAAATTACATTTCGAGAACATGCATGAAAAATAGCATTAAAATTAGTAACTTAAATTTCTATGAAAGTTTTAACGAGAAGCCAATTATTTAACATAACGAGAATTGATTATTTGTTCATTAACACTTTGAATATCTGCTTCTCTAAAAGCAGCCATAAGTGGGTTTACCCTAACTTGTTTTGGAGCAGAATAAGTTACCCCAAACTCCCGTTTTATTATTTTTCACTCTGTGCTTCAAAATCCTTAAAAATACTACCCACATTCACTTTTGCGCCTAGCTTTGCAGCGATTAAAAACAGGCCTGCTAGTTTTCTGTGAACGAACAAGGCATCTACCGGTGGTGCGTGCCAATGTTCTGATGCGGTGCTCATTTTTAGGCCGAGTTCTTTAATGCGTTTTGGTAAGTCGCTATTTGCAAAGTCATACTCACCTTGATGGCGCAGTGGCTCGCAGGCGAGAAGAAATATATCAACGACATTATCTATATATTCTTGAGCAAGCCCTTGTTGAAAATAGCCAATTTGCTGTGCTGCTGTTGCCACACCTGCTCTGTCGTTATTATACGCGGCAGATAATAGCTGTAAGTAACCATCACTAATATGCTGAGGTAGTTCACGGGTGGCACCAAAATCTAAAAGCACTAGGCGTTGATTGTCGATTTGATATTGATAATTGGCAAAGTTTGGATCTGTTTGAACTAGTTTAAAGCTAAATAATTCACGTAAAAATAGGCTGAGTAACTGTTCAACCGCTTTATTACGTAGCGCTTGCTCTGTATTTGCCAGTTCATCGAGTTCTTGCCCTGTATTTGCCAGTTCATCGAGTTCTTGCCCTTCAACAAAACTCATGACTAATACTTGAGAAGAACTAAGCGAATCTACCACATTAGGAATAAGGTAATTGTCGTCACCTTTTAAACACTCGCTGTAGCGTTTTAAATAATTAGCTTCTAATTCGTAGTCTGCTTCGTTTATAAGCTGTTGTTTTGCTTCATCGATAAGAGGCTGTATTTCTACCTCTTTAGGTAATAAGCCACTGAGCTTAAGAAGGTAAGCTAAGTTATCAACATCACTGGCAATGCCTTTTGCAATACCTGGGTATTGCACTTTAACTGCTAACTTTTCGCCCGATTCTCGATAAGCAATATGCACTTGCCCTATTGATGCCGCAGCAAATGGTCTGAGTTCAAAATGCGATAATTGCTCTAACCACGCATCACCCCAATGCTCACGCATTACTTTAACTAGCTGCTTTTGCGGCATAGGTGTCGCTTCTGCACGCAGCCTTGCTAAAATTGCAGATAGCTCAGGAGTGAGTAATTCACCGCTATCCATAGATAACAGCTGGCCCAATTTCATTGCTGCGCCACGCAAATTTGCAAGCTGTTCGGCAAAGCGCTGAATATTTTTAGGCTGTAACAATAACTCTTGTCGTGATGTTTGCTTGCCAGTTGCCCATGCTTTTGTGCCTTCAAACAACATATTACCTGCGACTTTACCAGCTAAAGAGCCAAGCCGAGCAGCGCGTGAAAACCGTGATGTTGGCACTGACTTTTGTTTATTACTCATATTGCTTCACACTATTAACTTTATGCTTTGAATACGTTGATTGCTCGCGTTTAGATCCACTTTGGCTTTTACTGTCTACAGTCTTTTCGCCAAAAGTAAAAAGCCGCATGGTTTCCAGATGCGGCTATTTATTTAGATTAACAACTTAATAAATCGTTTTATTGAGTGTTACTGCTTACCAGACATCAACTGTTCCATCAGTTGGCTAAAGTCAAAGCTCGCTGCTTTTTGCAGTGGTGGATATTCAGTCAATGACTTAATGTGTTCACCAAGTAGATGTTGCACAGGCTCATTTAGCCATTGCTTAGCTTGCACAATGTCTGAACGGTCTGTTAGGCCATCAAAGCTTTCAAACGGGTCCATACGTAAGTTATAGATGATCGGGAACTTTTGCTTCTCATACTGAGCGTAATAGTTTTCGCTCGTTTCGAAATGAAGTTTCCACTGCTTATAACGCACAGCCTTGATGCTTGATTCGTAATAATAAAGGAAACTATCACGCGCACTTTCGTCTGTTTTACCTAACCAATAATCTAAGTTGTTTACACCATCAATCGGTTGCTTATGCTCTTTAAGGGCTTTTTTCGCGATATTTGGTTCACCCGCTGCTGCTGCAAGGGTTGTGTAAATATCCATGTGCGATTGAATACCCGTTAGTATCGTATTTGCAGGGACTTTACCTGGCCAACGAACAATCATTGGTACGCGTACGCCGCCTTCGTAAGTTGTCATCTTTTCACCACGGAAAGGTGTTGTACCGCCGTGTAATCGAGCGCTGTGCTCTGGACCATTATCTGTTGAGTAAATAACGATAGTGTTATCAAGTACACCCATATCATCTAGCGCAGCCATTAACTCACCCACTTGCTGGTCATGTTCAATTAGGCCACTGCCGTATAAATCATGCTCTGTGGTGTACTCTTCAGCTAAATAACGACTTTCGTCACTTAAACGCGTATACATGTGCATACGACTTGGGTTAAACCAAACAAAGAAAGGTTTATCAGCTTTTTTTGCACGCTTGATAAAATCTAGGCTCGCAGCCATAAACTCTTTATCTACGTTTTTCATACGTTCGCGAGAAAGCTGGCCGGTATCTTCAATTTTTTGTTTACCCACTTTACCAAAACGTGGATCAACAGTTTTATCATCTACATTAGTTGCGTAAGTATGTAAAACACCTCGCGTACCATACTTTTTGAAAATTCAGGGTCTTTTGGATAATCACGTTGCTCGAATTCTTCTTGCGTATTTAAGTGATATAAGTTTCCAAAAAATTCATCAAAACCATGAACGGTTGGTAAGTGCTCATTGCGATCACCTAAGTGGTTTTTACCAAATTGACCTGTAGCGTAACCTTGCTCTTTAAGAACCTCAGCAAGGGTATAAGAGCCCGCTTTTAAACCAAGCTCTGCACCTGGTCTGCCAACAGTTGTCATGCCACTACGGATTGGGTACTGGCCGGTAATAAGGGCAGCGCGACCAGCAGTGCATGATGGTTGTGCATAGTGATCGGTAAACATTGCGCCTTCGTGGGCGAGTTTATCGATGTTTGGCGTTTTGTAACCCATGGTACCTAGGCCATATGCACTGACGTTTTGCCAGCCTACATCATCGGGGAATATTATGAGGATATTGGGCTTATCTTTAGCAAAAGCGACAGAGCTTGCTAAATACAAAGCAGCAGATGCTACGGCGAGTAGTTTTTTCATAACAGCAGTCCTTCGTGTATTGTAATAAAATACTATGTGATTTAGTTTTAAAACTGATAGTACCTATTTTTAGTTTACTAAACATACTGCTTACCGCAATTAATTATTATCAAAAAATAAAAAAAAACCGCATGGTTTCCCAATGCGGTTTCATAAAATGACTAAAAATTAAGCCTATTTAATTACTTCTAAGCCACCCATGTAAGGGCGTAATACTTCTGGTACAACAATTGAGCCATCAGCTTGTTGGTAGTTCTCTAAGATTGCTACAAGGGTACGACCAACCGCTAAGCCTGAACCATTTAGTGTATGAAGTAGCTCTGGCTTTTTCTCGCCTTGACGACGGAAACGCGCTTGCATACGACGTGCTTGGAAATCAACCATGTTTGAACATGATGAGATTTCACGATAAGTGTTTTGTGCAGGTAACCATACTTCTAAATCGTAAGTTTTTGCGGCACCAAAGCCCATATCACCCGTACATAAAATCACTTTACGGTATGGAAGTTCTAATGCTTGTAAGATTTGCTCAGCGTGACCTGTTAGCTCTTCTAGCGCTTGCATTGAATCTTCTGGTTTTACTAGTTGTACTAATTCAACTTTGTCGAATTGGTGCTGACGAATAAGACCACGTGTATCACGGCCATAGCTACCCGCTTCACTACGGAAACAAGGCGTATGCGCTGTTAAACGAATTGGTAAGTCGCTTTCGTCGTAAATTTCGTCACGAGCACTGTTCGTAAGTGGTACTTCAGCTGTAGGAATTAAGCTAAAACCTGGTTGTTGCTGACCGTCGTCATCCACTAAACCTAAGGTGTGGAATAAGTCACCAGCAAACTTAGGTAATTGACTTGTGCCGTATAAGCTTGCGCTATTAACTAGGTAAGGCACATACATTTCTGTGTAGCCGTTTTTCTCTGTGTGCGTATCAAGCATGAACTGCGTAAGAGCACGGTGCATACGTGCAACTTGACCGCGCATAACGGTAAAACGTGCACCACTGATTTTAACGCCCATTTCAAAGTCTAGGCCGTTTACGTCTTGACCAACATCAACGTGATCTTTTACTTCAAAGTCGTATGACTTAGGCGTACCCCAGGTTGAGATTTCAACGTTTTGATCTTCGTCTTCACCTACTGGAACAGACTCATCAGGTAGGTTCGGAATAGCAAGTGCAATTTGCTTAAGCTCTTCTAACACTGCATCTTGCTCTGCTTTAACGCTGTCTAGTTGATCGCCAAGATTACTAACTGAATCAAGCAGCTGTTGTGCTTTTTCGTGCTCGCCTTTCGCTTTTGCTTGGCCGATAGCTTTGGAACTTGCATTACGCTCGCTTTGAAGTTCTTGCGTTTTTACTTGTAATGTTTTGCGTTTTTCTTCAAGTGCAGTTACCGCTGCAGTATCAAGTTCGTAACCGCGTGATGCTAAACGTGCAGCCGCTTGTTCGATATCTTGACGTAAATATTTAGAATCTAACATGTTCGATTTTTAACCTTTTTGCATTACCAGCTGAAGGCCCAGCCAAGCCATAAATATACACACCACCACGTTTAAGGTGATATTGAGGGCCATTTTAAAAAAGTGACCTTGTTGCAAGAGCAACAACGAATCCATTGAGAATGTTGAAAAGGTGGTCAATGCACCTAAAAAGCCAATACCAATTAAGGTTTTAGCGGGGCTAACAGCGATTATTTCTTTTTCAATCAAGCCGTATAAAATGCCCATTAACAATGAACCAAGAATATTAACTGTCAACGTGCCAAAAGGGAATCCCCTACCGAGGAGTTTTAGCATGGTTTCGCTAAGAAAATAGCGTAAACATGCCCCTGAAGCGCCACCCATTGCAATCATCATGTAAAGTTTCAAACTATTCATAACGTTTAATATCACTTTGCTCGTTGCGCTGAGTTAAATAGTCCAGCTTTTGTTTTATTTTTTGTTCAAGCCCGCGGTCGGTTGGGAAGTAATACTGGCGATCATTAATTGCCTCAGGGAAATACTTTTCGCCTGCTGCAAATGCACCTTCCTCATTATGTGCATACCGATATTCAGCGCCATAACCTAAGTCTTTCATTAAGCTAGTTGGTGCATTGCGTAGATGCTCTGGCACCGGATGGCTCGGCTCATTTTTAGCATCTTGCATAGCTTGATTAAATGCCATATAAACTGCGTTACTTTTCGGGGCACTGGCTAAATAAATGGTGGCTTGTGCAATAGCGCGCTCACCTTCACTTGGGCCAACACGTTGAAAAATATCCCACGCATTGAGTGCAACTTCCATTGCTCGCGGGTCTGCATTGCCAATATCTTCTGTAGCAATCGCTAATAAGCGCCTAGCCACATAAAGTGGGTCGCCGCCCCCTGCTAAAATACGGCAGTACCAATATAAGGCGCCATCAGGTGAACTACCTCGCACTGACTTATGAAACGCTGAAATCAAGTCGTAAAACTCATCACCGCCTTTGTCGTACTTGGCTAAGTGTGTTGGCAGCACTTGGCTTAAAACATGTTGGTCAACAAGGTATTTACCCTGCTGCTCCGAGGTTAAATCAACAGCTTGTTCTAACAGGTTAAGCACTTTACGCGCATCGCCATCACTTGCTTGGCAAAGCGCTTGTTTAGCGTTTTCGGCAATTTCAATGTGTTTTTGGCTGAGCTCTACGTCTTCACGTAAGGCGCGTTCAATTACGTTAAATAAATCGGCTTGCTCAAGTGCTTTTAAAACATACACACGGGCACGAGACAATATCGCGTTATTAAGTGCAAATGATGGGTTTTCGGTGGTCGCGCCAACAAAAATAAAAGTACCATCTTCAATATGTGGTAAAAATGCATCTTGCTGAGATTTATTAAAGCGATGCACTTCGTCAACAAACAATAAGGTGCGCTGCCCTCGACCAGCAAGATTTGCTTTTGCTTCGCTTACGGCCTCACGAATATCTTTTACACCTGCTGTGACTGCCGACATTTGAATAAGGCTGGCATCGGCATGGTTTGCAATAATCTGCGCTAAGGTGGTTTTACCAACGCCTGGCGGCCCCCACAAAATGAGGCTGTGGCATCGACCAGCAAGAATGGCTTGGTAAAGAGGTTTATCGGGGCTTAAAAGGTGCTGCTGACCTATGTAGTCATTGAGTGTTTCTGGTCGCATGCGCGCCGCAAGTGGGCGCACATCAGGACCAAAATTAAATCCGAGATTACTCAAGCCTTAATCACCTTGGCTTTGGTCGTCAACTTCAACGCCTTCTGGAATGGTAAATTCAAAGGTTTGAGTTGCAAGTGCTTCGTTTACTTTAGCATCTTTAAAGGTAAATAAAGACTGCTGACCAGAGGTATCTAATACTGTCAGTGATGCTAGGCCTTGCTCTTTAGCATTAAAGCTAATATCTAACTTTTCAACTTGGCTCTCAACGCCTTTGTTTGGCGTGACACTAAAGCCTGCATCAGTTGCCACAACTTGGTATTTAGCCCACTGCTCTGGATCTTTTGAGGTCAACAATACAAACGGTGTTGAATCAATCAGGCTGTGGGTATTCATAATCGTTACTTGCTCAGCAAAGCTGTCGAAGTAATACGTTTTGTCGCCATTTGATACAAACAAGGTATCGTCTGGGCTTTGCTGTTGCCAGCGGATCATCATAGGTTGCTGAAGAGCAATATTCCCCTCACCTTGCATGATAGCTTCGCCTTGCGAATCGGTCACTTGTTGTGAAAACTCTGCTTTAAAACTTTTAATCGCAGCCAGTTGTTGTTGCAACGCTTCGCTGTCGTCTGCAAAACTTTGACCGCTTAATAAACAACCCATAATTAGGGCTAGGTATTTAATTTTTTTCATTAATTTGCTCCACCATTTGGCACTAAGACTTCGCGGGCACCGTTGTGTCCTGGTGCGCTAACAATGCCTGATGTTTCCATTTGTTCAACTAAGCGTGCTGCGCGGTTATAACCTACACGAAGCTTACGCTGTACACTCGATACCGACACTTTGCCGGTTTCAATTACAAATGATACTGCTTCATCGTAAAGCGGATCTGACTCTTCATCACCGTCTTCACTGGTTTCTCCTGGTAGTAAAATTTCTTCTGTAGCGTCGCCACTTAAAATTTCATCAATATAATTTGGTTTGCCACGTTTTTTCCAATCGTCTACAACCGCATGTACTTCGTGGTCGTCAACAAACGCGCCATGCACACGCACTGGTACACTAGTACCCGGCGGTAAGTAAAGCATGTCACCCATACCAAGTAAGTTTTCAGCACCTTGCTGATCTAAAATGGTACGCGAGTCAATTTTACTTGAAACTTGGAACGCCATACGGGTTGGAATATTCGCTTTAATCAAACCTGTAATTACGTCAACCGATGGGCGCTGTGTTGCTAGCACTAAGTGAATACCTGCAGCACGGGCTTTTTGCGCGATACGTGCAATAAGCTCTTCCACTTTTTTACCCACGATCATCATCATGTCGGCAAATTCGTCAATGACCACCACAATACTTGGCAGTTTATCTAGCTCTTCAGGGCCATCGGCCATGCCATCGGTGTCTTTAAACAGTGGATCTAGAATCGGTTGACCCGCTTCTTTGGCATCCAACACTTTTTGGTTGTAACCTTTTAAGTTACGTACCCCAAGTGCCGACATTAGCTTATAACGACGTTCCATTTCGCCTACACACCAACGCAATGCATTGGCTGCTTCTTTCATGTCGGTAACAACTTCACATAATAAATGTGGGATGCCTTCGTACACAGAAAGTTCAAGCATTTTCGGGTCGATCATGATCATACGAACATCATCAGGGCCCGATTTGTACAGTAAGCTTAATATCATTACATTAACGCCCACTGACTTACCTGAACCTGTGGTACCCGCAACAAGTAAATGTGGCATTTTGCCAAGGTCAGCGCATACCGGCTCGCCAGCAATGTCTTTACCTAACACCATAGTCAGTGGTGATGGATTTGATTCGAACTTAGGCGCGTTAATAACTTCACTTAAACGCACTATTTCACGGTGTTTGTTTGGCAGCTCTAAACCAACATAGGTTTTACCCGGAATAACTTCTACTACACGCACGCTTACAGCAGACAGTGAACGCGCTAAATCTTTCGCTAGGCCAGTGATTTTAGCGACTTTAATACCCGGCGCTAAATCAAGCTCAAAGCGCGTTACAACCGGACCTGGATACACACCCACAACCGCAGCTTGAATGTTAAAATCAAGTAATTTGGTTTCAACTAAACGCGAAATACCATCAAGCTCTTCTTGCGATAATGGGTTTTTCGCTTTATCTGGGCGGTCTAATAAATCAAGTGATGGTAACGGGTTTGTAGGCGGCTGCTCTTCCAGCAGTGCTTCAAATTTTTCTTTTGCCGTTGGCGGTGGCTCATATGCAGGTTTTGGTTTAGGCATAGGGCGCGCAGGCGAAACAACCGTTGTGACAGGTTTTTCTGGCTCAACAACTGGGCTCTGATCAAGCGCATTTAGTGCCGATACGGTATCGAATGATTCATCATCAAGGGCACTAAAACCAATTTCTTGGTCAAGAATATCGTCTAGTTCATCAAAGCCTTTAAAGTCATCATCGGCTTTTTCTGCAGGCTTTTGCTTAGCCTTAGTAGGTTTTGGTTCTTCTTCATCTGCATCATTAAAGCTTATAGCTGGCTCGTTTTCTGGCTCTACAAAGTTAGCGTCTGGCTCTGTAGTAGCAATATCTTTAACGGCTTCTTTTTCACGATGTAACCAAGCAGAAAATTGCTCACGTAAAAAGTAAAATGCTTTCATTACCCACTTGCCGACAAAATCGACAAATTGCACCCACGAAATACCGGTTAATAGGGTTAAACCAGCAAAGAAAAAACACAGTAATAAAATTGAGGTGCCGGTAAAATTAAAGGTAGGCATCATTGCTGTCGCAATAACATCCCCCACTACCCCACCAGATGAGAAGTTATAAATATCGTCAAAATTAATGCTGCTGATTGCCGTCGCTGAAGTAATAAACAGCGCAAAACCAATAACACGTAAGGCAAGCGTGGTGTAATCTAGCTGGAAAATACGGTGTGGCTGTTTAAACAATAAATAACCGAACAATTGAATGGCAACAGGCACTAAATAAGCAAGCCAGCCAAAAGTGAGTAATAGGATATCTGCAACCCAAGCTCCCGCTGTGCCGGTAATATTCTTAACATTAACAAATTCACCGGTTTGCGACCATGAAGGGTCCGCAGGATCAAAACTGATTAATGCACATAAAATAAATACTGCAGCAAAGGTGCTGATGATTAGCCCCGTTTCTAACAGTCTTTGAACACCATTTAGGCGCATAGCTCCCTATTCCTTATTATTCTTTACTGATCGATTAGCAGTGAAATACCTTAGCAGGAAATGCCGTTTGATGCACTTTATCTTAGCCTTGATGGACTGATAATGAACAAGTTTTTGTTACTCAATATGTATTTTAACAGTTTAGGCAATATATGGGCGAATAATGACCCCTTCTTCACCTTTTACTTCTTCCATTACCACATAAGTTCGGCTTTCACTGACATTTGGTAGTTTTAGTAGAATATCACCCAGTACATTGCGGTATTCCGACATATCATTTACCCGCGTTTTTAATAAAAAGTCGAAATTACCCGATACTAGATGGCACTCAATTATTTCGTCGTGCTTTTTAACTGCAGCGTTAAACTCTTCGAAAACATCTGGTGAGGTTTTAGTGATGGTTACTTCTACATAAACCGACAAACCTTGGCCAAGTTTAGCAGGATCCACTACTGCTTTATATCCGAGTATATAACCCTCTCTTTCGAGCTTTTTTACCCGCTCCAAACAAGGGGTGGCACTTAGCCCTACACGCCTTGCCAGCTCTACGTTAGAGATCCGACCATCGAGCTGTAATTCCATTAAAATTTTACGGTCTATTCTGTCGAGTAATTGATGCATAAGCCAAACCAGAGTTTTGCACTGTTTAAAATGTATTTTTAGATTATATCACTAGAATGACACTTAAAAAAGGTGAGACACACTGGCTGGTCATGAATATAATAGTCAAAAATTTTATCCCGTTCTATTAAGGCGAAAAACTATGATTATTGGTGTACCTAAAGAAATCAAAAACCATGAATACCGTGTAGGTATGGTTCCTGCGAGTGTTCGTGAACTAGTAAACCATGGCCACCAAGTGTTTGTTGAAACTGATGCTGGTATGGGCATTGGCTTCACTAACGAAGATTATGTTGCAGCTGGTGCTGAAATTTTACCAACAGCAGCAGACGTTTTTGCTAAAGCTGAAATGATCGTTAAAGTAAAAGAGCCACAAGCTGTTGAGCGTGCAATGTTACGCGAAGACCAAATTCTATTTACTTACCTTCACTTAGCACCGGATCTTCCACAAACTGAAGACCTAGTTAAAAGTGGTGCAATCTGTATCGCTTACGAAACAGTAACTGATTCACGTGGCGGTTTACCTCTTCTTGCTCCTATGAGTGAAGTTGCAGGTCGTATGTCTATCCAAGCTGGTGCACAAGCGCTTGAAAAATCAAACCACGGCCGTGGTATGTTACTTGGTGGTGTACCAGGTGTTGAGCCAGCTAAAGTTGTTGTTATCGGCGGCGGCATGGTTGGTCGTAGCGCAGCGCAAATGGCTGTTGGCCTAGGTGCTGATGTTGTTGTTCTTGACCGTAACATCGACGTACTACGTGCATTAGACGCACAGTTTGGTAATAAAGTTAAAGCTATCTACTCTACTGCTGACGCACTAGAAAAACACGTACTAGAAGCTGACCTTGTGATCGGTGGCGTACTAATCCCAGGTGCAGCAGCGCCTAAACTAGTAACAGCTGAGCACATCAAAGCAATGAAGCCTGGTTCTGCAATCGTTGACGTTGCAATCGACCAAGGTGGTTGTATCGCAACTTCTAAAGCGACAACTCACGCTGATCCTACTTACATCGTTGATGACGTTGTTCACTACTGTGTTGCTAACATGCCAGGTGCTGTACCACGTACTTCTACGTTCGCACTTAACAACGCGACATTACCGTTCATCATCAACCTTGCTAACAAAGGCTACAAGAAAGCGCTTCTTGACGATGCAAACTTCTTAAAAGGCTTAAACGTGATCAAAGGTAAAGTTACTTATAAAGAAGTAGCTGAAGCTTTCAACATGGAATATGTTGACCCACGTACAGCAGTTGAAAATGCTTAATTAGCATTATGAAACAAAAAAAGCAGCGATATCGCTGCTTTTTTTATGCCTGTTTGCAAATAAATTAGTTTATCTGCAAACAATTATATTTCTGATTAACGACGCTTAGTTTGTTTAGCGCGTTGATTGTGCTTTTTAACCGCCTTACGGATTTGGTTAATTTTGGCACGTTTGTCTTTACGCTTTTCAGGAATAACCGACAGCTTAGTTTGCGTTTCGCGGCCTAGTTGTACTGTTTTACGTAAATAGTTAACCGTGTCTAAATCAAGCTCAGCCCAACCACCTTGTGGCAAGCGCTTATCAAGCTCTAACTTACCGTAACGAATACGGATAAGACGCGATACTTCAACATCTTGTGATTGCCATAAACGACGTACTTCGCGGTTACGACCTTCTGTTAAAGTGACATTGAACCAACGGTTGATACCTTCACCGCCCATAGGTTTGATGTTTAAGAATTTTGCAGGACCATCTTCAAGCTCAACGCCTTTTGTTAAAGTGCGTAGCGTTTCGTTAGTCACTTCACCAAACACACGAGCTGAGTACTCACGCTCTACTTCGTAGCTTGGGTGCATTAAACGGTTAGCAAGTTCACCATCGTTAGTAAACAGCATTAAACCAGCGGTATTTATATCTAGTCGGCCAACTGCAATCCAACGTTCGCCATCAACACGTGGTAAACGATCAAATACCGTACGACGACCTTCAGGGTCTTTACGTGTACATAGCTCGCCTTCTGGTTTGTTATACATAAGTACACGACAAATACGGTCGGCTTTGTCTTCAATTTTTACTACGTGACCGTCAACTCGAATTACATCGGTTGCTTCAACACGGTCGCCTAAACGTGCCACTTTACCATTCACGCTCACACGGTTGGCATCGATGTATTTTTCCATTTCACGACGTGAACCCACGCCAGCACGGGCTAATACTTTTTGTAACTTTTCAGTTTCTACATTACTCATTCAGATAGTTCTCTCACAGAAGGATCGCTCAATAACTGGTTGATTTTACTCTCCTGAAGTTCAGGTAACGGCGGTAATTCATCTAAACCAGCTAATGAAAAATAATCTAAGAAAGCGGATGTTGTGGCATACAACGCTGGGCGCCCAGGCACCTCTTTGTGGCCAACAACTCTGACCCACTCTCTTTCTAATAAGGTTTTAATAATTCCTGAGCCAACAGCAACCCCCCGTACTTGTTCAATTTCACCACGGGTAATAGGTTGTCTATAGGCAATCAAGGATAAAGTTTCTAGTAGTGCTCGTGAGTATTTAGGTGCGCGCTCTTGCCATAAGTTTGCCAGCCAAGGCGCTAAACTAGCGCAGGCTTGAAACCTGTAACCGCTGCCTACTGCAACAAGCTTAATGCCTCGGGTTTGATAATGCGTTTGAATTTGTTCAATTGCATTATTAATGCGCGGCATAGATACGCTTAAATCAGCTAATACTGTCTCTTTTAAATGACGTTTAGATACAGGTTTTCCAGCAACAAAAATCGCGGCTTCTATGATTTCGATTAACTGTTCATCACTGATACGTTTTGTGGCCATCGCTACTAAAGGTCATTTTAAATCACTAACGCTCTATTATGACAGAAGTCGGCCAAGGTTGGAAAAATTATTGTAAAAAAGCCAGTGTAAAACACTGGCTTTGGGGGATATTTATGAATGGATATTGAAATTAGCTATTTTTAACCATTTCAAGGGCATCATCTTCGGCAACGTCGCTGCCATATTTGCTAATGTAATTAATAAACTCAGTACGGCTTACACGCTTATCTTTGTTGCTATCCATATAGCCAAAGTGATTTGCGATATCGTCGTCATCGGCTTCTTCAATAGAAACATAACCATTTTTGTCGTTATCTAACGATTTAAAGTCATTTTCGATTGGGTCAAATTTAGCGATTTCAGCTTTAAATGCTGATTCAGATACCTCACTATCAGTTGCTACCTTGCCTGTATTTAACTGCATATATGCATTAAATTCAGTACGGCTGATTTGCTCATCCATATTGGTATCGATATTTGAAAAATGATCCCAAATTGCATCATCGTCAGCTTCTACCTTAGAGATATAACCGTCATTGTCATTATCTAGGCTGCCAAAATCGCTGTCGATTTTTGCTAAAGAGTTACTTGCAGAACATGCTGAAAGACTTAGTGCTGCTAAAATTGTTGATGCTAAAGTTAACTTGTTCATAAGACATTTCCTTGTAGTCGATTAGATTCACTTCGACTGTTACAAGTTGAATGCCAAAATGCCTTATTGGCTAAAATCAAGCACTTACAGCCTGGTTAAGTTGAGGTTAAGCCTATGATTTAGCAAGCTTTTCATGGATTACTGTAATTTTTTCATAAAAAAAGCGCTCCGAAGAGCGCTTTTTACAAATAACAAAAATGCCGCTATTAGATAGCTGCGTTTTGGTAACGCTTAACGAAGTCTGTTACTGCTTCGCCATTACATTTTAACGTATTTAAGTTACCAATTTTTTCACGCACAGGTGTTAAACCTTTTTTAAGTGCAGTGATGCAAAGTTGAGTTTCTTTTTGCTCATTTTTAGCAAACACTTCAACAGCTGCTTTTGCTGCTTCTTGTGATTGTGCTTTTTTAGCAATCTCACGGATGTCAGTACCGTTACATAAAATGCTTTTTGAAAAACGTGACATTGAAATGCCATGCTTTGCTGCTTCTTTACGTGCAGCGGTAAACCCTTCGTTCGCACTTAAGCTACATAACTTTGATTCAATACGGTTATCAGCTGAAAAGTAGTGCGGGTTGCTTGCTAATGAGCCAAATGAGATACATGCAAGAGAAAGCATCACTAATTGTTTTTTCATGGTTTACCTTTAAATAGTACATAATATGAACGGATGGTTTGCGCGCATTATATAAACAAAAATCAGTAGATCAACTGAATTATTTATTTAATTTAATAATTAATAGTGAGTTAACAATGTTTTTAAATTAAGCAGCAATTGATCAACATTTACCCAATTTGATTTTCGTAATTAGCTCATGAATAAGCCCTAGTTTGATGATAGAATTGCGCTAAACACTGAAACAAAAATAATAGGTGCACCATGAAGGTAATCTCATTTAACATTAACGGCCTGCGCGCTCGTTTACACCAATTGCAAGCCGTAATTGATAAACATCAACCAGATATTATTGGCTTACAAGAAATCAAAGTACATGATGAGGCCTTCCCTCTCGAAGACGTGCAAAAAATGGGTTATCACGTTTATTTTCACGGTCAAAAAGCGCATTACGGCGTGGCTATGTTATGTAAACAAGAGCCAAAATCAGTTGTTAAAGGCTTTGCAACCGATACCGACGAATCACAGCGTCGTATGATCAGTGTTACCGTGACACAAGAAAATGGTCGTGACCTAACGGTGATGAATGGCTACTTCCCGCAAGGGGATAATATTGCCCACGAAACCAAATTCCCTTATAAGCGTCAATTCTATAAAGATTTAATGACTCACTTAGAAGATAACCACACGCCAGAGCAAGATGTTATTGTGATGGGCGACATTAATATTTCACCGACCGATCTCGACATTGGTATTGGTGAACCAAACCGTAAGCGCTGGTTAAAAACAGGTAAGTGTTCGTTCCAACCTGAAGAGCGTGAATGGTTAAGCACTTTATTAAACTGGGGCTTTAAAGATACCTTCCGTGAACTTTACCCAGAAAAAACTGAGCAATACTCGTGGTTTGATTACCGCTCAAAAGGTTTTGATGACAACCGCGGTCTGCGTATTGATGTGATCTTAGCAACCCCTGCTCTTGCTGAGCGTTGTGTTGAGTCTGGTATCGATTACGAATTACGTGGTATCGAAAAACCATCTGATCATGCGCCAATTTGGTCAACATTTAACGCATGATAGACACACTGCAATGGCAGCTCCCTTTGTGGAGCTGTGTGGCTCTAATACTTTGGCTCAGCTTTGATAAGCAAAGCGCATCACAATTATTGGCAACGCCAATAAGACAAGTTGGTGTGCTCGCATGTGCTTTAGTACTTGCGGTACTGTGGCGCATTAAAGCGGGGATATTGCCTGGCCTCGAATTGCATATTTTAGGGGTCACTGCAGTGACCCTAATTTTAGGCTGGCGACTGGCTATTTTTGCAAGCCTTCTTGCAAGTTTACTCTTGGTATTAGTCGCTCAGTTGCCAGTATCAATACTGCCAGTGCATTTATTGTTTACTGCTTTTTTACCAATTACATTGAGCTATTTGTGTTTTGTGCTTTGCTATAGCTACCTGCCGAGACACTTTTTTATTTATATCTTTTTATGCGCGTTTTTAACCGCTGCTGTTATCGCCTGTATTAAAATACTTACCAGCGGTGTGTTTTATTACTTGCTTGGTGATTACAGTTTTATTGAGATTTCAGAAAACTATCTGATCCTGTGTGCCATAATTTGGTTTCCTGAAGCAATGCTCAATGGCATGGCCATTACCTTGATGATCACCTATCGCCCTCATTGGGTTAAAACCTTTTATGATAAGGACTATTTAGACTCATGAGTCTTCACTATCACTGCCCGCTTTGCAAACTTGAACTTACTCTAAACGACAAAACTTACCGTTGTGACAACAACCACAGTTTTGATATCGCCAAAGAGGGTTATGTCAATTTACTTCCCGTGCAAAATAAAAAGTCTAAACAACCAGGCGATAATCTTGAAATGGTGCAAGCTCGCCGCGCTTTTTTAAGTGCCGGACACTATTTGTTTTTACAGCAAGCTTTAGCAGAGCTAGTGGCATCTCTCGAACCAAGTTCAGTTATTGATTTAGGCTGTGGTGAAGGCTTTTACACTCAAGCAATTGCAGCGCAGTCGAGTGCCGATGTATATGGTGTTGATATTTCTAAGCCCGCGGTAAAATACGCCGCTAAGCGTTACGAAAATGCGCATTTTAGTGTCGCGTCGATTAGCCAAGCCCCTTTTGCAGATGCGCAGGCTGATGTGCTTGTTAGTGTGTTTGCCCCTTTATTTGCACAAGAACTTGCTCGCCTTGCCAAACCGCAAGCTAGTTTAATTGTTGCAAGCCCTGGCCCTTGGCACCTTAAAGAGTTAAAAGCGTTTATTTATGCCGATGTAAAACCGCATACAGAGATAGAATCACCAGCAGGCTTCAGCAAAGAGTCGATAAACTTGTTAGAGCAACAAGTGCTGTTGTCTGTCGATGAGATAAAACATTTAATTATGATGACGCCATTTGCGTGGAAGTTTCGCCCAGAGCATTGGCAGCAGATAGAGCAACAAGGCCCACAAAAAGTAACGTTATCGTTTTATGTGAGCCAGTTTGTTCGCGATTAGAAGTGTTCTTTAGTGAAGGCTTTATCCATTTTTTCGAACATATCTTTTAATAATTGAGCTAAGTCAGTGTAGCGTGGTTTTTCAGTCGTTAATTGTGACTGATAACCATGCGCCTTCATTTTACTGTGCAACTCGGTATACCAACTTAACATTGCTGGTTCTAAACGCGTTTCTGCACGGCGGCCTAGCCACAACAAACCTTGAAGTGGTAGTGATAAAAAGAAAAGCGCAATAGTGATAGCTTGTGGAAAATAATCACTACCTAAGTAATTCACTTGCATAAAAACGGTCAGCATTGCCAATATTGGCATCACTGTAATTGCCAGATCAGTGGCCTTGATCACTCTAAATTCGGCAAACAATGGAGCGAGCTCTTGTCGCATCGGCCATTTTTTAGCGTACTGACGACCTGTTTGCACTTGTGACATGACACCTTTTTGCATCATCACTCCTAGGGTTTTCAACTTGTTTCACAACCGAGTGTAACACACTCCCGGATACAATCCCTGCAAAACCTGTCCTAGTTTTAATACCAAATTAATGGTTAGGAGACTAACGTTTAAAGTCTAAATGAGATAAAATGTTATCGGCTTAAGTCAACCAGACTTTAGTATAATTACAGCCTAGCTTTGTTAAGTGTAGCAACAAAATACTTATTTACTATACTGGCAAAGAATTCTAATTATCAAGCCTTAATATACACTGACTGATATCGTACTTTTAGGACCTAGCTATGTCGACGCCCCTTTGCTCACCACAACATGTTTTAGTACTGAACTGTGGTAGTTCAAGTTTAAAATTTGCCATTTTAGATGCCGCCACTTCTGACGAAGTTATTTCTGGTTTAGCTGAGCGCCTTGGCTCAGACACGCCTTCAATCAAATATAAATATAATGGTGAAAAACAACTTATTGAGCTTGCAAAGGGCCAAGCCCACGATGCAGCAATTGCTGAGCTTGTGAAGCTAGTTAATGAGCTAGGCCTTGCGGATAATTTAATTGCTGTAGGTCATCGTGTTGTACACGGTGGTGAGCATTTCACTGAATCTGTGCTTATCGACGATGATGTACTTGCAGCTATCGAAAAAACAGCTGCACTTGCACCACTTCATAACCCAGCCAACTTATTGGGTATTCGTACTGCACAGCAAGCGTTCTCAGCGCTGCCACAAATTGCTGTATTTGATACGGCATTTCACCAAAGCATGCCAAATATTGCTTACTTATACGCCCTACCTTACTCGCTTTATAAAGAGCACGGCGTAAGACGTTATGGGTTCCATGGCACGAGCCATTATTATGTTGCAGGTGAAGCGGCAAAATTATTAGGCAAAGAGCGCGAGCAAACCAATGTGATCAGTGCACATTTAGGTAATGGCTGTTCGGTATGTGCGATTAAAGATGGTAAGAGTGTTGATACCAGTATGGGTCTTACACCGCTTGAAGGCTTAGTGATGGGTACCCGCAGTGGTAGTATCGACCCTGGTTTATTCACGTTTTTAACTCAGCAACTAAATTATTCAGTGCAAGAAATTGATGATTTACTTAATAAACAAAGTGGTTTGTTAGGTATTAGTGAATTATCAAATGATTGTCGCACTATTGAAGAAGCCGCCGTTGAGGGCCACCCACAAGCGAACCTTGCACTCGATATTTTTTGCTACCGTTTAGCAAAACAAATCGCCGCATTCTTGGTGCCAGTACAACGCCTTGATGCACTTATTTTCACCGGTGGTATTGGTGAAAACTCAGATATCATTCGTGACAAAGTAATCACTCAATTAGGCTTTTTAGGCCTTGAGTGTGACGAAGCTGCAAACTTAGCGGCACGTTTTGGTAAAGAAGGCTTAATCTCAAAAGACCAAGCCCACGCGAAAGCGTTTGTGATCCCGACTAACGAAGAATGGGTTATTGCTAACGATGCAGCCCGTATTGCAAAGGAGGGTTAAGTAAATGGCACGTAGAATTATGTTGATCCCTATTTCGACTGGGGTTGGTTTAACATCTGTATCTGTTGGTTTAGTGCGCGCACTTGAGCAAAAAGCGCTTAAAGTGAACTTTTTCAAACCAATTGCGCAGCCGCGCTCTGGCGATACAGGACCTGAAAAGTCGACGCAAATTGTCACCCATGGCTCGCCAATTAATCCGCCGACACCATTTGAGCTTAGCTATGCAGAGCAAATGATAGGTGATGGTAAAGGCGACGATTTACTAGAAGAAATCGTAGAGCGCTTTGAAAGTACCATTAAAGAAGACGAAATTGCTATTATCGAAGGTATGGTGCCAACACGCCGTCAGCCTTATGCAGGCCGTGTAAACCGTGAAATCGCGCAAACACTGGGTGCTGATATTGTTTTTGTTTTAACACCTAGTAACGATAGCAACGACCAAATTGAAGACCGTTTAGAAATTGCCTCAGGCAACTATGGCGGTGTTAACCACCCTCGCGTGCTAGGTTGTATTTTCAATAAAGTTAATGCACCTTTAGATGACGAAGGTCGCGCACGTGCAGACCTTGTTGAAGCCCATGAGCCTGAGCAACTTGAAAACGAATTAAACCGTTTAGCATCATTGCCTATTTTCAGAAAACACCCATTTAAATTATTAGGTTCAATCCCGTGGGATTTCGACCTAGTAGCGCCACGTGTACGTGATTTATGTGAATACCTAAAGGCCGAAGTTATTAACGAAGGCGACATGGCTCACCGTCGTTTACGTCGCGTTACTTTCTGTGCTCGTACTGTATCGAATATTTTAAGCCACTTTACCCCGGGTGCATTACTAGTTACTCCGGGCGATCGCTCTGATGTACTCGTTGCCGCTTGTTTATCAGCCATGAATGGTACCAAGCTTGGGGCTATTTTATTAACCGGTGGCTTTAAACCTGAAGATCGCATTATGAAATTGTGCGAACAAGCTATGAATACCGGCCTGCCGATTCTTGCAACACAAGAAGATACGTGGCGCACGTCTTTATTACTGCACAACTTCAATATGGAAGTACCGTGCGATGATGACCAACGTATCGATAAAGTAAAAGATCACAACGCTAGTAACATTGACTCTGACTGGTTAGACAGCCTTGCACAAAGTGTTGGTCGTACTCGTAAAATGTCTCCGCCAGCGTTTCGCTTCTTACTAACAGATAAAGCCCGTCAAGCGAAGAAAACGGTTGTTTTACCTGAAGGTAATGAGCCACGCACGATTAAAGCCGCTGCAATTTGTGGTCAACGTGGCATTGCAAAAACAATCCTACTTGGTGACAAAGAAGAAATTTTACGTATTGCTGAGCAACAAGGTGTTGAGCTTAACGATAACGTAACCATTGTTGAACCAGGTGATGTGATCAACGATTACGTTGCGCCTATGGTCGAAATTCGTAAAAACAAAGGCTTAACAGAGGTGGTTGCCCAAGAGCAATTACTGGATAACGTGGTGCTTGGTACTATGATGCTTGAACAAGGCAAAGTAGATGGCCTTGTGTCGGGTGCGGTAAATACCACAGCCAACACAATTCGCCCACCGCTACAGTTAATTAAAACTGCACCGGGTTCATCGTTGGTATCATCAGTGTTCTTTATGCTGTTACCTGATCAAGTTCTGGTTTACGGTGACTGTGCTATCAACCCTGATCCAACGGCAGAGCAACTGGCCGATATCGCGATTCAATCAGCGGATTCAGCGGCCGCGTTTGGTATTGAGCCTCGTGTTGCAATGATCAGCTACAGTACGGGTACCTCGGGTTCAGGTGCTGACGTAGAAAAAGTGCGTGAAGCCACTAAGCTTGCCCAGCAAAAGCGCCCTGATTTAGTGATTGATGGCCCGCTTCAGTACGACGCTGCAATTATGGAAAACGTAGCACTTAAAAAAGCACCAGACAGCCCGGTTGCAGGTAAAGCAACAGTGTTTGTATTCCCTGATTTAAATACGGGTAATACAACCTATAAAGCCGTACAACGTAGTGCCGATTTAATTAGTATTGGCCCTATGCTGCAAGGTATGCGTAAGCCGGTAAATGACTTGAGTCGTGGTGCATTAGTAGACGACATTGTTTACACCATTGCCCTTACAGCGATTCAAGCTAAGCAAGTTGAAAGCTTAGAAAATTAACCCTTCAAAATTTAGGCTAATTTATAAAACCTTTATAAATTAGCCTATTAGCTTCTTTATACTGACCTATTCCCATATTTATCCACAGATTCTGTGGACAACCTCAACAGCGATATTGAGTAAAACCTCAGCAATCAAAATTATTGCGCTTTATCTTAACTTTGTTTACCTATACTATAAATTCAAAGGCTTCAAAGATAGGATCGCAGATGTCAAAACAAACGTTACAACTTCATAGTGAAGAACTTACCATTCATAGTTTAGATGTCGATGCGACGATTGATCCTGCCTTACTCCAACAAGCTATTTTCTTTATTGCAAAAACGGCTGATGAGCTGTCTATTGTCTGCCCAAGTAGTTTCCAGCTCGACAGTCTGGACCAAGAAACCGACTGGCAAGCACTTGAAGTTATTGGCCCACTTGGTTTTTCGTTAACTGGTATTATGGCGAACATTTCTGGCGTGCTAGCAAAAGCATCGATTTCGATTTTTGCTTTATCAACCTACGATACAGATTATGTATTGGTGAAAAAGCAAAGTATGACAAAAGCTATTACAGCCCTGAAAAAAGACGGTTACCATGTGCTAGGTGATGTTAAATAAGCCATGACTAACGAAGTTCAATACTTACCCGAACGCAGCCTCAGAAAAGCGCGCTGCATGGCCATTAAAAGCCCATTTACCGGGCGTGTAAAAAGCATTAACGAGCATCCTGAGCCATTTTTTCGTTTTGCCACCCTTGGCCCAGGGATTAGTGTTGAACTAACTAGCCACAACATAATCGCGCCATTCGATGGCACCCTATTACAAGTTAAAAATGCCGGTAAAGAATACATTTTACAGGCAAAAAACGGTTTAAAAGTTTTATTAAACTTATCGTTTTCATCGGTTGAAGAACATATCAACCACACCAATATTGCTAAATTAAACGGCAGTAAAATTAGCAAAGGTGAACGATTAGCCTATTTTGATTTACGCGAGCTGAGCAGCCCTATGCTTGGCACACTGTGCGTTCTCAATAGCCAACACCTTGGACCCCTATATTATTCACTATCTCAGGTCACTGCTGGGGTAGACACATTACTCACTGTAACTAAAAAGTAGAATTTATGACTATCATGTACGGTATCAGCAACTGCGATACAATCAAAAAAGCCAAGAAATATTTAACTGATAACAATCAAGAATTTACTTTCCATGATTACCGTAAAGACGGCATTAGTGCTGAGCTAGTTAACGAATTTGCAGCGCACATTGATTGGCAAGAATTAGTTAATAAACGCGGCACAACTTACCGTCAATTATCTGATGAGCAAAAGCAAAACCTAGATAAAGAATCTGCATTAGCATTGCTGGTTGAGCAACCTGCGATGATCAAGCGCCCGGTACTTGTGCATAACGGCCAATACCACTTAGGTTTTAAAGCAGCTCAATACGATGAGATCTTTGCCTAATGACTCACCCTGTTATTGAACTTGCTCAAGCGCTTATTCAGCGTGAATCAGTAACGCCTGAAGATGCTGGTTGCCAAGCGTTAATGAACGAACGCCTTGAAAAACTAGGCTTTAATATTGAATCACTGTTTTTCACTGATACCTTGAATACTTGGGCTCGTAAGGGAGATGCATCACCGCATTTTTGTTTTGCTGGTCACACAGATGTTGTACCAACAGGTCCTGCAAAAAATTGGCAGCACCCGCCTTTTTCAGCACTGGTAAAAGACGGTATGTTACATGGCCGCGGTGCAGCCGATATGAAAGGCTCTTTAGCTGCTATGGTGGTTGCCACAGAGCGTTTTGTGACTAAACACCCAGATCATAAAGGGTCAATTTCGTTTTTAATTACTTCTGATGAAGAAGGCCCGTTTATCAACGGTACAACCCGTGTTATCGATACTCTTGAAGCACGTGGTGAGAAGATTGATTTATGCCTAGTTGGCGAACCCTCTTCACGTGATGTGCTTGGTGATGTAGTAAAAAATGGTCGTCGCGGTTCTTTAACTGGCTTTTTAACCGTGAAAGGTGTGCAAGGCCATGTTGCTTACCCGCATTTAGCGCAAAACCCAATTCATTTAGCTGCTCCTGCGTTAACTGAGCTGAGTCAAACCGAGTGGGATCAAGGTAACGAATTTTTCCCTGCAACGAGCTTTCAAGTTTCGAATATTAACGGTGGCACTGGTGCCGGTAATGTGATCCCAGGTGAACTTGAAATTCAATTTAACTTTCGCTTTAGCACCGAAGTAACTCACCAACAGCTACAGCAGCGAGTGGTTGATATTGTTGAGAAACACAACCTGAATTACGAGCTAAATTGGATTGTCAATGGACTGCCGTTTTTAACCGATCATGGCCCGTTAGTTGATGCCACCGTGCACGCTATTAAGCAGGTGACGGGACGCGACACCGCACTTGAAACCACCGGCGGTACTTCTGATGGCCGCTTTATCGCGCAAACGGGCGCCAAAGTCATTGAGCTTGGTCCGCGTAATGAAACTATTCATAAAGTAGATGAATGTGTTAGCACCGATGATTTAATTCAACTAGCAGATATTTACGAAGTCATTTTAGAGCAACTGCTTACATGAACCAAACCGAGCTTAAACAATGCGCCACGGGGTTAAGTAGCTCACATTTAGTTGAGCTACAAAATCATCGCTTGCATCGTGATATTGTTAATGATTTTTTAGCTCTGCAGCAAGGAGCAAAAGAAGCAGGTATTGATCTGACAATTGCCTCAAGCTTTCGCGACTTTCATCGTCAAAGTGCTATTTGGAATGCTAAATTTCAGGGCCTTCGACCGGTTTACACCCTTGAGCAACAAACGGTAGATTTAGAAAGCCTAAGTGATACTGAAAAGTGCCACGCTATTATGCTTTACTCAGCACTTCCAGGGGCAAGCAGACACCACTTTGGTACCGACCTCGATATCTACGATATCCGCCCTATTGACGATGATTATCAGCTGCAATTAACGCCTGATGAGTATTCGCCCACAGGACCCTTTGCCAAGCTTGCGATATGGCTTGATAATAACCTCGAAAAGTATGGTTTTTATCGCCCTTACCAAGAATACAAAGGCGGGGTTGCCCCTGAGCCTTGGCATATCAGCCATATCGGTGTATCTGCTAAGATGATGGAGTATTTATCAGTTGCAACATTACAGCACTGTATTGAACAAAGTGAGCTCAGCGGCAAGCAAGCGATACTAGCTGAACTTAACACCCTTTATGAACGCTACGTATTAAATATTAATACGCCCTAATTTTAGCAATTAAAAACACCAGTACAGCGCCAAGAATTAAGGCGCTGGCTAAAACTAAACGCGCTGTTAATTGCTCATCTAAAACCACCACCCCAGCTAATGTGGCAAGCACAGGCACGGTTAGCTGCACTACACCTGCTTGGCTACTTTTAAGCCTAGGTAATGCTATGTACCAAATGCTATAACCAAGCCCGGATGCAAGCGCTCCTGAAGCTATCGCTAAATAAACCCCACTCGCAGTAATACCTTGCCAATCAACCACGGCTAGAAACACTAAAATTGGCACGAGTATTAAACTTCTTAGAAAGTTAAAGCTGGTTGCTTGCAACGGTGAGCTGCATGATTTTCCGCGAATACTGTAAACACCCCATGCCACGCCACTTAACGCCATAAGCATTGCAGGCATGAAAGAAGGCACTGTGGCTGAGGGCAGCATTAAGTAAATAAAACCCGCAAAAGCGGTAAACAAAGCCCCCCACTGCACTTTACTGAGTGGTTCTTTATTTAAAACACTATGGCCTATCATGGTTAACTGTACTGCTGAAAATAAGATAAGTGCGCCTGTGCCTGTGTTTAAATCAACATAGGCAACTGAAAAGCACAGCGCGTAAACAAATAAACTAAGGGCACTGATATTGTTACCTTTATCGGTTAAAGGTTGTGCTGATTGTGATTTTGATCTCAATAAAGTTGTTTGCCATAAAAGTAAGCCAAGCAACATAAACGCCCCACTGGCTAAGCGAATAGCAGTGAAACTTAACGGATCAATATCACCACTTTGTAATGCCATTCGGCACAGCAAAGAGTTAGCTGCAAACGCACAAAGTGCAATCAAGGTATACAGTATGGTGCTCAACAAATGAGTTATCCTTTTGGTTTTAAAAAAGATAAGACCTAAAATTAGACAATTAACTTACGATTTTTTACATAATTTATCATAGAAGGTTAAGCCGCGTATGCTAATCTCAGTACATTGTTTAAAAGGAGTGTTCAGTGCATCGACGTTTATTTATTGGAGCTGCTCTACTGTTATCTGGTTGCAGTACCATAGGTATTACTGATCTATTCCAAGATTATGCGACGCAGCTAAGACCTGTGCGCCAAGCTGTTTCTCAGAATAACATAGCAAGTGCGCAGCAACTTTTGCCAAGTAACAGCCGAGGCCATAGTAACTATTTATTAAATCAGCTTGAAACAGCTCGTCTTGAATTTTTGGCTAAACAAAATTCTCAGGCCAATGAGACCTTTGAAGCTGTTTATCAAAATATGGAAAAAAAGCGTCAAGCAGCCAAAGTACAGCTAAGTGCAGGCCTTGAGCAAACAAATTCATTATTAACCAATGACTCAGTGATTGGTTATGAGCCAGCAGCCTATGAAATGACGATGCTGCATAGCTACAAAGCACTGAGTTATGTATTTAATAAACAACTTGAATCTGCATTAGTTGAAGTTAGGCGTGCTAATAAAGTGCAAGAAGATGCACTAAAAGACAACCAAGCCGTACTTTATGAACAAGCAGAAAAGGCCGCTGAAGGTTACCCTGATATGGCTGAGCTAATTGGTAATGTCAAAAATGGCTTTCAAAATGCCTTTACGTTTTATTTGTCTGGCCTACTTTATGAGGCAGATAAACAGTTTGATGATGCCTATATCGATTATAAAAAAGCACTCGAAATAAATAGCGAAAATAGCTACTTACAGCAAACAGTGTTACGCCTTGCCAAAAAACAAGGGTTTGATCAGGACTTTGAAGAATTTAGCAAACGCTTTGGCAAGCTAAAACAGACTCAAGCAAACACGGGCCAAGTAATTGTAATTGCAGAGCAAGGTTTGATACCAGCAAGGCAAGAGTTTCATTTACGATTACCCATTTATACCTCCCGTGGTGATGCACGCTTTTACAGTATTGCGATGCCAGTTTATCGCGATGCGCCTTATGCAGGCAGTGATAAAACAGTGACATTCGATGGCGAAAATTTGCCACTGACGCCCATTGTTAGGCTTGAAGCCTTGGCAGCAAAAACTTTGAAAGATCAAAGTGCTGGCAGAATAACCCGCCAAGTTATGCGTTTGGTTGCAAAAGAAAAGATGCGCGCAGAATTGGCAAGAAGCGGCGGCGATGTCGGTAATATTTTAGCGAATATTTATAACATTGCATCAGAGCAGGCTGATACGCGAAGTTGGTCTACTTTACCAAGTCAACTGAGTATTGCGCAGCACGCGATGCCAGCAGGTCAGCACGCTTTAACCGTGCCAGGGCATGGCGAAATAGACTTTGCGGTTAGTAAGCAAGGGTTAACCTTGATTTTTCTAACCTCTATAAATAACTACTACGACACACATGTCGTACAACTCTAGGAGCAATGATGAAATACTTAGTGCCACTATTAACCATTTTACTTGTTGCGGCTTGCTCCTCACGCCCTACCACTTCTGGCATTGGTGTTGAGCAGGCATCACAACAGTATAACCAACAACTGATTGTTAATAACCCTGAACTTGGCAAGAAATTAGCCATTACAGATGTAAAAACACGCCAAACAAATGGCTTAACAGATGTTGTTGTGACACTGGCAAGCCAGTACAAAAAGTCTCAATACTTACAGTATCAATTTACTTGGTATGACGCTGATGGCTTTGTTATTCGCGGCAACCATTCACCTTGGCAACCTATTACATTATTTGGATTTGCCAAGACCCAATTACCGGGCCTAGCCCCGACAGCAAATGCTGTCACCTTCTCGCTTGCAGTGCGTGAAGTGTCAACAGAAGCACAAGAATTTGAAGATTAAGGATACTACAATGAAATTACTTTCTGTTAAGTCGGCTGCGGCCGTTGCAATGACAAGCGCTTTATTGCTGTCTGGTTGTGCTAATAAAGCCGTTGTTAGCTATGGTGATGCGCAAGCCGTAGAAACCACAGATATCAACTTTGGTTCAACAGATCTACAAAAAGTAGCAAGCCAAATGACAGACTCGTTACTTGCTTCACCTGTGGTTGGTACCATGACAGCAAATACCCGCCCTATCGTGTTTGTTGAGCGTATTAAAAACAAAACGAGCGAGCATATTGATACTGAATCTATTACTGATTCAATCTCAACACAGTTATTACGCAGTGGTAAGTTCCGCTTTGTTGATATGACCCGCGTTGAAGCTGTGCGCGAGCAACTTAATTTCCAAAACGTTGACCCACTTGTAAACCCAAATACCGCTATTGCTTTTGGCCAGCAAGTTGGTGCGCAATACATGTTATACGGTAACTTATCGAGCATTGTTAAATCAAATGCTGACAAGGCTGATGTGTATTATAAATTCACTATGCGTTTAATGGATTTAAAAAGCGGCCTAGTTGAGTGGGCTGATGAAACTGAAATCCGTAAAACACGTGAGAAATCAACTTTTGGCTGGTAGTCAGGAGGATTTATGAAATACCTAGTAGCAATCCTAGCAAGCTGTTTATTACTGAGCTCGCCAAGTTATGCTGACTATCAGCGTAACAAAGCAGTACCAGTACAGCAGGTGTTGTTCGGCTCAGTACAGTCAGTGCGAACCATTACTGAACAAGAGCTGGTCAGAGATAAAACCAACGGCTGGGAAACGTTTGGTGGTGCGCTAATTGGCGGTGTTATCGGTAATCAGTTTGGTGGCGGCAGTGGCCGCACTGTAGCAACCATTTTAGGTTCGATGATTGGTGGCTCTGTTGCCCACAACCGCCAACAAAACAGTCGCATTATACAGTATCAGCTCGTTGAATTGATGATCAAAGTAGAAAGCGGCGAACAATTTATGGTTGTGCAAGATAAAGACAACCAAATGCTGTTCAACCAAGGTGATAAAGTACGTTTGGTCTACCTCACCGATAACACGGTGCGTGTTGATAAAGCTTATTAAAAAAGCGAGCCTCGGCTCGCTTTTTTTAGCTTTGTCGATAATCAGCGAAGAATCGCTGCATCTTACTCATGGCTTCTGTTAAATCATCTTTGTTTGGTAAAAATACTAATCTGAAATGATCAGGATCAGGCCAATTAAATGCGCGACCATGCACTAATAAGATTTTCTCAGCTTTGAGTAAATCTAAAATCATGCGCTCATCATCTTTAATGTTAAAGTGCGCCGTATCCACTTTCGCAAATGCGTAAAGTGCCCCTTTAGGCTTTTTACAGCTAATACCATCAATGGCATTTAAGCCACGCCATGCAATATCACGCTGAACGTACAGTCGACCACCTGGGTTTATCAAGTTATCGATTGACTGCACACCACCTAAAGCTTGTTGAATAGCATATTGTGCAGGTACATTGGCACATAAACGCATTGATGCCAGCATATCAAGGCCACGGCTTAAGTCGTCCATCATGCTAGTGCGGCCGCTTAACACCATCCAGCCCATTCGCAAACCCGCAGCGCGGTACGTTTTGGCTAAGCCATTAAAGGTGATAATTGGTACATCATCACACAGTGCGCCAATCGAGCTGTGGCTGACACCGTCGTACAAGATTTTCTCGTAAATTTCATCGCTCAGTAACAATAACTTGTGCTCGCGAGCAATATTGATAAGTTCCATCAACAGATCATCGCTATACACCGCACCAGTTGGGTTATTTGGGTTAATAAGCACCAATGCTTTGGTCTTTGAGGTGATCTTCGATTTAATATCAGCAATATCAGGGAACCAATCTTGTTCTTCATCACATAGATAATGCACAGGGTTACCCCCTGCTAATTTAACCGATGCAGTCCATAACGGATAATCCGGTGCAGGAATAAGCACTTCATCGTCATTATCAAGTAATGCTTGTGTGGTCATTTGAATTAATTCGCTGACCCCATTGCCGATATAAATATTATCGACATCAAGATTAAATAATCCGCGTTGCTGATAGTGTTGATAGACAGCCACACGGGCTGAGTAGAGGCCTTTAGAGTCACAGTAGCCTTGGGCTGAATATAAGTTACGAATGATATCTTTGTGCATATCTTCAGGCATATCAAAGCCAAAGGCAGCTGGGTTGCCAATGTTTAGCTTTAATACTTTTTGCCCTTCGTCTTCCATTTTTCGAGCTTGTGCAAGCACAGGCCCACGTATGTCATAACAGACACCGTCTAGTTTGTGACTCTTTTTGATTTGTGACATGGTTACCTCTACTAATTAGCCTTAAGACTAACCCAGTAAGGGGCAACCACGCCAGAGGATTATTGCGGTTATAACTGAAATAAATTCAAGTTTTTAGCGAGTAGCGAACCAAGCTTGTAATTTTTCTACAGAACCTGAAACTTGTTCATCAAGGGTTTGTGATTTTTCTTGTGCAGTGGCTACATCACCTTGGTTCAAGGTCAGTTCAATTTCTTGCGCAAGCGATGATAAACTTGCAGCACCAAATTGAGCTGCATTTGATTTTAAACTGTGTGCATGCCTTGCAGCTGCTTCGTTATCTGAACCAAGATTTGCAAGTACTTCAGAGCCTAGACGCTGAAATTCACTACAACAAAAGGTCAAGGTGTCGGCAAATTGGTCACCTAAAAGTGATTCCATCCCTTCAAGTGCACTCTCATCAATTGTGATTGTCGTCATCTTTATCCCTTAATCAAAAACGTAATTATATAAATCGCAACTTTAGCCGTTCATAGCTAAAAAGCAAACCTGCTTTGCGAGTTAAGCTCATGTATACTAGGCATAGTTTTGATTTACACCTGAGTTCGTATGGCTAGAGAATTGTGCTCACATTGTGGCTTTTCAGTTAAAACCTGTTTATGTGATTCAATAAGCATAATCAATAATAAACTAAAAATCATTATATTACGCCACCCTAGTGAGGAAAAAGTTACTAAGAACACCGCTAATTTACTGAATTTAGGCTTAGATAACTGCCAAATCATTGCAGGTGAGTCAGAACAAGACTTTTTACAGCTCGCAACATTGCCAAAAGCAACAACTGCGGTACTCTATCCTGCTGATAATGCATTATGTTTAGATGAACACACTGCCACTACAGATGCTTTCAAACAGTCTTTAACTCATTTAATTGTGATTGATGGTACGTGGAAAAAAGCCTACAAAATGCTGCAATTAACTCCAAGCCTTCAGGGGTTTCAGGCTGTGAGTTTTAAGCAAATACCACAAAACAAATACGTCATTCGTAAAGCACCACGCGCAGATAGTTTATCAACTTTAGAAGCAGTGGCTCATAGCCTTAAACTGATTGAAGGCCTTGATGTAACACCGCTATACAGATTATTAGCAGCACTGGTCGATAAGCAAACCCAACATATGCCAGATGATGTTAAGGCACGCTATTTATAATGCGTGTATCAAAACGGCTTAGTGCCGGTTTTCACCGTAAGGGACCAGATTATCGCTTTGATGATCAGGTCGATTTTGACGATATTCGCGATACCTTTGGTTTTCGTACCATGGTGGTTGGCAATTGGGTTAATAAGCAAGAGCGGCTATTAGCGGCGAATTTAATTTACGATGCCTTAGCTGATCTAGCGCAAATACTGACTTTACCCCCAACGGCAATAGGCCTTAGGGGAAAGCTTAATTTTGCCTTTGGTCATGGTGGCCAAAAAGGTGTGCAGGCTCATTATAATGCTCACAGTCAAACCCTTGCGCTAGCAAAAAATGCCGGTGGTGGCGCTCTGGCCCATGAATGGTTTCATGCGTTTGATCACCATATTTGTCAGCATTTATTTAAGAGCAGAAAGAGTATGCAATTTTGCTCAGCACTGTGGCTCGAACAGTCACCAGATTTGAATCATCCACTTAATCAACACTTAAATGAGTTTTACCATCAGGTATTTTTAGACACCTCAGGTGAAAATCCAAATGCGTTCGTGAAGCAATCTATCGCTTTTGATAGGCAAGTAAAGCAACTTTATATGAGTATGCCTGAAGAACTAGCGGCTCGCTGTTTTGAAAAGTGTATTGCCATGCACCCTGATATAAAAAATAGCTTTTTAGTGAGTGGGTTATCGACAAGTGGCTTAATCTACCCAGATGAGCAGCATACAATGCGCTGCTTTTCAGCACTGCTGAATTACTTTAATCAGTTAGGTTCGCTGTTGCATCAAGGCTAATTTCAACTTTCTGCACCTCGCTTATCCAAGTTAAGTAATCATCTGCACAAAGCGGTTTTGAAAAATAATACCCTTGTCCAAATTGGCAGCCATAACTTTGCAGCATTGCTAGGCTTTGCTCATCTTCAATACCCTCAGCAACAACATGTGCACCCAAAGTAGTGGCGATGTCACAGGTTGCCCGGCAGATACTCTGATCGTTCACTGAAAATGGCAGGTTTAACACAAATTGTTTATCTATTTTAACTTCATCAAAGCCTAGCTGGCTCAGATAGGCAAGCGATGAGTAGCCAGTACCAAAATCATCAATTGCAAGCTTTAAGCCGATTAAACGGTAGTCATCAAGTGTTGCTTTGATCTTTTTACTTTCTTCCAAAGTTGCTGATTCTGTAAGCTCCAACATCACAGATTCAGCCGCTACTTTTTGCTCATTTAAAATAGTGATTAACAGCACGGGTAAGTCTTTATTTAATAAATCTTTTGCTGAAATATTTATAGAAATAACGTGATCGGGTATCAGTTTGCAAAACTTTGCTTGCCACTCAATGCCTCTTTCAACAACCCATTCAGTTAACTGATTGATCACACCGGCTGACTCTGCAATTGGAATAAACACATCAGGGCTTACTGCACCAAATACGGGATGCTGCCAACGCAGTAATGCTTCACAGCCCACTACTTTGCCTGTTTTTAAGCAAATCTGTGGCTGAAAATGCAAGCTGAGTTGGTCTTCATCAATCGCTATTTTAAGCGCTGCAGCAATCGATAACCTTTGCTCAGACAGGCGTGCAGTTTCTGAATCAAACATTCGCCAACGCTCACCTTGTAAACGCTTTTCAGACATTGCTTGTATCGCACATTGGAAAATTTGTTTCGCGGTATTACCGTGCATTGGGTAATAAGCAACGCCGATATCAACACTGTCGACTAAATTAATTTCTTCATGGGTGAGCCCTTCTTCAAACACACCATGGATCAAACATGCAAACTGCTCAATGTGACTTAGTTCAAGCTCGCCCATAATTAAACAGCCAAACGTACTGTCATCAACATGTGCAAGCCAAGCACTTCTGCTTGCTTGAATTTCAAGCTTTAGTGCACTCATACTCTGTAGCTGAGTATTTAAGATACTTAATCTTTCATTGATACAAATATTGGCCTGTTCAAAGCCAAAGGTAGAACGGGCATTTGAAAGTACATGAGCCTTAAATAATAAAACTGAGAAGTGTTGTTTTTTCGAAACTTTTCTCACTATCTGCGCGAGCAAAAATTGCTTATTTGGCAGTTTAGTATCTGCATCATGTAACATGGAGTAGCTAAACGCTGAGATTTGCTGGCGATCTTTTAACAATAAGACAGAACATATCGCCAACGATGTAAGCAGCAATATGGTGTTATGGATGTCATGATAACCAATCCCAAAGCCATTCCAAATAACTAGACTAAGCACTTGAATAACAATAGTTAAAAGCATAAAAACACGCAGGTGGGTTCGGCTATTTTTGCGCTCCATTAAACTAAAAAATAGAGCGCCAGCAAAACTCAAGAATCCAACGCAAGAAACGATAAATAACCACTGGCGATTGAACTGTGGTTGAATTGATGACAGTAAAGCTGCAACTAGCAAACACGCAATCATTGCTTGCCATGCTTTTTTAAAAATAGGTTTGTATGTATGAATGGCTAAAAAATGATATAAAAAGTAGCTCACAAAACACAGTGCAAATTCATTAACAGGCCATTTTGCTTCCCAATCTAAGCCATCAACTAGATAGTTGATTAAACCGTTATCTATGAGAAATCCAACCGTAACAAGCAAGAAGTAGGCACTTAACACCATATATTTAGGTCGCTGCGATACAAAAAAATAAACAGCGCACACAAACATGCATAAAATTAGCACACCCAAAATAGCACCATAACCTAAAATAGTTTGGTGTAAATTGGCTTCAAATATTTTCGCAGCCACCACCCCAACTTCTATCGTCAGCGCCCTATCATGCACAAAGTTAACTAAAGCCCAGCGATGTCCTTGGCTATGCTCAATCAACCAATGAGGACGAACGTTCGACAAACTTTCTAGTGAAGCGAGTCGTTGATTATTAGTAGCCTGAAAATTTTCATCTAGAAGATAAAACTTAGCCCAGCTTAAATTGGGTTCGCCAAGAAAAACAACATAGTTTTTATTGTCAGGTAGTTGGTATAAATCAATGACTAACCAGTGGGACGTTTTAGCTGTAAGACGGACTGAGCTTGTTTCAAGCGCGTTTAGTTTTTCTGCGTTTTGTAACGATACTTCAAGAGATTGGCTAAGTTTGGCAAGTGGTTGTTCTGAATCAAGCAACCAAACCGATAAGTCATCCTCAGCAGCAAAAACGCTGGTGCAGTGTATAAATACACAACACAATATTATGAGCAGCTTTGTGATAATCCAATTAACTTGCTTGCCAACAATGTGCATTTTAGCTCCGTGCTTTTAACACCAGCTAAAAGTATGGGAGGAATACGCTTAAATTGCCAATTATGCAGGCTTTAATTAGGTAAAAAGTTCAGTAACAAAATGTTATGTGGCCCGAAAGCCACACAAACTGGAGTTATTTATTATCATCACTGATACGACTTGCAACCGCCGAATTTTGATCTTTATATTTTGCGTCTTTACGAACGTTGTATGGGTTTTCTGCAGGGCTTGTCATGGTTTCAAAGCTCATAGCACCAATTTTCATCATTGGGCGAAGCGCCAGTGGCAATTTGCCTGAGTTATAAAACTCTAACACGATATTACCAGACCAACCCGGATCAATACGATGTGCTGTAACATGAACCATCAAACCAAGACGTGCTAAAGATGAACGACCATCTAACCAACCAACAATATCTGCTGGTAATGTGACTTTTTCATGGGTGATAGCCAGTGCCAGTTCACCTGGGTGGAGGAAAAATGCTTCTTCTTCAGCAAGCACAATCTCATCACTCATGATTGATTCCATCGCCTTGTTAAGCTGATCTTTTGGACCACTTAAGTCAACATAGGCTGCGGTATGATCTTGGAAAACTCTAAACTTGTTGCCCAAACGCAAGTCCACCGTAACACCTGAAATCATTTCTTTGCTCGGTGTTGGCTCAATAACAATGCGGCCTTCGTCAATAAACTGCTGAATATGGGTATCTGATAATCTCATTTATTATTCTACCTAATACAACTTAAACATATGATTTTAAGCTGAAAAAACACGCTAAGCTCTAGTTGAAACACAACAAAAGTCGAGTGTGTATCAGTAAAGCCAAATGGGGTGGATATAGTGTGACATATATTACACAAATCAACAGCGTGTTGCGCAAATAATTCTCAACAAAATAAGATAAGCCATCTCAGCTAATAAGATCAGTGTTTTCTGATTTATCTAAAGTACTGGGTTTTGTTTTAATTACGCGATTACAAGGAGAATGAGGATAAGTTGTTATGGATTACGTTATTTTATCCGTAATAACATTGCCAGCATGCGTTGTCGCAATTTTAATAGCCAAACACTATGCTAAAAAGCACGATTTATGGCATGGCTTTCTCGTTTTTGTCGGTTCACTACTATTAACTAGCTGGTCGGTAGTGGGCTTAGTTGCTAACGAAACTTTCTTTTTCCCGCTACCTTCATTACTCACTATTGCCTTTTACTTCTACTGTTTTGGTGAAACCGATATTGTGTTCATGCCTAATTTATTAATTAATCCTGGTATTGCTATTTTTTGCTATTTTTTGGGCTACTTACTTTATCGCAAGAAGCCTCTTTAAAAACGTCTTAATTATCAGATTAAAATAAAAAAAGCCGCTCATTGAGCGGCTTTTGTTCCATCGGGATCACATATTAAAAGCTATAACGGGCACCAATTGTGTAACGAGGTCCGTATTGACGAGCAAATAAGAACTGCTCTTCGTAACGACCGTAGCCACGCTCAGTTTCGTTATTAAGGTTTATACCTTCAAAGAAAACAGTCATGTTTTCGTTGATGTCGTAGTTAACACTTAAGTCCCATTGACCGTAGGTATCGCCAAACTGTGGCGGAGCATCAGACGAGCCTTGCGCTTGACCAACACCAATTAAGTAAGAGTCACGCCATGCGTAGGTTACTTTTACTGATAAGCCGTCTTTATCGTAAAAAGCTTGGAAGTTAGCTGAATCACTTAAGCCAGATAAAGGAGCTTGTTGAGTCAAACTTGCTACATCAAATTCAACATCACCATCAACAAACGTAGCATTAACCCCTAAACCAAAGCCACTTTCACCAAATAAGTGTTGAACAGCAAGTTCAAAGCCATCAACTGATTTGCTATCAGTATTTTGTGGCTGAGAAATGTTCCATACCATCAGTGGATCTGAACTCGTTGGCTCAATGGCACCATCCGCATTACCATAACCTAATGCCAGCATTTCATTGAACACAGCGTCACTCGTTGCCTGCTCGCCACGTGCTTCTACAGATGCAACAGCTTCAAGGTAACGAGGACCATTTAAGATATCGTATAAACCTTCAATGGTTGTTTCAGTGATTTGCGTTTGAATAAAGTTATCTACGTCTTTTTTGAAGTAACCAACCGACGCGTAGCTACCTTCACCGTAGTAGTACTCAAGTGATAAATCGAGGTTAGTTGATTCAAATGGCAACAGATTAGTATTGCCTTGGCTACCTGTACGCGAACCTGGTTTCGGGCTACCCGTCAAGCTTCGGCCACCAGCCAAATTACCCAGCGGCGCACGTGCCATGGTTTTACCCCACGAAACACGACCAACAAGCTCGTCTGTAATTTCAACTTTTACGTCGATATTTGGTAACCAGATATCGTAGTTACCTTCTTCTTGGTAAAAGTTATCTGTACCGCCAGTTTCGTACTGCATGATCCACTCAGATGCACTCACCCAGTTAACTTGGCTTTCAACACGTTGACGAACCGTACTGGTCACATCAGTTTCTTCATAACGAAGACCTGCGTTGATTTGAACAAAGTAATCAGACAATTCAAATTCCCACAAGCTATTCACATAGAAGCTTTGTGTTTTTTCTTCTACGTAGCTTTCACTGTCGATACCATCAAAGAATGGGTCAATTGAATATTGATTATCGCCTAATAAATCTTCGTTTAAATAAGCAAGTTGACGGGCTAACGCTTCTTCAAAGCTATAGGTGTAATAGTAATTTGGTTCAAGGGCACTACCACCACCAGCAAACTGATCTAGCATGTCGCCAGTATCATTATAAGTGAACATACCATCAGGGAAAATTTCGGTGAATGATGGATTAAAACCAGGGCCGCCACGCAGGCCACTCCAAGCAGTAAAACCACCCATAGTTTGTTTAGTATTTGCTGCACCGAATTTTACTTTAACAAGTGGAATTTCAAAGCTTTCATTGAACCAGGTTGCATGAAGCTGAGCTTGCTCAACATTAGACTCACCTGGCGAGTAAATAAACTGACTGAAGTTCGAATCTATCTCACTTGGATCTAGCACTGTTGAGCCATTGTTCCAATTAACGTAGGCATGCGGAACCTCACCAGTGCGATAGTCATATACTTTGCTCTGTAACTGGTCAGAGCCAAGAATGATTTGACCATCAGAACCTAAGCCATCATCTGCGCCGTTATCTGTTTCGTTTTTCGAATCATGATAATCGAACTCAACTTCCCACTGGTCATTGATTTGCCATTCTAGGTTTAAACCAATTGAACGTGCTTTAACTTCTGTAGTGGCGCGGCTTGCTGTAAATGAACCATCATTACCACTTATATCGGCATAAAGCGCTGTACCATTTTCATCAAGCTCATAACTATTGATGTTACTGCCAAACTCATTCCAAATACCCCAACCTGCAGTTTCAACACCGGTGATTGCACGACTTGCTGTGTAATCAACCGTTGCAGTAAAGCTTTCAATTGGCGAGTACTGCAAAGTTACTTGGCCATTAGTACGCTCACGTTCAACATCAGCAATACTGTAGTTCATGTCTTTCGGGAAGAAATGATTACCGACACGGTTGCCTTCGCTATCTACTGCACGTGGGTCAATGTAGTCACCTTCATCAAGGGTTGGTAAATCAACATTTGCTTGCCAACCTTGAATATTGGCACTTTGCTGTTGAAAATCACGTTCTTGATGAGAGAATGATGCCGCAAAACCAAATGTATCATCAGCATAGGTATTGCTGTACATCGCTGAAAACTCTGGCGTTACATCATCACCTTTTTCATTTGACGAGTCATGAATAGCTTTAATAGACGAGCTAAACTTTTCGCCTGGGCTATTTAATGGGCGAGTTGTAATAATATTTACAGTAGCACCTAGACCACCACTTGGTACATCAGCTTGACCTGATTTTGCTACTTCAAGTGCACTTACACCATCAGCGGCAATATTCTCAAGGGCGTATGAACGCGTATAACCTGTGCCTGGCATTTGACGGCCATTCAACATTACTAGGTTAAACTCAGGGCCAAAACCACGTACCGTAATTTCGCTACCTTCGCCGTTTGAACGGCTCACTGATACACCGGTAATACGCTGTAATGATTCAGCTAAGTTAGTATCTGGGAATTTACCCATCTCTTCTGCTGAAATCGCATCAACAACACCTGTTGCATCACGTTTCATATCCATGGCGCGGATCATACTGCCACGAATACCTTTAATTTCGATAACTTCAATATCGTTATCAGCTTTCTCTTGCTCATCCTGTGCATAAGCAGACATAGTGCCTAGCCCTGCGGTTAAAATCATCGCAACTGACGCTGCAAGAGGTGTTTTAATAAATTTTGTGCTTTTCATGATATACCTGCTTTTGCATATGTTGTCATGGATACTGGGTGCTGTAATCAGCACCCATCACTTGTTGCCAATGTTAATTACGGGTTTGCAATAACTGCATTATCAATACGGTAAACCGCACCTTCACCCATCCCCCATGACGGGAACACCATAACAACGTCGATTGCACTAATATCAAGACCTGCACTTAGTAAGTCAGCAAGTGTATAAGTATACGTTTGCCACTCACCAACCACCGGCTCGACACCTTCTTGACTTGCACTTAATGCAAGCTCCACAGCTTGACCTGCATCGTTTGATTCAATCTTGAATAACCACTGAGCATCTTGGTCGCTGGCGTTTGAAACAATCTTCATTTCAAAACGAACCACACCTTCAGATAATAAGTGCGATGCATCAAAGCTCACGCCATCATCAGCTAAAAAGCCCATTACCGTAGCGGTAGAACCAATTTGAAATTCTGCCACAGAGCCATGAGTTTCATCGTCAGTTTCGACTGTTGGCGTGCTACCAGCACAACAATCCCAAATGCTCCACTGATCTGCCACGTTTTCGGCAAACAGCGTAAGTTCTGACGCAGCTGCTTCTTGCTCTGGTGCATAAATGCGAGCATTGTCGACACGGTAAACTGCACCTTCACCTTGACCCCATGCAGGGAAAATCATGATTACATCAATAGCACTTACATCTAAACCTGCGTTTAATAAAGTACTGATTGGGAACGTGTATGTTTGCCATTCACCAGCAACAGGGTCAACTCCTTCTGAGCTTGTGTTAAGGTTAACTTCTACTGCTGTTGCACCTTCATTAGACTCAACTTTTAATAGCCAAGGCGCATCTGGTGTTGATGATAAAGAGGTGATCTTCATCTCAAACTGCAGCATGCCATCATCAACCAATGCTGATGCATCAAACTGCGTACCACTACCACCTGATGAAGTACGGTTAATAAAGCCCATTACCGTAGGAGTTGCACCAATAGAGAACTCTGCAGTAACACCATGTTCTTCGTCGTCGACTACTTCAACAGGTGTTGAACCACCACAACAATCCCATAGCGGCCAATCAAGATTAGTTTCATCAGTGAATAAAGTTAATGAAGGTAATGTTGTTGTGCCGCCATTGGTAATTTCAACATTATCAACACGGTAAACAGCACCCTCACCTTGACCCCATGCAGGGAAAATCATGATCACATCAATTAGCGATACATTTAAACCTGCGTCAGCTAATGTTTGCAGTGGGAAGGTATATGTTTGCCATTCACCAGCAACTGGGCTAACACCTTCAGTACTATCACTTAGGTTGAGCTCAACGGCTGTCGCGCCTTCATCACTTTCGATTTTAAATAACCAAGGTGCATCTGGTGTAGCGGGCAGCGAAGTCACTTGCATATCAAAAGTTACATAGCCGTCTTCTAACATTGCACTTGCATCATAAGGTGACGCTTCACCGTTTTCATCGGTAATAAAGGCATCACGGCTAATAAAGCCATTTACTGTAGGCTCTGCACCCACACTAAATTCAACTACATTACCACGGTCTGCATCTTCAACTAACCCTGGCGTTGTGCCACCACAACAGTCCCATGCAGGCCAGTTAGGGTTAAAGCTGCTATCAAAGATAGTAAGCGGTGTTACAGTGCCATCACTTGGTGGTGTTGGAGCAGGAGCTGCGCCTTGCACAAGTGCATCTTCTAAATTGTCATAACCTGGGCGAACTGTTTCACAGCCTTTACCTGTGTCTGGGTCTTGAGCACATTCATAAACACGTACATAGTCAACTTCAAAAGTTTGACCATTTTCGAATGCAGTAGCATCAATACCAAGGGCATTAACATTTTCAGGCCAATCACCGCCAACAGCAAAGTTTAAGATTAAATAAAACTCTTGGTTATATGGCGCTGCATCCCAGAAAGTTGTTAACTCACCAGTTGTTTGATCAAAGTACTCTGTGTACCAACCCTTATGTTTAAGAGCCAGTGCCTCACCGTCAGCGTTATAAAGTAATTCTGATTGGCGCTGTGTTGCATATAAATAGTCATCTACGTACCAACGAATTTCACCCTCTTGCCATTCAATAGCATAAGTATGGAAATCATCAGCAGGATTAGAATCTTGCGCGAAGGTATAGGCTTTGCCACTACTATCATTATTTGGCCATGCTTGACCATAATGTAATGTGCCGTAGATATTTGACTCTAGACCATCATCATTTTCGACTTTTAGGTTCACCGACTCAACAATGTCGATTTCACCAGAACGAGGCCATTCACCGTATACTTCGTCGGTTGGCATCATCCAAAACGCAGGCCAAGAGCCTTGCCCACTAGGTAGCTTTGCGCGTACTTCAAAGCGACCATATTTAAAATCAGCTTTATAGCGAGTATTGATACGTGCAGATGTATATGGTTTTGCTGCACCCTCTTCTGCAGGTAATGCAACAATATTAAGAATACCGTCTGCAACGAAAGCGTTTTCTTCACTGTCGGTATAACATTGTTTTTCGTTATTACCGCCACCCGCACAGTCTATTTCGAAATTCCATTTGTTGTCATCAATGGCATCGCCGTCAAAGTTATCTTCCCAAACCATCACCCAATCTGAAACTGGTTCAGTTGGATCGACAGTGTCTATTTTTGTATCTGTGGCAGAGCCACCGCAGCCAGCTAAAGTCGCTACAGAAAGCGCCATTGCTAGTTGTGTTAAGTGTGTTTTGAATTTGTTCATTGCATTGAACCCTAACATTATGTGTTTGTTAGTACTCAACTGATATATATAGAGTATAGTTTTAATCAGTCAATTGTAAGCGCTTACATTGAAGGTCAAATAAAAAGCCCTTTTAATGTAAGCGCTTTCATTAGAGTATGACACGGTTACTAAAACGTCAATAAAATATTAACATTTACTGCGAAATTGTTTTTAGTCTAAGTGATTAACAAGGCAATACGTGAACAAAAAATGAGGAAGTACCCTCACAGCAAGACAAATTCACTAATAACAACTTTATTAATTGAAAAAGTCTCGCTGTAAAAATATTTGCTGCGATCAGTCTTCGGTAATGATGATTTCAACAGAACTTGACTGCGCCTGTTGGTAATACAAGCTACTAGCAAGCACACGGGCAGCGGTTTTGTATGTTTCACTTATTTGAGCCGCGTTGTCTTTGGCAATTAAGTCGCCCTGCTCTGAGCTTTCGCGAATTTCAATAGCCAGCGGAATATTAGCAAGCACAGGCACGCCATGACGATGCGCTAATGTCACAGCGCCATCTTTACCAAATACATGATTGGGCTCACCACAATGTCCACACAAGAAATAACTCATGTTTTCAATTAAACCAAGCACAGGCACGTTCACTTTATTGAACATAGCAATGCCCTTTTGTGCATCGGCTAAGGCCAAATCTTGAGGCGTGGTAATGATCACAGCGCCACTTGCTGGTACTTTTTGGCTCATGGTTAATTGAATGTCACCGGTGCCTGGAGGCATATCAACAATTAGGTAATCAAGCTCACCCCAGGCGGTTTCGTTCATTAACTGATTAAGCGCTCCCGATGCCATTGGTCCGCGCCAAACGGTTGCATCATCGCTAGGTACTAAAAAGCCGAACGACTGCGCTTTGAGGTTGTGCGCTTCAAAAGGAAGTAAGTTTTTATCATCGGCTGCTTTCGGCTCAGCACCTTGTAGGCCAAGAAGCAGCGGAATAGAAGGACCATAAATATCGGCATCGAGAATACCCACTTGGGCACCCTCTTGCTCTAAAGCTGAGGCAAGATTCACCGCGGTGGTTGACTTTCCAACACCACCTTTGCCTGATGCAACGAGCACAATATGTTTAATTTGCTTAAAACTATATGTGCTAGGTAATTTCACTTTAGCGCTAATTGACACAGGCACTGATAGTTTATCAGCGACAAATTTTTCAATCTCGTTGATTTCGCCACAGCCAGCAAAAGGTAGGCTAAGTTTTACCTGCCAGCTTTTATCGCTGTTTTGATTAAGCTCTTCGAGCCAGTCTTGCTCAATGCCAATGGCAAATGCGCTACTACGGTAGGCGGCTAAGGCAGCAATGATAGGTGCTTTTTCAGCCGATTTACTTGAGAATAGTTTTGACAGTCCAAACATAGCAATAAATTAGCGTTTCTTTGATGAAAAGTGCTGCGGAATTATGTAACATTCATGGCATTAAAACCAGACAATTAGATAATATCATTGCTTTAGGTTGTATATAAGCAACTCACAATGAATTAAATAATGATATTCGAGCATATTTGCATTGAACTAATCTCAATTCGGAATGATTATGGCACAGCGAAAGATCCTGATTACTAGCGCATTACCTTATGCCAATGGCCCGACTCACTTAGGTCATTTACTAGAATATATCCAAACTGATATTTGGGCGCGTTTCCAAAAACAACAAGGTCATGAAACCTACTACGTTTGCGCGGATGATGCTCACGGCACACCAATTATGCTTAATGCGCAAAAGCAAGGGATCACGCCAGAAGAGATGGTTAAAAACGTGAGTGTTGAACGTCAACGTGACTTTGCTGATTTCAATATTGAGTTTGATAACTATCACAGCACGCACAGTGAAGAAAACCGCTATTTCAGCGAGCTAATCTACAACCGTTTAAATGAAGCGGGTCACATTAAAAAGCACACTATTTCTCAACTTTTCGACCCAGAGAAAGGTATCTTCTTACCAGATCGCTTTGTAACAGGTACTTGCCCAACGTGTAAGTCTGAAGATCAAAACGGTGACAGCTGTGATTCTTGCGGTGCAACTTACAGCCCAACTGAGCTTATCAACCCACGCTCTGTTATGTCGGGTGCTGAGCCAATCTTAAAAGATTCTGAGCATTACTTCTTCGACCTACCTGCTTTTGAAGACATGCTTAAAGAGTGGTTACACTCAGGTACGATTCAACAAGAAATGGCGAACAAGCTTGATGAATGGTTTGCAGATGGCCTACAGCAGTGGGATATCAGCCGTGACGCACCTTACTTTGGTTTTGAAATCCCTGGTGCACCGGGTAAATATTTCTACGTGTGGCTCGATGCACCAATCGGCTACATGGCAAGCTTTAAAAACCTGTGTGATAAAAAAGGGATTGATTTTGATGCATTCTGGCGCGAAGACTCAGATGCAGAGCTTTACCACTTCATTGGTAAAGATATCATCTATTTCCACAGCTTATTCTGGCCTGCAATGTTAGATGGCGCAAAATTCAGAAAGCCAACAAATGTATTTGCCCACGGTTTTGTAACTGTGAATGGCGCGAAGATGTCTAAATCAAAAGGCACTTTTGTTAAGGCACGTACTTACCTTGATAACCTAGATCCTGAATATCTTCGTTATTACTACGCAGCAAAACTAAACAACGGCATCACTGACCTTGATTTAAACCTTGAAGACTTTGCACTACGTGTAAACTCAGACTTAGTAGGTAAAGTGGTTAATATCGCAAGTCGTTGTGCAAGCTTCATCACCAAGAAGTTTGACGGCAAGCTTAGCGACACCGTAATGGACGAAGCGCTATTAGGTGAGTTCCAAGCAGCTGCTGCAAGCATCGCAAACCACTACGAAAACCGTGATTACAGCCGTGCAATTCGTGAAATCATGGCCCTTGCTGATAAAGCAAACCAATTCATTGATGCTAAAGCGCCGTGGGTGTTAATTAAAGACGAAACAAAACAACAAGAAGCACACGATGTTTGCTCACTTGGTTTGAATATGTTCCGTGTACTTATCACTTACTTAAAACCTGTTCTGCCAGGTATGGCAGCAAACGTTGAAGCCTTCTTAAACGACGGTTTAACATGGCAAGGCGCGCAAACAGCGCTTGTTGGTCACGCAATTAATAAGTTCAAACCGTTAATGCAACGTGTTGAAATGGATAAAGTAAACAAAATGATTGAAGAGTCAAAAGAAAGTCTAGTTGCTGAAAAAGACAAGATTGATCCAAACAGCCCACTAGCAAAAGAACCTATTAGCCCAGAAATCGAATTTGATGATTTTGCGAAAGTTGATTTACGCGTAGCAAAAATTGCTAAAGCAGAACACGTTGAAGGCGCAGATAAGTTATTAAAACTAACTTTAGATTTAGGTGGCGAAACGCGCCAAGTATTCGCAGGCATTAAATCGGCGTATGCACCAGAAGACATCGAAGGCAAGCTAACGGTAATGGTCGCGAACCTTAAGCCTCGTAAGATGCGTTTTGGTATGTCTGAAGGCATGGTATTAGCAGCAGGCCCTGGCGGTAAAGAAATTTATATTCTTAATCCAGATGAAGGCTCAGAGCCTGGCATGCGTGTAATGTAATTACACAATTGCTAGTTAATATAAAGAACCGTTGTGTTTCAGACACAACGGTTTTTTTGTATTTAATGAATGCTTTAGATTAATGTTGTTAGCTTATGAGCTTGGGCATGCAGGATACTCAGTCAGTACTTGAGTAATTATTTGCCCAAACTGCTGGTGTTGTTGTTCGGTAATCGCAAAAGCGGCATTGTAAGCTAGGGTATCTGCAAGCTCACCTGTTATAACTTCATAAAAAGTCATCGCGGTCAGTAAGTGCCCTGCATCTGAAGCATGATTTCCATCTGCACTGTAAAAATTAAGCTCCGGTAATGCGGCGATTGCTTTGTCCCAAACTAAGCCGATTGGTGCTACACAGCTTGCCTCTTTTTCGCTAATCGACAAATGCAATTGATAGACAAGCTCCCCTTCTTTGCTGTCACCTTGCTGTGGATGCTCTGGAAACAAAATAGGTGTAATTTCCAGCTCTTTTGCACTGGCAATTAATCGCTCAGCCTCACTTGTAGAGTAATTCACAGAGCCAGACTGAGAATACTTTTGACCTTGAAAAATAGCATGGCTCCAATTGGCTTGCTGTAGCTTTTCAATATTGCCCGAAGTGTTCACTATTTCATCTAAAAAACGACCACTGACGGTAAGAGTTGAAACTTGAGCGTTGGTTAACTCACTGGAAATAAGCTGTTCAAGCAAATCCCCTAATCTAGCACTATGGCTATTGCCATAAATAATAATTTTATAGTCAGCACTACCACTGTTATCGACAAGCTCAACACCTGTATCCGGTGTTGAGCTGTTAGTGTCATCAACTTTTGTAGATTCGTTTTTTGAGCTCGAACCACATGCAACTAGGCTAATCAAAAAGACGAGTAACAAATAATATCGAATTAATCTAGTAAACTTATCATTTATCATACTTTACCTTTTGGCTTATTATTTTTATGTCGTTAATATTGAAACACAAAATTATAAATTGCCAATTTTTGTACGATTTTTATCTAGGGAGCTAAGTACAAATCATGCAAGAGTCGCTCTTTTCGAGGTAAGTAATAATCATCATAATCAAGTGACACTATGACTCTTTTAGCTTTGCCTAATAACTCACTGCGAGGCACTAAACCAATCACTCGTGAGTCTGCACTATTATCACGGTTATCGCCCATCGCTAGATACATATCTTTGGGAATAACGACAGGTGCAAAATGCTGCATCACCGAGGGCGTTTTTGATACCTGAATAGCGTGCTGAACACCTGCAAGGTTTTCAGTGAGTATCTGCTGCTCTTGCTTATCATCAGTTAATGCGTAATCAAGTGCTTTACCGTTAATGATTAATTTGTTATCGACTAAAGTCACTGTATCGCCCGGCACGCCAATAACACGCTTTATTAAGCGATTATTTGCAGCTTTAGAGTCAAATACAATGATATCACCGGCTTTTGGCTCATCAGTACGCATTAGCGAAATATGACTAAATGGCACTCGCAGATCATAAGCCATTTTATCCGTTAAAATTCGGTCCCCTTCAACGATGGTCGGATTCATTGAACCTGTTGGCACTTCATACCAATCAGCCACCGCACTTCTAAACACACTCATCAAACAGATGAATAAAATCAAAGAGCGGTTATTTTTCCACACCTTCAAAAGCCAGTTCATATTCGTTCCTTATTTGTTGTTTGTTTTCATAAGAGCCTGTGCGGTACAAATTAGTTCTCAACTAAATGTAACGAAATACGTCAATGATAAAAATACCATACATGATGTTAAAAATATTTGACACCACACTTAATGAGTAGTTTACTTAACACCAAGTCAAATATTTTTTACATTGGATGATATAAAATGAGCTACAAAGAAATGACAATTTGGGGCACCTTGGTGGTAACCATAGGCCTTTTAAGCTATTACCTGTTAGGTATTAATTCACTACAAGCCGCGGGGGCTCTAAGCCAAGAGGCCATGGTGTCTTATTTGTATAAGGTTGTTGTAGTTGCGGTGATCTTAGAGATCATTATGCAATCTGTGCTTGCTGGTATTAAACACAAAGAAGCAGACTTAGGAGATGATGAGCGCGACAAGCTCATCGAGCTAAAAAGCACCAAGCTTGGTCACTGGTTTTGCTCTGCAATTATCTTAATGTGTGTATTTTTAACAACGCAAATTGAGCGTGTGTCTGGACGTATGCTGTTACCTGAGGTCTCTGATCTATATAATATTATGCACTTTCTTATTATTGGTTTTTTAGTGAGTGAAATTATTACTATTGCTAGCAAAGCGTATTTATATCGAAGAGACAGCTAAATGACAAAACAGCTCAGTAATACCATTCGAGAACTTCGATTTCATCACAATGAAATGACTCAGCAAGCATTAGCAGAGGCTGTTGGTGTTTCAAGGCAAACTATAGTAGCGATTGAAAAAGGTAAATATTCCCCCTCTCTTGAGGTGGCTTTTAAGATTGCACAGTTGTTTGATAAGAAACTAGACGACGTGTTTTCGTATCAATAATACCAACAAAAAAGGTTAGCCAAATAGCTAACCTTTTTTCAATTCGAATCATTAAATTTTATGACTGCTGATTTTTGAACTGCGCTTTGGCTTGTTCAACTTCATCATCACTGATGCCAACTGATTCAGCCGCTTCTTTAATAAGGTGTGGCTGCGTCATCACTAATGCCATCAATTGTTGAAGCTTTTCTGGTGGGATACCTAACTGTTGGACCAGACCCATTGCCATCATTGGGTTTTCCATAAACGCTTGAAACAGCTCACGCACTTTCTCGTCACTTACATTGTGCTCTTTGAGCATTGCAATAATAGGGTTCATATTAACCTTTACTTTTAACTACTAATAAAACCAATAATATGGGCAAATTGATGTTATTCAACTAACATCACCACTTTTCCCGAATTTTCGTTGTTATCTAAAATACGGTGCGCCTCATTCGCTTCTTGCCAATTTAAGGTTTTATAGATATTGCAATCGAACAGCCCGTTGGCCAAGTCATCATAAAAGCGCGAAATAAACTGCTCTTTTAAATCACGTTTAAACTCAATTGAACGATTACGTAGAGTTGATGCATGAAATGATATGCGCTTACTAAGCAACCTTGCAAAGTCAACCTCAGCAAAGCGCGCATCTAAAAAGGCTAACATCACAATTTGGCAATCCATTGCTGCAACGGCAGCATTTTTATTTAAATAGCTTCCTGAGACAGGATCAACAATGGTATTAGCCTGTAAATTATTGGCTTTGAAATACTCTACAAAGTCGGTGGTTTTATAATTAATGGTGTGGTCTGCACCAAGCTGTTTGGCATGCTCACACTTTTCATCGCTGCCTGCGGTTATCACTACTTGAGCACCCGCGCGTTTTGCCATTTGAATTGCCGCCCCTCCGACACCACTAGCTCCCGCATGGATCAGTGCCGTTTGCCCCGCTTTGAGCTGACCAAATTGAAATAAGGCAGAGAAAGCCGTTAAGTATACTTCACTGATAGCAGCGCCCTCTGCCATTGTCATTTCATCTGGTAACGGCATCACTTGCGCAGCATCAACGGCAACATACTCGCTGTAAGCACCGCCCGCACACAAGGCAAAAACGCGTTTATTAAGCCAATCTCCCGATACTGCACTGCCTTGCTCAACAATGGTACCGGCGCATTCTAACCCTAGAATTTCACTGTCACCTTTGGGCGCAGGATATTTGCCCTGTCGCTGTAAACAATCTGCCCGATTAACGCCGATTGCTGCAACAGCAATAAGAACTTCGTTATCTTTTAGGGCTGGTTTATCTGTTTGCGCAAAATGTAACTCTGAGTCTTCGTGCTTAATATAACGCATATCACCTTCTATTTAATTCGTTGCCAGATCTCAGCTTCGACTAATTTGCCATTTTCATACAAGGTGTGGTGCCACAAGTCACCTTCTATTTTGTAATCAAATGCCATGGTCTTACCAAGTAGTGAAGGTACATTACCATAGGAAAAAGTTTCGATAAATTGCTGGTCTTGCAAAACATATTTGCCGCCACCAGCATAATGAAAGTTGCCTTGCTTTTGGGTGATATAGCTAAAATGACTGGGTGTAATCAGTTTAACTGAGGTTATTTCTGGCGCTTTTGCCGTCACATAGCCGTCATTGGTTGCATATTTGCCTTCAACAAATTGCCAGCTACCTAATAACGGATTGGCGCTTACCATAGACGAAATAAATAAACTCGATAATAACAGTGTGTTTTTCATAGTGCGTTCCTTAGCAATTTTTCAATAGCATACGCTAACACTATGTTCCTATTAAACAGTTATAGGTTGAGATTTTTTCATTTGAGCTCTCATCGACGAAAAGCGCCAAGACTGCTTATAAGGATAAACATCAAGCAATTGCCCATCGTTTATGGCAGTTTGTAATTGCTGCCACATCGTGGCAGTGAAAATATCTTGATGTGCAGCATTGAAATGCTCAAACGCTCGCTTATTGGCGCTAAAAAATACTTTAAACTGACTCGGAAATACGTCGTTTTCGGCAATATCAAAGTAGCTTTCGCTACTGAGTTCATCCAATGAGTCATCGGTTTTTGGCAGTTCTCTAAATTGACACTCTGTCATCGGGCAAATCTCATCGTAGTCGTAGAACACTACTCTTCCCCAACGGGTTACACCAAAGTTTTTCATCAGCATATCACCGGGGAAAATATTAGCCCCCGCAAGCTCTTTTATCGCTTTACCGTAATCAACCATTACTTGCTGCAGTTTTCGCTCATCACAGTCGTTGATGTATAAATTAAGCGGCGTCATTTTTCGCTCTACATAAACATGGCGCAAAATAAGTGCATTCCCCGAGATCACTAAGCTATCGCCAATTTGCTGCTGCATTGTTTGTATAAGCTCATCACTAAATCGGCTTAAATCAAACGCTAAATAACGAAATTCGTGGGTATCAACTAGCCGTCCTACTCGGTCGGCTTGTTTAACAAAGTCGTACTTAGCCATTACTTGTTGTTTGGTGGCCGTTTTTGGCGCACTAAATTTATCCTTTATTACCTTGTACACATAATCTGAGCCTGGGGTGGTAAATACCAGCATCACCATGCCCGGCGTACCCGGCGCAAGTGTGTATTTATCGTCAACGGGGCTATTACGGGTGGTATCAACTTTATAACGATAAAACTCGGTTTTCGCGTGTTTGATAAAGCCTATGGCATTAAACAGCTCAAAACGTTGCTTATGAGGCATTAAAACACTGAGGTAATCAACATATCGGGCGGGTTGGTCAGTGTCGACCATAAAATAAGTACGCGCAAAGCCAAACAACAAGCTGAGTTGATCAGCTCCCATCATCACAGCATCAATGTGCAAACCTTTTTCACTGTTTAATAGCGCAATCGCAAATGGCATGTTATCGCCATTTTTAGCAATACAGCGGCCTATGATGTAACACGCCTTATTTCTGAAAAACAATGAATTCGCGTATTCAATATAACCGTCGTTGAGTGCAAGGAGCTCATAAACTTGTGGGCACTGCTGTTTCGCTCCAGCAATCAAGGTGCGCTGTAACATGGCAACATCATTAGTAAAATCAGCGTATTGTGACCGAAACACATGGCGCTTTATCAAGCTACTAATCGCACTTTCAAAGCCATTTTGCAGGGAAATACGGCTTACCAGTGAATCAAAGGGTCTTGGCCCCAGTTGATATCGTGCTTTCAGTACAAACAAGTGCACATTGCGAATTTTTCGTGAGTCCCAAATTGCACCGAAGGTTGAGTTAAAAAACGTATGAGCAATGGGCTGATTTTCATGGCTTTGCACCATTTCTGCGTATATTTTTTTGGCTAATAACCAAAGCGCTGGGTCGTCTACTTCGCTATAAGCAATAATTTTTACCGCTTGGCTTACCTTTTTGACTTGCCCTTCGTAAACTTGCAATCGCGATTTCATAGCCCCTTGAACTTGATGCCACTGGCGCTGTTCAAAACGACTTTGTGCACCGAGAGTAATATTTAAAAACTCTGCAAACATAGCCTCAAAGCCAGCATACACCGCACGGGCAAGCTTAGTCGCTACGACCTGATTTAACTGTTCGCTGTGTGATTTAACAGCCAAATGTGAACTTTGCTGTGGCATTATTTTTATCGCTTATGCTGATTATTTTAGTCGCCTTGTTTACACACAATAGCAAGCGCGCTTTAATTTAGGTAATTAATAAAGATAATAAATAAGATTGATCAAATGAATATTAGGCACGTCGACCTCAACCTATTGGTGTATTTAAATGTCCTCATTGATGAACAAAGTGTGTCTAAAGCTGCCAATAAACTAGCTTTGACTCAACCTGCAATGAGTAACGCCCTTAAGCGTTTGCGAGATTTGTTTGATGATCCATTATTAGTGAGAGCCGCTGGCACAATGACGCCAACGGCAAAAGCGCTCAGCCTTAAACCTGAAATAGAATCACTGTTAAAAATGGCTGAGGAAATTACTCAGCCAAGTGAGGTATTCGACCCGAGCACCGCGAATATTACGTTTCGGATCATGGCAAACGACTACCTTGAATCAACCCTGATTGCGCCGTTTATCACCCAACAGCTTGCAAAAAATCCGGGGCTTAATTTTGATATTTTGAGCCCAAGCGATGTTAACCTTCAAGATATGGAAAAAGGCACCATCGACCTTGCCATTAATCGCTTTAACGGCCTGCCCCGCTCATTCCACCAAGCCAGTGTGTGGCGCGACAATTACTGCTGCTTAACACACCCGGACAACCCTTACTTACAACAGCAAAACCTTGAAGGCTACCTTGCACAAGAACACATTTGGGTGAATCGGGCTGGTTGGGGCGTAGAAGCGGCAGTAACAAATAAATCAGGCAGCCAAAAACTAGGCTGGGTCGATGAGGCATTATGGCAACTAGAACAAACCCGCAATATTCGCGTATTCACCCGCCATTACATGGTGGCGAGCCTACTTTGCCAATCACCTCAACTCATAGCAACATTGCCCCGTCGCCAAGCCATGTTATTAGCAAAACACACTGATTTGGTAATAAGTCCAGTGCCATTTCAAATCGTGCCTATTGAAGTAAAAATGTTATGGAGCCCTTTGCTACATCACGCAAACCCGCATCAGTGGCTGCGTAGAGAGCTACTTGCCTTTGCCAGTACCGTGGCTGATCGTTAAAAACAGTATAATATTGATAAAATCAATATCAGTTATTGAAAACAACAATTTCATTAATAATGAGTGAAGGGCTAGAGTGAAGTTAAGCACATAAACAAAGAGAAAATGATTATGGAAACTTCAGCGCAATTCACTCAACAGGACGGCCTTTACATCAATGGTCAATTACACTCATTCATCGAGCAGCAGCTTTGTAAAAAAAGCGATTTAGCCTGCGATGAGATTTACCAAACACTGGCAACAATGGTTGATGAGTTTGGTTGCCAATGCCGTAAAACCAAACATCAAGATGATGATGTTTTACAAGCAGAGACACTGTTAAAAGCATATAGCACAGTACGTACTCACCCGCATTGCCATGTTGATGCACAAACAACAACTGCAGTGCTAGATGAATACTGCTGCCAAGTACCAGCTATTTTAGTGGTTGCGTTAATGGATACATTAACAGGCATGACAAGCAACGAGCCAGGTGCAGAGCACATTTACCAACGTGCAGCACAGTTAACAGGTAAACCATGTGTCTACGCAGTTAAAAGCGCCAATGCCGCTTAATATGGTTCATTATTTGAGTTACTTATTCGCGCGATGATGCTTGTTGCAAAATCACTACAACTAAGCATCGTCGCACCGGCTACTAGGTTAGCCAAATCAAACGTCATTTCATTTGCGCTAAGCGTCTGCTCTAGGGCTTTTTCTATTTTATTCGCCGCTTCGTGCCAGCCCATAAAACGTAGCATCATAACCGCACTTAAAATACTGCTTGTTGGATTTGCACTGTCTTCCCCGGCTATGCGATTAAATGTGCCATGAGTCGGTTCAAAAAAGGCCACTTCATTATTTAAGTTTGCCGCAGGCATAATACCTACCCCACCAACTTGTGCGGTTAGCATATCAGCTAAGTAATCGCCGTTTTGATTGGTTGTTACCACCACATCAAATTGCTCTGGGGTGAGTAGCGCTTGTTGTAGCATGTTATCGGCAATGACTTCTTTGATGATTAAATCATCTTGATTGTCTCGCTTGATCACTAACCAACGACCATTTTCATGCGCTACAGCGTTAAACTCTTGCTCAGCAAGGGCAAATGCCCAGCGTTTAAAGGCGCCATCGGTAAATTTAAGTACATTGCCTTTGTGAACCACAGTCAGTGATTCACTGTGCTCTTTGAGGGCAAAGTTTAGGGCGTAACGCATTAGTCGCTCTGCCGCCTCTTTCGAGCTATTTTTAATACCAATACCGCATTGGTTATCAAAACGAAGTCGGGTGACCCCCATTTCTTGGCACAGAAAATCAAGCATACGTTCGTTATCGATACTGCCAGCCTGCCACTCAATGCCCGAGTAAACGTCTTCTGAGCTGTCGCGTATTACTGTGATTTGGGTTTTTTCAGGCTCTTTTAAGGGCGATGGTAAATGCGGATAACTACGAATAGGCCGCATGTTAACGAATAAATCCATCTCATGACGAAGGGCCACATTTAAAGAGCGAAAACCACCGCCAAGGGGGGTTGTTAGCGGCCCTTTTATGGCAATTTTATACTGCCTAACCGCATGTAGGGTTTCTTGCGGGAACCAGTCGCCATCGTAAAGCGCAGCTGCTTTTTCGCCATTGAACACTTCCATCCAGTGTATTTGTTTATCACCTTGATAAGCCTGACTCACTGCAGCATCAACAATATCACGCATCACCGGGCTGATATCTTGACCAACGCCATCGCCTTCAATGTAAGCAATAACCGGATTATCAGGAATATGCCATTGGCCCTTACTATTAATCGTAATTTGCGCGCCATTCGAGGGTACTGAAATATGTTGATACTGCATCATGCCTTCCCAGCAAGGTGTTTTAATAATATTAATATCAAGAAATAGCTAATTTGTCTGTGCTTACAAAGAAATAGCCGCTATTCAAGCAATCAATGCGTTACCTTGGTTATCTCGTCTTGCATAGCACAAAATAAGGAGGCAATAAGCTGCGTATCGAGCGTGACGGTATCTTTTTTAAGCGCGGCATCAACGGCGACCGCTTTAACATAAAGCGTTTCACATTCGAACATGTTCGCAGCGCCTTTAAGCATATGAACATTTCTGCTTAAGCCATCAATATCCATCTTTTTGTATTGCTCGCGCATTTCTCTATACTGTTCTTCAAGACCTTTTATATAGTCATCTTTAAGCGCCTGAAACTCTTTTTCAGGTAACTTGATATCGGCTAACTCATCGCAATCTAAGTAACTGGCAATTTTATGGCTAAACGCGTTTCTATCAATTGGTTTGGCGATTAAATCATTAAAGCCTTGTTTCATATAACGGGCAATTTCATGCTTCATGGTATTCGCTGTCAGTGCAATGATTGGCGCACTCACTCCCGTTGCTTGCATCATTTTTAATGCTTCTTGACCGTCCATAATCGGCATTTGAATATCCAGTAAAATAAGATCAAAGCTGTCTTCGAGGGTTGCTTGAACTGCGTCTTTGCCATTTTCAACGGTGGTCACTGTTAGTCCCATGCGCTCTAATATTCGCGCAATTAAGCGTCGGTTGTCTGGGTGGTCTTCGGCAAGTAATACTCTGCCCTTTAAGTTCTCTGGTGCATCAAGCTTACTAAACGGTGAGGTTTCAACGAGCTTCACTTCGCTCATATCATTAAGCCAGCGTGTATTATCTGTAGTATAAATCGACATGGTGAAAATAAACTCACTGCCAGAGCCTACATTACTTTTAACGCTGATATCCCCATCCAATTTCTGCGCAAGGCTCTTTGAAATATTAAGGCCAAGACCCGTGCCACCATATTGCCTAGAAATACTTGAATCCGCTTGATAAAAGGCACTAAACAAGGCTTGTTGCTCTTTGTCTGTCATGCCAATACCGGTGTCTTTTACGCTTATCGACAACTTATCGTTATGACAGCTCACCGTTAAAGTTATACGCCCCACTTGAGTGAACTTAAGGGCGTTGGTTGTTAAGTTTAATAAGATCTGCCTTAAACGACTCGGATCGGTAATTAGGTAGTCTGGCAACGGGAACTGATAATCAACACTGAACTTTAAGCCCTTATCTCGAATTTGCTTGCCAATAAGTGACTCAATATTGGCAATCGTTGCAAACAAGTCTGTTTCGACTAAATCTATTTCTAGCTTGTTGGCTTCAATCTTCGACATATCGAGTATATCGTTTATTAATCCAAGGACATGGCGGCTATTTTGCAAAATAACGCCAATCCCATGGTTGCGCTCATGAGGCTTAATGTCCCCGAGCATAATGCCATCTGCATAGCCAATAATTGATGTCATTGGGGTGCGAATCTCATGACTGATATTCGCTAAGAAACGGCTTTTAGCTTCATTCGCATCGCGAAGCTCAGAGGCAAGCTCTTCAAGCTCCAAGGTTCTTAAATGGACTTTTTCTTCTAGATTTTTGTTGAGCTCTACGTTGTCATCGTGAAGCAACCTAAACTTATCGGCCACAGCAAACGCCAGCAACATGGCGTCCATGGCTGTGCCTATTAACCCCAATAAATATAAATTAATGGAGGTAGCTGGCAGCAAGCCTAAATTAGTTAAATTACCGACCATATTCGGTAGCATCATGGCAATGTAAGCCAGCACAAAATAGCGTGCAGGCTTAAAGCCAATGAGCATACAGCGAATACCTATGTATAAGCCTAAACATAAAGCGACACCCGTTACTAACGTTGACCAATAAAAACCAAAGCTTGGCCATAAAATACAAAACGGAATACCCAAAGTGGCGATTATACCCACCGTCAGTGATAATTGCGCCAGTTTGGGAAATGTCTCTTTGAGTTTAAGTAAGTTGTTGTAAAACAGAATATTGGTTAATGGTGTGAGGGCAAAGCCGAGCCAGTGAAGATGAGGATTATAGTAACCAAACAGCTGATCAGAAATATGGAAAAAATGGCTCCAAGCAAACACCCAGGATGCAGTAAATAATGCGTAATACAGGTGTGTAACATCACGGGAAACCAAGTAAATTAATAAGTTATATAAACCAAGTGCAATGCCCACCCCAAAGCACAGCATCATGATCATATTTTCGACGGTTATGTTCTGAAAATAATCTTGATAAGGCGTTAATACCAGCTTTGCGGGAGTATAAAAGTAGTCACTCTCAAAATAAGTGATTAGCGTGTAGCGCTTACCTTTTTCAAGAGATAAGCGATTACCATAGTGAAAAGCAAATTGATTTGGCTCGACCCCGCCGGTTACAAAGTGCTGTATCGGGGCCGTTGGATCTGTTATGTCGTAAATGCGGCTTTCTATTTTCGAAACCAAGGTGTTATACGGGTAGAGAACTAAATCTTCGATATCACTTAGATTTTCAATTTCAACAATTAACCAATAGCTACCGCCGACAGAGCTTATTCGAGATTGTGATTTTTTGCTGGCTCGCCAAGCATCAATCGCAGCCACCGATTGCGGAAACATATTATCATTTGCCGTAAACACTTCACCGACATCATGAAGGTTTTGATCAGCCACGGCGTCGGTGTAGACAAACGTATCTTGTGCATTAGCCGAAACACTTAATAAAACCAAAAACAGCAGAGTGCTTAAATACAGCTTTAACCGCATTCACAAAACCCCTGTAACATCGTGGAGTTGGCAACGACTAGAATTGCATTGAAACATCAAAGCCATAGCGACGCCCTTCCCCTTTAAAGTCTTCAAGCATGCCTAAGAACGAGCTTAAATCGAACTTTAACTGACTGTATTCAGTATCAAATAAATTTTTGCCCCATAAAGTAAATGACCAATTATCAACATCATATTTTAGATGCGCATTAACAATGCTAAAGCCGTCTTGGCGGGCATAAGGGTTCATGTTCTGATCAAAATAAAACTCAGACTGATAATCGTAAATAATATTGGCCGATAACGGATATGACGCCAAGCTGGTATCGTATTTTAATCCCGCTGATACATTCCATTTAGAAGTAAATGGTAGTTGGTTATCGGTAATACTATTGCCAAGTGGGTCAACGTATTCTTCAAACTCAGCATGAGGAATATAGCCAACTGAAAGTAGCATGGCTAATTGCTTAGTTGCTTGGTAATTGATTTCTGTTTCAAGGCCATAAATAGTTGAATCAGCAACATTTTCAAGTAATTGCACTGGGGGCATTTGCGGTGTTTCTGAGGCTTGATTCATAAACAGTTGTTGGTCGTTATAGTCATAATAAAACGCCGCCCAATTCATTCTAAGTTGCTTGCCAGGCCAGAACGACTTTAAGCCAATTTCATGGGCATTTAAGCGCTCTTTGCCATAGTTTGCTAAGATTGCTTGTTCTTCAGATGACAAAAAGCCGCCGTTGTAGCCACCACTTTTACTACCATTAGCAAAACGATAATAAAGATTGCTTGCATCTGAATAGCGATAATTAACGGCAAATTGACCAGTAAAGCCATTGTCTGATTGCTCATCGGTAACGCGATAAAATGGTACAAGCACTCCGTCTAAGTCATTCACATCAACCACCGCATTTAACGTGGCGATTGAGTCATACTCAAGTGACTCATAGTCATATCTAAGACCGGCTGTGATCATCCATCTATCTGCGACAGGCACTTCAATTTGGCTAAATACAGCCAAATTTTGCATCTTGATTTCGTTATCGTAAATAAAGGTCGCGGTTAAGTTTGTCGGTAAAATACCCCGGAAATCACGCAAAATATCATTTAAATTATCTTGCTCAATCGTCTCATCGGCAAAATAAACACCACTGGTTAGTGTGTAATCAGCAAGTTCGTTTAATAACCTGAATTCTTGGCTGAATAGTTGGGTATCTAGCCCTAATACTCCTTCGCACAAACGAGCTGGCGAGCCATCGCAGTTAAAAGCGTGGCTTCTTTCTAAATCGTTAAAGCTCGAAAGTGAGGTAAATGTACTTTGCTCGTTTAAATGCCAATTCACTTCGGCGATAAAACCGTAGCCATCAGATTTATGAGGTGAGTCGTTATTGACACTCACAGCAAAAAAATCATCACTGCCATCATTAAAACCAAAGTTATCAAAACAGCGTGTTGAGCCCGCATCTGCTGGTGAACACAGCTCACCCGTTAAAGGGTTCGCGACAATACCAATACTACCAACTGGCTGGGCAATACCATCCCAATCTTCAATATGCGCTTGCAGGTAAAGATCAACGTCATCCCACTCGGACAAAAAAGACACTCGTGCATTTTTTTGCTCCATGCCTGCTGTTGGTGAGTCTGCATAGGTATTTTTTGTTGAATATTCGTAGTCTTGATAGTTAACAGCAATACGCATTGCGCTGGAATCTGAGAGTTGCTGGTTCCACACACCATCGACGCTGGTGGCGTTGTTATTGGCAACACCTAATGTTAGCGAGCCATAGCTATCAAACTCAGGGCGATTTGAGCGTATTAGTATTGCACCACCGGTAGAATTACGACCAAACAAGGTACCCTGCGGGCCGCGTAAAATATCGAGTTGTTCAATATCGTACAAGTTAACAATTTGATTATTGGCAGACCCCACCGCAACACCATCAATATACATGGCAACAGGTGAGGTATTCGCCGTATTATAATCAAGTAACCCCACCCCACGGATACTCACAGCGGGAGGCGTCCCTTCTGCGGCGTTTTGGGTGATTTTAACGTTTGGCGCAAACAAACCAATTTCAGTTGAATCTTTAAAATGCTGAGCTTTTAAAATTTCGCCATTCACTTGGCTTACCGCCACACTCACGTCTTCAATTGCTTGCGGACGCTTTTGTGCATAAACGCTAATAACTTCCATGTCTTTTTCAGTCTCAGCTCCTTCTCCTTGTGCAACAGCGCTTGCCATTACACATGCCGCCAAGCTTGAGCTCGACAACATCATAAACTTTGGATCTTTAAGAAAAGGACGCTTCATTGGCTTTTAGACCTTAAAAGAGGGAAACTTGTTAAATTGTTGTAATTTAGTGGTAAGTATAGACCAAACAATAGATTAAAGTCGCATATAAATCATGAAAATTCATGACTTATACGCATACTTATTTACAACTTTGCTCACACTATCCTTTTTCGAATGCATGCTCTCCGCTGATTTCGTTTGGCCAACCACATAGTGCCCGGGCTGTTTGCATACCGGCCATCACAGCAGCCTCAACGCAGCCCGCATTAACCCCTGTTTTTATCCAGTCGCCAGTGATGCGCAAATTGACAAACTGACTGCCATCTGTAGCAAGGCGGTATTTACTCGAATCAACCACAGATAGGACATAGCGCTCACTGGGATCGACATTTACGCGCCAATATTGCTGCTCTAGTACAGGTAAAATGCTATGCGGATCACTGTAAAAAACCTGCCAATCAAACTTGTTATCAGTATAGGCTTCAGGCCAAAGTGGCCGCATATCTGAGCTAAACAAATTATGCATATTCAATTTTACTTCGGCTTTCATTTGCTCTGGGAATTGATGTGCACTGGCAGGTGGGTAGTTTTCGCAGCTAAACGCACTGCAAAAATAGGCAACATTAACTGGTGAGTTGTCAGTTGGCCAATCTTCTTTATCGAGCAAGTTGCCCATTGCAGCCCAAGTATCAAACGGCTCTACAAAGCCACTTAAAATAGGCCCTTCATGAGCAGCATTAGTTTGCGTAAAGCCAAGTTGTGCGTCAGTTTTATTCAACCATACTTGGCAAGCCTGAGTCGCCACACTTTGCACTTTTGTTGCTTGTTGAGAAAGCGCGTAATCTACAGCTAAAAGTTCAGAGGCAACGTGTTCAAGTGAGGCAACCGGCACACCTAAAATCAGTGTATCAAAATCAATACCATGGCGAAGCGTCACTGTTGGCAATGAGGTACTAAAGTGTTCTTGGTACACCTCTGGCCAATTACTCCAAAATGACTCTAAATTGATTTGATATTCTTGCAATAAGTGTGCTTGTTCAGGGCTGATTTGCTCATACAGGGGTTCACTTGGCCAGCATGGCAGCTGTTTTACATCAATGAGCGGTTGATAATCTTGGCCAACTAAACTCACCTGTTGGCAAAGCTCAATTTCACTCACCAGCGGCTCACCTTGGGCAGTTTGCCCAGCAGATAAGTTAGTTAGCTGATGGAAAAAATTAAACTTAACACCGCGCTGCTTTAAAAGTTCATAAATTGGTCCGAAAATAACATCGCCCATGCCTGCTTGCATTTTCCACATTACGCCGCCTTTATAGCAAAGACCTATACGTAACATAGCAAGGGCGGCAACGCCTGCTTCAACATTGGGTTTACTAAAGTCACCTTTAGGGTAAGCGAACACCAAATCATAAAAGCCTCGCACTGGCGCTGAATCAACGCTGTAAGTTTTATTCGCACCATTTTTTTCGAGCCACTGACGAAAATCGTAGCAATTAATGACACCAAAACCGTCGCGATATACTTTGTCTTTAATCAGTCCTGTGAGCATTGCAATCGCAAGATCGGCACAAATATAAAGTCTGCGCAGCTCTGGGTTGTCTTTGAGTAAATCAATAACTTGGTCTTTAAACCAACGTTTTAACTTTCTGACGATATACCAAATAACCAGTCGATCGGCCTGTTTATCTGTATGGGTGGCCTGCTTTTCGGTGAACTGCAGCAAATGAGTTATCAATGTTCGTGGGTTCGAAGCAATTTCAGTTGCACCTGCTTCAATATCATCAATAAACTGCTTTGCACCATTTAAATGGGTATCAATGTCTGCTTTGATTTCTTGATACATGTGTTTGAGTAACGATTGATCCCGTGATTTTCTAGTCACTAAAATGGTTTTAGCATCTTGCTGCTGACAAACATGCTCAATGCCTTCGGTCCATTTTTTTAGCCATGCTAATGTCATGGTGACAAAGTCCCACACTGTTATATCTAGACTGCCATCAGCGGGGTTCCCTTCAACGGTAGGAAAATCTATCGGCCAAGTTTGCCATTCGTTATCAATAAACTCTTGTAAAGCAATAAAACTGTGTGGTTTAAATGCCTGCTGCCAAGTAGCCAATGAACAACTAGCTGGTCGATTGAGTGAGTTATACACCCCTTCTAAGGTGCGAAAGCTATTCACGTAGGCGCCAAACCAAACATGTAAACCATGCTCTTCGATTCGCTGTCCAAAATGGGCGTTTCGGCCACTCGCCCCTTTACCGCCAAGTCGCCAACCCTGTTGATAAACGGTAATTTCGCGATGGCTTTGCCAATTAGCTTGCTCGGTTAAATACACTGCCGCAGTCATCGCTGCAACACCGCCACCGACAATGGTGATTTTTTCTTTTTCCATGGTTACCCCTGAGCTGGTAACAATTGTGTTGCGCCAAGCTGGTCAAAGTCCATATTGACGTAAAAAGGTAAATGAACCGCTTGTTTGCCAAGTGCAATGCCAAACATGTCATTCAAAGGAAAGCTCGCAAGAGCTTTTACATCCAAGCTAAAATCATTGTGTAAAAGTTTTAATTGGTGAATTTTTTTGATTAACGATGGTGAGTGAACGACGCTTTGATAAACAGCTTTATCTCCTTGGCCATCGGGAAATTGTTTAAACAAAATCTGATCCATCTGCGGATGAATAAACCCGTCTAACAATTGTTTAAGAAGCGATAAATCAATGCCTTTAATTTGCGCATCAAACAAATCGGTAACGTGTTTAGAAAAATGGGATAAGTTATCGAGTAAGTTTTCCTTGGTACTTGCCTGTGTTTGCTCAATGGTTAATAGCTCATGCATTGCTAATTTAGAGTCTGGGTTAAACACATCAAAACATTCTAAAGAAATACTAAAGGCGCTCGCATCACTCACAGTCACAGGCATTTGATATTCACAGAGGTATTTATTGTAGCCCCAGGCTTCCCGGCCATTAATCAAAGCATAAATGTTATTAACGCTAATAAATGCCGGATACCAATATAGGTGACTAATATCTCCATCGAGCATTTTTGCTACTGGGAGCCAAATAATAATATCAGTTTCTTGCATCCAGCCATGCTCTGAAAACGGTGGCGTTAACGAAGAAATTTTTTCGATATCAGTGAAGGTAAGTAAACACGTGCTCCCTAACACATTAAACGAGGTTGATTCGGTTGCTAGTAGGTTTAAAGTTGCATCAACATACTGCTGCATTTTTTGCTCACACCCAGCAACAAAAAATCCGTACATTTGCGCATTGATCATTCGACAAGGTGGTTTAGCAACCGGGTTAGATAAGAAGTGGCTGTAATTTGCTTGGTCCGTCATAGTTATTACTTATATTGTTGTTTAGTAATGACTATAGACCAGTTTTTTAATCGTTGGGGACAAGTTCTGAGTTACAACACTCTTTTAGTAGCTGTTCGGTAAATTGCTGATAACCGAGCTGATTAAAATTCTCAGATAGCGGGTTCATAAACCCATGACCATAGTCGGCTATTTCACAGCTCACCTTGACTTTACTTTTTAATGAAGCAATCACTGGCTTAATATCAAAATGCTCTTCACTGTGAGGAAAAATAAATCGACAAGGAACGTTAGCCTCAAGCTCAAGATGATGTCTAACTTGGGATGGATAAAAGGCAATGATTTTTTTAATGAAAGAATTTTTTAATTCTGCTTGGGCACGCCACACAGCGGCAGCACCTGCACTAAATGCAATAACTGTGGTTGGCTGACGAATAGTAGCCATTTTTAAATGCACTAGCTCAAAATAACTGTCATGGCCGCATTGAGTCATAAAATGTTGATATTGAAACTGCTCATTTATGGGGAGCTGAATTTCCCCCATGTAAGGGTCACAAAGACTCACTTTACCGCGAAGCTGCTGAGCAAGCAGCGATAAATGCGCTGTTTTACCGAATATATCTGATACCAAAAGGTAATTCATAAGCATACTTCTTATTGTTATTTTGTGCCTAATCACAATACGCCTGTTTCTGTTAAACATCCAGAGATTATTTTTGATGTTTAAAAAATAAACCTTGCGCTTAATTGATTCTTACAGTAATCTGATTGTCTGGTTTTTAGAAACCACGCGGTTAACCCCTTACCTTGATCCAGTAATTCCCGCATATTCGTATAAATACTTGCAACTTGTTTGCTAAATGACATTTTGATGAATTTTCAAATCATCACCAAACTGTCACAAACTTAGTCAACACTGTTAGCAAGACAACAAATGTCGGTCTGTATTTTTAAATGCCTTTTAAAGCTCTACAGACACTGACAAAAGAAAGAGTGAGTTTTATTATGTCATATAAATACAACGGTTCTTTGATCCAGATCGCACATCCAGTGCAATCAATCTCGGTAAATAAACAGCGTGTAATTTTTAATGACACGCAGGGCTTAAAAAATGCCATCTTCCAAAAGGCCAGTGATGCACGCCAATTTGTGAAGTGGTTAAAAGCCAACTAAACCCTACCGATAAACGCCAGCCAACAAGCTGGCGTTTTAGTTTTCACCACCAGCCTGCATATAGCTAAATTCCTGCTACACTTATATTTTTAGCCCATAAATAGGTAGTAAAAATGCGTTTTGTGTGGTCTATTTTACTATTACTTTTTTGTCTGCCAGTTGCTGCAACCAAGAAACCGAAGGCTATTGAGTGGATCATGGTCGATTTTGCCCCCTACTACATCATGCATGATAAATATGAAGGCACAGGTCGTGATGAAAGTGTGATCAAATTATTAGAAAAAGCACTGCCTGAGGTTTCATTTAAACGCACTTTATTGCCAGCCAGTCGTGCTGTGCATGAACTATCAAACCCACAAAATAATTACTGTATGCTGTCGTTATATCAAAGCGAGCACCGCAAGCAGCATATTCAGTTTACTGAACATTCATCAACTGTTGGTTTGTCGCCGTCTATTGCAATACGTAAAGAGTTAGCAACAAAACTTAAGCTAGACTCAACAAAACCTGTGTCACTTAAATCATTACTAGCCGAAAACCTTGCTTTAGGGGTCTCTATGAGTCGCTCTTTTGGAGCAAATATCGACAAAGTGATTAACGAAAGTCATGACGCTAATATTATCTCTCGCCCCGGCAGAGACACCCTCGCAAGCTTGACTTATATGCTACAAAAAAAGCGTATTGATATATTACTTGGCTACCCAAGCGAGCATTATTACTTGGCTCATTCCATGGGCTTTGAAGATGATTTAACTCAACTATCACTTACTGAAGCTCCGGCGTTAAGCATTGGCTATATAGGCTGCACTAAAAACAAGCAAGGTGAGGTAACGGTAAAATTATTAGATGAAGCTCTTGAGAAAATCGCTCATACAGATGCTTTTCATGATGTGTTAGTTCGCTGGCTACCGGATAATTTGCAACCCATTTTAGAAAAGAGGTTAAAAGATAGAAACGAAAGTGCCGCTCATTAAGCGGCACTTTTAAGTTTACCAACCCACATAGTTATGCGAATTGGCGGTCGTATTAACGGTGCTTACTTACGCACACCTTCAATGAATAAACCAATATCAACATGCGTTGACGCAGGGCCAAGGTTGTAGTCAATACCATAGTCAGCTAGTTTTAGGCTTGTTTCACCTTCAAAACCAACACGGTAACCGCCCCACGGATCTTTACCTTCACCAATTTTGTCAATTTCAAAAGTAATGGTTTTAGTCACACCATTTAAGGTAAATTCACCAGTAACATCTGCTTCATCACCGTCTTCATCAAACTTGATTGAGGTACTTTTAAATGTTGCGGTTGGGTATTTATCAACATTTAAGAAGTCTTTACCGCGTAAGTGCTTGTCACGCTCAGCATGGTTTGAGTCGATGCTTTTAGTATCAATCGTTACATTGATTTTAGATGCATTAGGCGCTTTATCGTCATAGCTAAAATCACCTGAGAAAGTATTAAAACGACCATGTAACCAACTGTAACCTAAGTGCTTAATTTTAAATGTAACAAATGCGTGCGCACCGTCTGTATCAATAACGTAGTCAGCTGCATTTGCGTTTGCTGTTGAGAAAAGTGCAGCACTTAGTGCTGTGCCTAATAGTAATTTTTTCATGTTAATCATCCTTCAATGGTTTGATCATTCTAATTAAGGTTTTATCTTTATCGATAAAATGATGTTTTAGTGCCCCTAAAGCATGTAAAACAACCACAGCTATTAGCCCATACGCGGCATAAAAGTGAATTTTACCTGCAATATCTTCTTGATTCGCCACCGACTCGGGTAATGCCGGTACAGCAAATAAATTAAATACTTCAATTGCACGGCCATCAGCCGTAGAAATTAAATAGCCAGATGTCACAATGACAATTAAAGCTAAATAAATTAGTTTATGGACTGAGTGTGCAACTCGATTCATTGCTTTTGAACTACCTGCAACAGGCTCAGGTTGGGTGCCTAATAAGCGCCAGCCAAAACGAAACAACAGTAATGCAGCTAAGGTAATGCCCACGCTTTTATGTAAGTCCAAAGAGCCTTTGTACCATGCGTCGTAATAAGTTAGCTCAACCATATACACGCCTAAGCCAAACAAACCAAACACCCCAAGTGCCATTAACCAGTGTACTAAGATGGCCACCCAGCCATAACTTGACTTTGAATTCTTTAACATACTCATTTCCCATGAGAATCGTGAAACTAGATACATCTTAAATGACGGCTTATATAATGAAAATAGCGTAAAACGAACAGCTTCTGTGCGTATATGCACATCTTAGGGGAAAGTGTAAAGTTGTAAGGGGAAAGGAAAAAGAAGGTGCTAGGTGCTAGGTGCTAGGTGCTAGCAGTAGTATGAATCCTCGTTAATAAAAGCGTCTAATTCTTAACGTGATAAATTGTTAGTTTTCTCACAACCGATTAATCGCTCACCCCAATAAACTCAGCCGATTTCAAAAGAAGTAACACCGAAAATACGGTTTAATGGCAAGCTCGGACATTCGCCGGTATACATTCTGGCGGTTTCGAACGACACCTGCATGTTGTATTTCTGTGCTAAAGCAACAGCAGCTTGGTTGATTTCTGGCGTATCAAGGAAAATAGCGTCGGATGCACTCGCCTTAGATTTTAAAGCAAGGAACAAAGATTCAGCCAATTGTGGTGAGTCGGCAAATAAAGGGCCAATTTTAGAGCCGTTCTGACATTTGCGAATTACCCCGTATCCTGCCAATTCCCCATTGCTCATTACGCCCAAAGCGTCGCTCTGGGGTTGGTTTAACCATGCTTTAGTAAAGTTTGCTCTATTAGCAGGGAAAAAAGCCTGTTCGTATGCGTCAATAATTTCGAATGGCACGGCATTAAGATCAACAATATCTGCATTTTTTGGTGACCTACCACCACCTACTCCTGCAAAACGGATATTGCGATAAGCCAGATTAAAACCAGACTTTTTATAGTTTTCTTGCTGTTCCACCACACCATCAAGGCCGATATTCAACCCTTCAAGGCGCTTTAATGCGGCATTCCAGATTTGTATTCCGTAACCTTTGCCACGGAAACCGGGTTTAACAATGTAGAAACCAATAAAGCCAAATACATCGTGGTAATTAATGGCAGAAATTGTAGCGATAGGCTCATCGCCAAGAAAACCAACAAGAAATCCTTCAGGATCAGCAGCAAAATAACACTCTGCATCATTAAGGCCTGGATTCCAGCCTTCTGCTGCAGCCCAATCAATCATGAGCTCGACTTCCATCTTGGTCATGGTTTTGATCGTAAAATGTTTATTTTGCATCTGCTTTCCTTAAAAATTTGAATATAGGTGAAACTTAAAGATACTTGTAAATGATGCTACTTAGAGCATGCCTATTTTTACAAGTGCATACCTAAATATAGACGGCTAACTAATTGGAGCACACTAAAGTTAGCCGCTATAAGAACGTATAAAAGATGCTATTACAATTATATTTTACTTGCTGTTATTTCAATCTTATACACTTCAACACCATCAGTCCCAACCTCAATCGTTGCAGGTTCATTAAGGTTTACCATTAACTTAGGTTCTTGAAATTTATTGTAAGAGCCATTTTCAAATTTATAGAGTGCTGATGTTAGTGTCACAGTTTGCTCGTCCAATGTAGGGGTTACATCAAATTTAAGAATATCATCTGCAGTCACTGTTTGAGTTTTGTCTTCTTCAGTTTTAACAACGTGCGTTTTTATAAGTTGATTATTCAAATAAAGGTTAAGGTCTAATTGCAAATTTTCTGCAGCTGAGGCTCCAAATGCAACGAGAGATAACAGTACCATTCCTAACTTTTTCATTATATTTTCCTTAATAGTAGGCTTACCCCAAAATGGGGAAAGCCAACTTATCAGGTACTGAGACTTGGTGCAATTTTTTAACACTCTGTAAGTTAAGTGTTTTTATTCGCATATGAAGCAAACTTTCGTTACGAGCTACTTCTTGACTGGTGATGACTCAAAGATCTCGTAATGTCGCTCAACACAAGTTGTTACTTTACCCCATAAAGAGTTTTTAACTCTTTGCTGATGATATTCAAATGCCGATTTATCTATAAACTCTTCGTATACATCAAAGCGAAGTGGGTTTTCTGTATGTTCAGTAACACTGAAAGTAATGCAACCAGGCTCTTCTAGGGTAAGACGCCTATGAGTCACCAACTCAGATTTAACGTTCTCTAAGTCAGACTCAGGAACTAAAATAAAACCTTTCAACGTTACTTTTGACATAAATATCCTTTTAGAATGAGTCGAAACATAACGACAAGAACTGAACAGTCGCAAATTGCTGGCGTCCTGATATATTTATCAGGCCCTCAACTAGTAATGACCCAGTTTTAATAATTGATCTACTGCCTTTAAAACTTACCGCTTAAAGCTTAAAACTATTAACTTTCAGCTATTCGCCTTCTTCCACCAAACCAACATAAATCTGGCTATTGGCATCTACCTGAAAGCAGCTGATCAGGTTTTCTTTCACCAGTTCTAACATGGCGATAAAGCTAACTACAACACCGCTTCTGCCCTCTTCAATAGTAAAAAGAGTATGAAAAGGTAATTGTGATTGGGCTTCTGAGAGCTTATCTAAGATTAAGCTCATACGTTCACGGGTCGATAAGGCTTCTGCGGTAATATGATGGTGTTCAAATGTTTTAGCTCGGGCCATAACGTCGCTTAGTGCAACTAACAAGTCTTTCATGTCAACGTCAGGTAACAGTACCTCACGCTCACTCAATTCTGGCACCAGTGCTTCGGCTACAAAGATATCGCGACCTTCGCGAGGGATCTCATCAAGATTTTCTGCGGCTTTTTTAAATTGTTCGTATTCTTGTAAACGTCTTACAAGCTCAGCTCGTGGGTCTTCTTCCTCTTCAAGCTCTTCATGTTTTGGTAGTAATAATCGTGATTTAATTTGTGCTAATAACGCCGCCATCACAAGGTATTCACCAGCCAGTTCAAGTTGAAACTCGCTCATCATTTCAACATAACTAACGTATTGCTCTGTAATACTAAAAATAGAGAGTTCTAGTACATCGAGTTTATGTTTTTTGATTAAATACAGAAGTAAATCGAGAGGACCTTCAAAGGTTTCTAAAATGATCTCTAACGCATCGGGTGGAATATATAAGTCTTCAGGTTTATCGACCACCGCTTTGCCATGCAAAAAAGCCAGTGGCAGCTTTTGCTGTACTGGCTCTTGTAAATTATCTGGCGCGTCAAGCTCAGGGCTAGTCAATGAAGTCTCTACTCAAATGGTTTAGTATCACCACAACCGACACGTAAGATTTCGATATCATCATCCGACAAGTCAATTACTGTGGTTGCCTGTTCAGGAAGATAACCACCATGAATAATTAAATCAACTTGCTTTTCAATGCGATCGCGAATTTCATCAGGATCAGCCTCGGTATATTGCTCACCCGGTAAAATTAAAGAGCACGACATTAACGGCTCACCTAATTCAGCTAATAAAGCACAGGTGATTGGGTGTTCGATAACACGAATACCAATGGTTTTTTTCTTTTCGTTTAATAAACGCTTTGGTACTTCTTTAGTGCCTTTAAAGATGAAAGTATAAGGCCCAGGGGTGTTATTTTTAATTAATCTGAATAACTGATTATCAACACGAGCATAAGTAGATAGCTCTGATAAGTCACGACAGACCAAAGTAAAGTTATGGTGTTTTTCAATACCACGAATACGTTCGATGCGCTCTTTTGCTTGCTTATTACCAATGTTACAGCCAAGTGCATAACCCGAATCGGTTGGGTATACGATAACACCGCCCTGCTTGATAATATCAACCGCTTGGCTGATTAAGCGTGGTTGCGGATTATCTGGATGAATATGAAAAAACTGACTCATTACACGCTCCTATTGCCCTTCCCATGCTTGCCAAACCCCTTGGCAATCTTTTGGTAAGTATAAATTTTTACCTAACTCCAACCAACTGGTCGGAAAATGAAAATCTGACCCTTGTGATGCAAGTAAGCCATATTCACGACTCAGTTCACCTAAAAACTGGCGCTCACTGGGTGCTTGCTGTGGTTGTGCAACTTCCATCGCATCGCCACCTGCGTCTTTAAATTCAATAATTAACTTACGTAGCCATTTGTTAGACATTTGATAACGCCCAGGATGAGCAAGAACGGCAACCCCACCGGCTTGGTGAATGGCAGCAATTGCGGTTTGCATATCACACCAACTACTTGGTACATAGCCTGTTTTTCCTCGCCCTAAGTACTTTTTAAATACCCCAGGAAAGTTTTTAGCAACACCACGCTCAATCAGTGCACGGGCAAAATGCGCCCGTGTGATCTGTGCGTTTTCAGCAAATGTTTTTGCTTGGTCGTAAATGCCTTCAAAACCATTTTTAGCAAGGCGACGACCTATCTCTAAAGCGCGCTCTTCACGCTTGGCTTGTTGCGCCTGTAATAATGACAAAAGTGCGTCATTTTCATCATCAACATTTAAGCCAACAATATGAATTTCAAAGCTTTCCCATTTTGTTGATACTTCAACGCCAGCAATTAATTTAAGCGGTAAATTATCATCTGCAATGACTTGGCGAGCTGGTTTTATTGCACTTAACGTGTCGTGATCGGTAATTGCAAACACATCTATGTTTTTCTCAACCGCGCGATGTAACAATTGCTCGACTGATAGCTGACCATCTGAGTATGTGGTGTGGCTATGTAAATCGTATTTTATCAAAGGGAAAGACTGCTTTACGTAAGTTCTTGAATCAATGGTGTGAGTATAACAAAAATTTAGTGCCAGGGCGTGATTATCTTTTTAGGTTAGACATATACCCACATAAATGGGCAATTACGAGAGGTAAATGCCCAACACGTATTAATATGTAAATTAATGCTTGACAGTATCGGCATAGGTACGCTTTACTGTATGCACTTTCAGACACGTTAAATAAGTAATAACAATGAACAAAACAATTCAAATCACAATTTGGTGGTGGCACTCGTAACTAGCGGGTGACGAATTGTCGTGTCTAACGATTTCAAAACCCGCTCATGTAGCGGGTTTTTTTATATCTAAATTTTAAGGCTTTATAATGAATTACATAGCAACTCTTACACATCATTGGTGGTGGCGCCTGGCTTAGCGGGACGGTAAGGGTCTATCTAATTTATAGGCATCTTTATACGAACCCCGCCAAGCATCGCTTCGCGGGGTTTTGTTTTTTAAAGAGTTTTTGGGAATGAGGGAGAATGAGGTTTGATTTTTAGTCATATAACAACGACACCGGGTGAAGTAACCAGTATCACTCAAGTGCGCGACTACATCAGTAGCCCACTTGCGTTATACAGTTTACTCGATAAGCCTAATTCACTGCTGTTAGAGTCTGCTGAAATTGATTCTAAAGACAGTGTAAAAAGTCTAATTTTGGTTGACTCAGCGCTACGTATTGTTTGCCAAGGCAAACAGGTCACACTCACTGCACAGTCAAATAACGGCAAACAATTACTGCCTTATTTACAAACTCATGTGCAAAATTGCTCTGCTGAGCTTGTAGAAGACACATTAACGTTAACCTACAACGAGGTAGCAAGCGACATTGATGAAGCCAGTAAATTAATAGCAGATAACGCATTTAGTGCGCTACGTAGCTGTATTAATAGTATTAAAAGCACCACAGACAACCCATTTTCTGTGTTCTTAGGCGGTGTGTTTGCCTACGATATGGTTGCTAATTTCGAAACTCTTTCTGATGTGCCTGACGGCGAAAACAGCTGCCCTGATTATGTTTTCTACCTAGCCGAAACGTTAGTTGTCATCGACCATCAAGCAAAAACAACCGAGCTAATTGGCAATGTATTTAACGGCCCTGAAGTTCATGCTAATTGCTTTGAGGTTGGTCAACAGTTAGAGCGTTTAAATGCCGTATGTGACAATGCACAAAGCTACCAAGGGCAAAAGCAAACAGGCTCAAACCCAATTTCTGTCGATGTTAGCGACGAGCAATACTGCGAACACGTCATCAAGTTAAAAAAGAACATCGTTGATGGCGATATTTTCCAAGTTGTTCCATCACGTACTTTTTCTCTCGCCTGCCCAGACTCACTTCATGCTTACAGCCAACTAAAACAACAAAACCCAAGCCCATATATGTTTTACATGCGCGATGAAGAGTTCGTATTATTCGGCGCATCACCCGAGTCAGCCCTCAAATATTGCGCAGAGAGTAAACAAGTTGAGGTATACCCAATTGCTGGTACTCGCCCTCGTGGCAAGTTTGCTAACGGGCAAATTAATCCAGACCTAGACAGCCGCATTGAGCTTGAACTTCGTAACGACCAAAAAGAACGTGCCGAGCACCTGATGTTAGTTGATTTAGCGCGAAATGATGTAGCCCGTATTAGCGTACCAGGCACACGTCACGCTAAAGAGTTATTAAAAGTAGACCGCTACTCACAAGTGATGCACTTAGTTTCACGCGTGGTGGGTACTTTAAAACCTGAACTCGATGCGCTGCATGCTTACCAAGCTTGTATGAATATGGGCACCTTAGTGGGTGCACCTAAAGTACGCGCTGCTGAGTTAGTTCGTCAAACCGAACAAAAACGCCGCGGCAGCTATGGTGGTGCTGTGGGTTATTTAACGGGCGATGGCGCCATGGATAGCTGTATTGTTATTCGCTCTGCCTTTGTTAAAAACGGCACAGCCTACGTGCAAGCAGGTGCAGGTGTGGTGTTTGATTCAGATCCACAATCAGAAGCCAATGAAACCCGCGCTAAAGCACAAGCTGTGATCACGGCGATTCAATCGACTTACGAGGCACAATAATGACGACAACATCAGCCTATAAAATCTACTTTTTAGATAACTTTGATTCATTTAGTTATAACTTAGTCGATGAACTTTCTATGTTAGGGTGCCAGTTAGTGGTATACCGTAATAACATCAGTGCACAAAGCATCTTTGACAAAATGTGCCAAGAGACCGTACCCGTGTTACTAGTGCTTTCACCAGGCCCTGGCGCGCCATCTGATGCGGGTTGTTTAATGGAACTCATTGAACTATGTAAAGGCCGCTTCCCTATGCTGGGTATCTGTTTAGGACAGCAAGCTCTAACACAAAGCTACGGCGGGGTTATTGGTCATGCCGGCGAAACTGTGCATGGCAAGTCATCAATTATTACGTTGACTGAGCACCCAGTATTCGCAGGTATGGGCGATAAAATGCCGGTTGCTCGTTATCATTCATTAATGGCAACTAAAGTCCCTGATGATGTTGAAGTAATTGCTTGTTATGAAAATATTCCAATGGCAATTTACCATCAACAAGATAATGCCCTTGGCTATCAGTTTCATCCTGAGTCAATTTTAACGCCAAATGGCGCATTGCTATTACAGCAAAGCATTGAATTTTTAACCGCACGCGTGCAGTAGAGGAATAACATGGAAGCAACAACTCAAACCCAGTTAAACCAATTATTAGCAAAGCAAGATTTATCATTTTCGCAAGCAACTGAATTGTTTGACGCCATCATGAGTGGCCAGCTTAATGATATTGAATTAACTGCTGCACTTATCGCCCTAAAACTAAAAGGCGAAACAAGTGATGAAATCGCCGGTGCTGCAGCATCAATGCGTGCCAATGCAGTGCCATTTCAAACCAGCAAAACCTTGCTTGCCGATAGCTGTGGTACCGGTGGCGATGGCTCAAACACAATTAATATTAGTACCACGGCTGCTATTGTTGCCGCCGCTGCGGGCATCAATATGGTCAAACATGGTAATCGCAGTGTGTCGAGTAATTCGGGCTCTGCGGATTTACTTAAAGCCTTGGGTATCAATATAGATATGAGCCCTGAGCAAGCTGCCCATTGTTTAGAAAATACCGGCTTTACATTTTTATTTGCGCCGCATTATCACAGTGGTGTACGCCATGCGATGGGTGTGCGTACGGCCCTTAAAAGCCGCACAATTTTTAATATTTTAGGGCCACTGGCCAACCCTGCTGCCCCTGAGGTGCAATTGCTTGGTGTTTATGACCCTTCGCTGTGTTTACCAATGGCCGAAACCTTAAAAACCCTTGGCACAAAACGCGCTATGGTGGTTCACGGTGCAGGCACTGACGAAATTGCCTTGCACGGGCCAACCAAAGTGGTTGAACTTAATAACGGTGAACTGAGCGAATACACGCTAACAGCGAGCGATTTTGGTCTTGCAAACTATTCACTTGAACAATTAGCAGGCCAAGGCCCAGAATATAACGCAAAAGCAAGCTTAGCGATTTTACAAGGTCAAGGTGAAATGGCGCATAACGCAGCCATTATAGCCAATGTTGCCGCCCTTCTTTATTTAACCGATAAAGCAAGTGATTTAAAAGCAGCCGCAGATCAAGTAAGCGAATTATTAGCATCAGGCAAAGCGATGGACACATTGAACGCAATTATTGGGGTAAGTCATGGCTAACGTGTTAGACAAAATTGTTGCCGACAAACGTATTGAATTAGAACAAAGAAAAGCACAGCGCCCGCTTGAATCATTCATTAGCGAGGTTGTGCCAACCAAGCGAGACTTTGAAGGTGCATTAGCAGCAACCGGTACGCAGTTTATTTTAGAATGTAAAAAGGCCTCACCGTCAAAAGGACTTATTCGCGAACCATTCAATTTAGAGGAAATTACATCGGTTTATAAAAAGTACGCAACCTGTATGAGCGTACTAACGGATGAAAAATATTTCCAAGGCAGCTATGAGTACCTTGAGTATGTGCGCAGCCAAGTTGAACAGCCGCTTATTTGTAAAGACTTCTTTATTGATGAGTACCAAGTTTATTTAGCACGCCTTTCTGGTGGTGATGCCATTTTATTAATGCTCTCAGTCCTTGATGACGAGCAATATTTAGCGCTTCATAAGGTGGCTGACTCTTTAAACATGTCGGTGCTCACTGAAGTTAGCAATGAGCAAGAAGTCAGTCGTGCTCTTGCACTTAATGCGAGCCTTATCGGTATTAATAACCGCGACCTTCGTGATTTAAGTACTGACCTTGCAACAACAGAGCGTTTACGTCAGCTTATCCCAAATGACAAAGTGGTGATCTCAGAGTCGGGCATTTATACCCATAAAGATGTAAAACGCCTTGCGCCATTATGCGATGGCTTTTTAATTGGCAGCTCACTGATGGCTGAACGCGACTTAGAAGCCGCGTGTCGTAAAGTGATTTTAGGTGAGAACAAAGTGTGCGGTTTAACCCGTTCACAAGATGCGATGGCAGCCTACGCAAGTGGTGCTGTGTATGGTGGCTTAATTTTTTATCCTAAGTCACCGCGCTATGTTGATATCGACTGTGCCAAGCAAGTTACGCAAAGTGCCCCACTCGCGTATGTAGGTGTGTTTGTTAATGCACCGCTTGAACAAGTGGTCGATTATGCGCAAAGCTTAAAATTAGCGGCCGTGCAATTACATGGCGATGAGAATAGCAAATATATTCAAAGTCTCAGAAAGCAATTACCGCTTGGCTGTGAAATTTGGAAAGCCCAAGCCGTTAAAGGTGAATTACCTAAACCGCTTGAAGGTGTTGATCGCCATTTATACGACACTTACAGCAAAAGCCAAAAAGGCGGTACAGGCGAAGCATTTGATTGGTCTGTGCTTGAGACGGCAACCGTGCCATTTATGTTAGCCGGGGGTTTAAACCCAGAAAATATTCACGCAGCGCTTTATCGCGGTGCTAACGGCCTTGACCTAAATTCTGGCGTTGAAGCGTCAGCGGGTAAAAAGTGCCAAACAAAATTACAAAATGCGTTTTCGCATATCAGAAATTATTGAGGTTAGAATGCAAAATCCAGCTTATTTCGGTGAATTCGGTGGTATGTTTGTACCACAGCTGCTTGTACCAGCACTCAAGCAACTAGAAGCAGAGTTTAATAAATCACAAAACGATCCAGCTTTTCAGGCTGAGTTTGAAAAACTATTAAATGAGTACGCAGGTCGCCCTACACCATTAACACTGACACGTAACTTAGTTAAAAACCCTAAGGTAAAACTGTATTTAAAGCGTGAAGATTTACTGCACGGCGGTGCGCACAAAACCAATCAAGTACTTGGTCAAGCACTCCTTACCAAACGTATGGGTAAAAAAGAAGTCATTGCAGAAACAGGTGCCGGCCAACACGGTGTTGCAACGGCCCTAGCCTGTGCCCTACTTGGCTTAAAATGCCGTATTTACATGGGTGCAAAAGACGTAGAACGTCAGCAACCAAATGTATTTCGTATGAAACTAATGGGCGCAGAGGTTATTCCTGTCACAGCGGGCTCTGGTACCTTAAAAGATGCCGTAAACGAAGCACTGCGTGACTGGTCAGCAAATTACAAAGATGCTCACTACTTACTAGGCACTGCAGCAGGCCCTCACCCATTCCCAACCATGGTACGTGAGTTCCAAAAAATGATTGGTGAAGAAGCAAAACAACAAGTATTGAAAGCAGAAGGTCGCTTACCGGATGCTGTGCTTGCTTGTGTGGGCGGTGGCTCTAACGCTATTGGTATGTTTACAGACTTTATTGATGAACCAAGCGTAAAACTAATTGGTGTAGAGCCTGCAGGTAAAGGCTTAGATACCCACCAGCATGGTGCAACCTTATGTAAAGGCACCAAAGGCATTTTACACGGGACCTATACCTACATTATGCAAGATGATGATGGCCAAATTGAAGAGTCTTACTCTGTATCAGCAGGTCTTGATTACCCAGCTGTTGGCCCACAGCATGCTCACTTGCATGAAACTGGCCGTGCTGAGTACGTAGGTATTACCGATACTGAAGCGCTTGAAGCATTCCAACTACTGGCTAAGAACGAAGGGATCATTCCTGCACTTGAATCAAGCCATGCCCTAGCATATGCCCTTAAATATGCCGAGCAACAAACCGAAGACACTATTTTAGTCGTTAACCTAAGCGGCCGAGGCGATAAAGATTTGGCTCACGTACACAGTGTTTTATCAGAAGGAGGCGCACTATGAGCCAGACTAATCGTTACGGACAACTGTTCGCCACATTAAATGAAACAAACCAAGGTGCTTTTGTACCCTTTGTTACGATTGGCGATCCTAATAAAGCACTGAGCGTAGAAATCATCAAAAGCTTAATTGATGGCGGCGCCGATGCCCTTGAGCTAGGTATTCCATTTTCTGATCCGATTGCAGATGGCCCGGTGATCCAAGCGGCCAACATTCGTGCACTTGATGAAAACATCAATACCCAAGATTGCTTTGATATCATCAAACAAGTGCGCCAGTACAATGCCGATATTCCAATTGGCCTGTTATTGTATTCAAACTTAGTGTTTAAACGTGGCATTGAGAAGTTTTATCAAGATGCTAAAGAAGCCGGTGTCGATTCAATTTTAGTGGCTGACGTGCCGCTACATGAATCAAAGCTATTTCGCCAAACAGCAATGAAAAATGGCATCGACCCAATTTTTATTGCTACACCGAATGCTGATGATGACACTTTACGAGAGTGTGCGTCATATGGCCGTGGTTACACATACCTTCTTTCACGCGCAGGTGTGACAGGCACAGAAACCAAGGCACAAATGCCAGCAGATTCATTAGTTAAAAAACTAAAAGATTACCATGCTGCACCGGCATTATTAGGCTTTGGTGTATCAACACCGGAAGATGTTAAATCAGCACTTGAGTCAGGAGCCGCTGGTGCGATTTCAGGCTCAGCTGTTGTTAAAATTATCGAGGCAAACCTTGATGACCAAGCAGCGATGCTAACTGGTTTAAAAGAATTTGTAGCCAGTATGAAAGCAGCTACAAAGTAAGTTTGTTTTATTACTTCAAAAAGGGCCATAAAGGCCCTTTTTTGTGCTTAACAATTAATGATGGCGGTGCACACCCTCTTTAATCTCTTCTATGAATTTTCGATTAAAGGCCTCTAAGTCGGCTGGGCTTCGGCTTGTGACTATGCCCTCATCTACACACACCTCTTGATCAACCCAATTAGCTCCTGCATTGATCAAATCTGTTTTGATACTTGGGTATGAGGTTACTTTGCGCTCCCGTAGTTTGTTAATTTCGGCTAATAGCCATGGACCGTGGCAAATCGCAGCGATAGGTTTATTTTTACCGGCACTGAAAAAACCATCAACAAAGGCTTTTGCTTCGCTATCTTGACGTAACGTATCTGGGTTGAATAAGCCACCAGGCAGAAGTAACGCGTCATACTCTGCAGAGTCAGCTTCGCTGACTACACGGTCAACACTGACTCGCTCACCCCATTGGTTTTCATCCCATGCTGTGATATCACCACGCTCAAGTGACACAACTTCGACAAGTGCACCAGCTTCTAATAATGCGCTTCGTGGTGACAATAGCTCGCTTTGCTCAAAACCATTGGTTGCAAGAATGGCAATCTTTTTACCATTCAGTTGGCTATTTAAATTTGACATGTTATCTCCTTATTTAGGTAAACCTAAACAATTAATAGCAGACAACATGCCAAACTTAATAGATTGAAAATATTGAATAAATTTCCAGGTGTTCTATTTATGCTCTGTAAATACTACACCCGCTTTGCAAATCCTGCTTATAAACCGTCTTTGAGTGCTTTAGCAGGTTTAAAAACTGGCTTGTTAGCGCCTTCTATTTCAATTTCTTCACCGGTTTGTGGGTTGCGTCCTTTGCGTGCTGGGTAATAACTTAAGGCAAACGTACCAAAGCCATTAATTTGCACTTGGTCGCCCTCAGAAAGAGACTTTTCGATAGCATTTAACATACTGGTTAAGGCAGCTTGTGTGTCTTTTTTTGTTAACTCACTGTGGGCAGCCATTTGCGATACTAACGCGGCTTTATTCATAAAAAGTGCTCCAAAATACGCCGCTTAATCATCTGAGGTTAAGCGGAAAAGATAAGGTAAAACAACCTAAACGCAGGTTTAGGCCAGATTGGCTCGGGAGGCTAAGCTTTCAGGGCTGTTAAGTCAACCTTGTATCTTGCGTGATAACTTGATACAACCCAGTATCTTTTTAAATTAGAGCATTTATAAATTTATGCATGCGATTATTGAATACATCCCGCTGATTCTATTTTTTGCGGTTTTCAAGTTAGTTGATATTTATTGGGCAACAGCCTTGCTGATGCTAACCACCTTAATTCAAGTTGCTTACTGTTATTTTAAAGATGGTAAAGTGCCAACCCGTCACTGGGTGTTTTTTGCTATAGCGGTGGTGTTAGGTACCCTCACCTTAGTGTTCCACGATGAGCAGTTTGTTAAATGGAAAGCCACCATTGTGTATGCCATTTTCAGTGTTACTTTGTTAGTAAGCCGCTATGTACTTGGCAAAAACTTAGTGAAAAAAGCACTTAGCTCGATTTTAGAAAATGCCTCTGAAAGTAAACAAGAAATCAATGTACCTGAAGCCCTTTGGAATAAGCTTAACCTATTTTGGGTTGCCGTGACTGCAGGTATCTCGGCGCTGAATATCTACATTGCCTATAACTTCTCGCTCGATTTTTGGGTTAACTTTAAAGTGTTTGGCTTAATGGGCATTACCTTTGTTTGCGTGTTAGCAACGATCATCACCCTGTTCAAATACTTACCTGAAGATGACGAAGAGAAAGATCCAAAGCAATCTTAATGTCATAAATCTGTCGTCTTAGCTTGTTAGCGTAAACAAAAAACACGCTGAGACGACATTGAACGCTAACCAATACCGCTGGCTTGAATTTACCCTCATATTTGTTTCTTTGCCGCTATTAGGCTTCTTTCTTCGTGCCTACCTCGCTAACTGGCTTATTCCTGCCCTTATTATTTTAATGGCCGTGTGCGGCATGTTGCTTTTATCTGATCCCCATTTTAAACGCTTTCGTTTAACAAGCCTTGGGCAATTTAGTGCGGTAAAACGTCGCTTATTTAGTTTCTTCTTTTTAGGGGCGCTATTCTCTGGAATGTTTTACGGCATCATGAATCAAGAAAATTGGTTTTCACTGCCTCGAAACTCATTTAACGATTGGCTAATGTTGTTATTGCTCTACCCTATCTTATCAGTGATGCCACAAGAGCTTATTTTTAGAACCTATTTTTTCCATCGTTATAAACGCATTATGCCAAGTAAAACAGTGCGTATTATTGTCAGCGCATCAGTGTTTGCGTTGGCGCATATTGTCTATGCGAATGTATTGGCCGTATTGTTGGCATTTTTAGGGGGGCTGTTGTTTTCTTATACGTACGCGCAAAGCCGCTCGACCTTCGTGTGTGTGATTGAACACAGCTTATGGGGACTGTGGATGTTTACCCTTGGCTTGGGTGATGTGCTTGATGCCGGGGCCTTTTAAAATAAAAAGGTAGGTATAAAAAAGCCGCGCAAAGTGCGCGGCTAAGTATTGAACTGGTTTTTAAAATCCGAAAATACTAAATGCAAAAAACTTAGTGGCCACCGTATTTACAAAGATTAGTAATAAAATGGCAGGGATAAACGTTGATAGCGAGAAGTTCACATACTTCTCAGTGAAGCTGCCAATATAACCTTCACAGCCTTGGCTTAGCTCTGCTGATAAGTTCGCTTTTTTCCAACGATACATAACGAATAAACACACCATTAAACCATTAAGCGGTAAAATTGTGTCGTAAAACACATCATAAACAATATCAAATAAGCTCTTATCTGCACCGCCATAGCTAACAAACTTTGTAAGCGAGTCAACCATACCAAATGACATGGTACATAGCACAGTCAATACACCTGTCGATAAAGTTAAGATAGCCAGTGCTTTTTTACGGCTGATACCTTTGCGGTCACTTAGTGTTGCAGTTGGCACCTCTACAATTGATACAAGTGACGTAATTGCAGCAAAAAAGACAAGTAAGAAGAATACAAACGCAACAATTGATGCACCCAGGTAGCCAATATCAGCTTGTAACGCTAATAAAATTTTTGGTAGGTAGACAAAAATCATCGATACTGACGAGTCAGATAAAGTACTTGGGTCAGTATCTGGGTTAAAACTGAAAATAGCTGGAAGCACCATTAGACCAGCAATAAATGCCACCATCGAATCAGTAACTGCAACCATTTTTGCACTACCAACAATGTCATCTTTCTTAGAGATATACGATGCATAGGTCATTAAAATACCCATACCCAGTGACAACGAGAAAAACGCTTGAGCTAATGCACCATTTAATACGCTGGCATCCATTTTTGAAAAGTCAGGCACAACATAGTACTTAACACCGGCCATTGCGTTATCAAGAGTTAGTACGTATACAACCAATGCGGTGAGTAGTACAAATAAAGCTGGCATCATAAACTTAGCCGCTTTTTCAATACCTTCTTTAACACCGCCCACTAAAATCAAGTTAACGATGATGGCAACCACGGCCATATAACCAAACACGGTGTAGCTATTGATAAAAGTGCCAAAGTTATCTGGCTGGGCCAAGGCATCTAGATTACCAAATGCGGTTTGCGATAAATAACCGAAAATCCATACAGTGATCACCATATAAAAAACAGCAATCATAAATGGCGTTAATACGGCTAAAAAGCCGGCAAAGTTCCATTTTGGATCATTGCCCGCTAAAAATTTGTATGAACCAAGTGGATCTTTTTGCGCTTTACGACCCATGGCCATTTCAGCCATCATCACTGGCAAACAGATAAAAATGACAAACAATGCATAGACTAAAAGGAAAGCACCACCGCCGTTTTTTGTGGCTGAAACAGGAAAACCTACTAAGTTTCCTATACCTACAGCAGAACCGGCTGCCGCTAAAATAAAACCGAGGCGGGAGCTAAAATGCTCGCGTTTTTCGCTCATTTAAAAACCTTATTATTATTTTCTCAACCCAGCGACTCTACCAGTGTTACACCGCGTATTTCAAGCTTTATAAGTTAAAGTTATATGGGTTTGTGTAAAGATTATTACGCGAATAATCTCTCGTCTATTGCTAAGAATATGCTACTATTTTTTAAAAATAACATTGAGAACACACCATGCTGTATATGATTTATTCAACTGATGTTGAAAATAGTTTAGAAGCTCGCAAATCTGCACGCCCTGCTCACTTAGCACGCCTTCAAGAATTAGACGATCAAAACCGTTTATTTACGGCAGGCCCATTACCAGCCATTGATAGTGAAGATCCGGCTGACGCTGGTTTTACTGGTTCATTAGTGGTTGCTGAATTTGAGTCATTAGAAGCAGCACGCGAATGGGCTGCAAACGATCCGTATATTGCGGCGGGTGTTTACGACAACTCAATAGTAAAACCATTTAAAAAAGTATTTGGTTAACCTCTGAACTTAACTGAATCAATAATTCAGTGTTTGTTCACGGCTTATTAACTAAGATTTGGCTATTGAATTACAGAATTTAACGTAATTACTTGAATTTTAGTTAATTGGTTAATTAAACTAAATGGGTCTGGTTTAGGAGTTCCCCGTCATGCGCATATTATTAGCCTTCAGTTTTAGTCTTTTATTTGCATTATCAAGCTTTCATGCTGATGCCAATAAGAAACAAGCCCAAGAGGTGACTAAAAAGCAGGCTGTGACGATCGCCAAAAAATCTGAAGACGGCCGAACCCTGAAGATCACAGAGCAAGATAAAGTATTTACCGTAAGAATTTTAAAAACGAACGGCCATGTGGTTGATGTCCATGTGAACAAAAAGACTGGCGAAGTGAAAAAGGATTAAGAATGCGAATTTTAGTTATTGAAGATGATTTACACTTAGCAGATAACCTTCGTAATGCCCTAGAAAAAGAGCGTTACAGCGTTGACCTTTGTCACGATGGTGAAGCTGGTTTATTCCATATTACCGAATACCCGCTAGATATGGCGGTAGTCGATTTAGGCTTACCAAAAGTAGATGGTATTGAATTAATTACCAAAGCACGTGCACAAGGTATTACTATTCCTATTTTGATTTTAACGGCACGTGACCGTTGGCAAGATAAAGTAGAAGGCTTAGATGCAGGTGCGGATGACTACCTAACTAAACCTTTCCACGTTGAAGAACTAATTGCCCGCTGTAATGCACTTATCCGCCGCAGCGCAGGTAAAGCAAACCCAGAAATGACAGCTGGCCCTATTAAAATTCATACACGCTCACAGCAAGTATGGGTAAACGACAAAGAGCTTAGCTTAACGGCATACGAATACAAAGTTTTAGAATACCTAATGGTTAACCCTCAAAAGGTAATTTCTAAATCTGAACTAACAGAGCACATTTACGACCAAGACTTCGACCTTGATTCAAACGTAATCGAAGTTTTCGTGTTGCGTTTACGTAAAAAGCTTGACCCTGATGGTACCCTTAACCCAGTTGAAACATTACGCGGCCGTGGTTATAGGCTAAAAAGTCAGTGGTAGCATCGCAAATACCGCTTAAAGTAAGGCAAGGTTTTATCCTTGTCTTTGTTTTATTAGTCGCCCTACCAATTCTGTTTTTCTCAATTGGTAAGGCTTACTACGCTTCTTTGGTCGAAGCGACCGAAAAAACCCTCGAAGCTCACTTATATTCATTAATCTCTGAAGTTGATTTCACTGAACGCGGCATCGTTATGCCAAGTACTATCTTAACGCCAGAGCTAAACCGACTAAACTCAGACACCTACGCGATGGTTTATCGCGGTGACTTACCGGTTTGGTATTCTGAGTCGGCGACCAATATCAATTTTATTCCTGATAACTTTGAAGCCCCTGCAGGCTCTGCTGATTTTCGCCGTGTTGAATACAACAATACTGTTTACTGGCAATTAACGCTTACTGTTATTTTAGAAAACATTGATCAATCAGAGCATGCACGTTTTATTCTATTAAAGCGTAATGATGCCCTACTGAGGCTGATGGATGGCTTTAAGCAAACACTCGTAAATTGGATGTATGTCATGGGTGTGGCCATTGCTGCGCTAATGGCAATTGGTTTTGTTTGGAGTGCAAGGCCACTGCAACGACTCGATAAAGAAATTAAAGCCATTGAGTCGGGTGATAACCAACAAATTAAAGGTCTTTACCCGGTTGAACTACAAACCATTAAAGCCGATTTAAACTTATTGCTTGAATCGCAGCAGCGCCAAAAAGAGCGTTATCGCGCGTCATTAAGCGACCTTGCTCATGCATTAAAAACGCCTTTGGCAGTGCTTAAATCTAGCCCATTGGCCAATGATGCGGATGCACAAGAGCAGCTAGACCGTATTAATGTGATGATCGAACACCAGTTAAAGCGCGCTGCAACAGGTGCGTCTGATACCTGGAAGAAACAAACCCATATTAAGCCTGTTATAGATTCAATCTTAAGCGCGATGAGCAAGGTTTATCGCGACAAAGATATTATATTTACCTCAGAGGTTAGTGAAAAAGACTATTTCTTAGGTGATAAAACAGATTTGATGGAACTACTTGGTAATTTAATCGATAATGCCTGTAAAGCTTGCCGTTCACAGGTCGATATAAAGGTTAAGCAGAACAAAAAGTTAACGCTCAGTATAAGTGATGATGGCCCAGGTGTACCTGAGCACAAGCGTGAATCATTACTAACTCGCGGTACCAGACTCGATACCTACGAAAGCGGCCATGGTGTCGGCATGGCTATCGTGTCGGATTTAGTCAACTCGTATAATGGCACATTAACCATTAAAGACGCAGAGAAACTAGCCGGTGCTGAGTTTATATTAGAGTTTAATTACCATGATAAAAAATAAAACATCAATACTCGTAAAAGGCAGCTTTTTAGCTTTAATTGCAAGTGCATCGCATGCTCAAGCAGAGCAAACGTGTGAGCTTACTAGCAATAATACCGATGAAACAAAACGCTATATTCAATGTCTTGATCAAGTTATCGCTGATATTCAGCGTGACCAAAAGATGTGGATTAATAAGCTCACTATGGATCTTGAGAAAATCAAAGAAGATACCGGTAACAGCCAATTGCTACCGATTTTTAATCGCAGCATCAAGAACCAAGAGCGTTATTTAGAAGACAGCTGTCGTTGGCGTTATTTACAAAAAATGCCAAATGGTACAAAAGCCGCTATTGCCTACAAGCAATGCGAAATTGAGATCCTAAAAAACCATGTGCAGGTTTTACAGCGACCTCTAAAGTAATAATACCAATCCGCAATAACACTTAATCATTTTGAAAGATAAAAAGGCGCTTAAGCGCCTTTTTTAATCTTCAAGTTTTAGCTCTTCGCCATTGCCAAGCAAGGTAGCAAGCCATCGCCCTTCTTGACTAGTCTCTAAAGCTATTTTAACTATCATGGTCAATGGAACTGATAACAGCATACCCACGGTCCCCATCAGCCAGCCCCAGAAAATCAAGGATAAAAACACCACTAGCGTCGATAAACCCAGCCCTTTACCCATAAAACGCGGCTCGACGATATTACCCATCACCGTGTTTATAACTAAATAGCCACCAGCAATAAACCCTGCAACCAGTGGACCTTGAGTGATCAAAGCGAGCAACACTGGAGGCACAGCGGCAATGATAGAGCCTATATTAGGAATGTAGTTAAGCATAAAGGCCACTACAGCCCAAAGTATAAAATAATCAACATCAAGTGCCCAAAGCATAAAGCCTGCAAGCATACCTGTGCCTAAACTAACCAGCGTTTTAATAGCCAGATAAGAGTTAATTGAATCTAAAAAGCGATCAACCTGCTGCATTTTCATTTCAGGATCATCCAGTGCTAAATGCACTTTTTTGCTCAGCATAGGTCCTTCAAACAACATGAACACCACGGTTAGGATGATCAAAAACAGGTTCGCCATCACGCCACCGAGGCCTGTGAGCATGTTGGTTGCAACATCAATCATTTTGCCCGGATCGAATAAAGAGATGATCTGTTCTTTATCAATCAGAATGTTATAACTCGCTGCGACATTAACCACCCAGACAAACTCTTCTTTTAGTTGTGCTTTGTACTCAGGCAGCTTTTCAGAAAAGTCGGTCATCGATTGCCCAACCAACCCGGCAAGGCTTATCCCTACACCAACAATCATCAACATCACAAACACAACGGCAATCCCTTTAGGGATACCGTATTTGGCAAAGAAACGAATTAAGGGATTACAAATAATGGCAATAAAGGCTGCCAACACAAATGGGATAACAATCACACTTGCAGCTTTAATACCCGCTAAAACAACGACTAAAGCAGCAAATATCACTAAACTTTTATTTACACCAGTCAGGCTCGACAAAATAAAATCCTTGTTAGTTTTTTTATCAGTGTAAGTGAAATACGCCGCAAAAGAAATCACAAAGCAGCTGGCACAATTAATGCTCATTATACGTGCATAATTTGAACAATTTATGATACATATAAGTAAGCGTGCTTTAAAAGGAGCTTTATATGGCACATTTATCCGAACAAGAACTCTCTTTTTTCAACCGTTTATTCGAGGCTGAACGGACTGATAGCGATCCAACCGATACAAAAATGTCTGTTAGGCTTAATTTGCCTGATAAATTAAATGGCTTACTTACCAATGCCAAACTGACACTACTGGCTGAAGTAGGGATTTATCAGTTGTGGTTTCCGCTTGAATTTACCAAGGACGAGAATGGCCAGCTGATCCCTGTACTTAGCGCACCAGAAGTAATAGATACCAAAGGTATCGAACGCAGCTGGCGTACGCCTGATCTCGAAATACACACAGAGCAATTTCAAATATTGTCTTTATCAAGCACAGGCGTGTTACTCAAGCCAAAGCGTCAATCACCCGATCTTAATAAAGAGATACTGTTGGCATTTAATTTACCTAGTGAAGAACACGTTATACTTAGCGTAAAGCCAATACGAACGACCAGCAAAGGAATTGCCGGAAAAATAGTGAAAGTGTGTCAGGGTGAAGATGCACTGCGTAAATACTTATTTGAGACCCATAAGCACCATCATGCAAAGCTGTACGAGCAAGGTAACTTTACTACTGAGCTTATCTAGTTGCAGCAGCTTAACAGCTTAGATAAGCTTGGCGTTTTGCAGCAAGTCACAACAAGGTATTTTATGAGTTACCCTATTGGAACCCCAGGTAAGCCGTGGAACGAAGAAGATAAGAAAGCATGGTTTGAATTACAGTCAGTAAAGCGTAGCTATTTAGATGATGTTGTATCGCAACTAGACTCTTTAGCAAGCGATTTCAGTATTGAGCAATATGGCGCATTAAGTTACGACAGCGACAAATACCCACTTTACATTTTAAAGAGCAAGCAGTGGCAAGCTGATAAACCTGTTGTGCTGGTTACCGGTGGTGTTCATGGTTACGAAACAAGTGGTGTGCATGGTGCTTTAGCGTTCGCTAAGAGAAGTGCCAAAGACTACTTTGCTGATTTTAATATTTTAGTGGCTCCGTGTATCAGCCCATGGGGTTATGAAACGATTAACCGCTGGAATCCAAATGCCACTGATCCAAATCGCTCTTTCTATGCAGATAGCCCAGCTGAAGAGTCTGCAGCAATCATGCAGTATTTAGCCGACAACGCTATTGCACCTTATGTGCATATTGACCTACACGAAACTACAGACACTGATAATAGTGAGTTTCGCCCTGCGCTAGCAGCACGTGATGCAACGACCCACGATAACTGGAACATCCCGGATGGCTTTTACCTTGTTGCTGATAGTGAGCGCCCGCATGATGCATTTCAAACAGCGATTATAAAATCAGTTGAAAAAGTAACCCACATCGCACCAAGTGATGAGAATAACCAGTTGATTGGTGTGCCACAAACTCAATTTGGTGTAATTAATTACCAAGCGAAAAAACTGGGGTTATGTATGGGCTTAACCGATGCAGAATATGTCACAACAACAGAGGTTTACCCTGATAGCCCACAGGCCAATGACGCAATTTGTATTGATGCACAAGTAGCCTCAATTACCGGTGCTTTGAACTATATTGTTAACAAATAGTTAGTTATATTTTAAATCTGGGGTGAATGATTTATCCACCCCAAACCTAAATAACTAGATAAAATTTACACATATACAAATTTAATGAAAAAGTTATGTTTTTTGAAATTTGTATACTAAATAACTAGACACATACATAGAATTGTATAAAATTCGCGCTCTTTTTAATTCAAAAGGGAAGCAAATTGGAATTTAAGAATCACTATGGCAGTGTCAGTATCATCACCGATGGTCCAATTATTATTGGACAATTTTCTGGTAATATTAACGCACGTTTGGTCAATGACTTTGCAGTCGATTTAAAAAAGCATATTTCTGCTTTAGCTGGAAAGCCGTGGGCATATATTAGTCATTCTACCCAATTACTTGCTACCACCCCTGATGCAGAACGTGGTTTTACCCAATTATTTCGTGCCCTGCAAGGCACTAACTGTATAGCCACCGCTTATATGTTTAGCTCGTCTATTGTGCTTAATCAGATGAAACGCATCATTGCGCAAGCGCAATCACCGATTCAAATAATGGACTGTTTATTTGATGATTTAGACAGCGCTAAGGCTTATGTCCTGAAGCAGCTCGAATTTGCAGAAATGGCTTGTTAAAAACAAGCCATTTTCGTTTCTAGAGCCGTGATTGAGGTTAATCTCGGTAAAACTTAGTTTCTTTAGTTATTGCGATATCAGCATCTTCTAATGCTTGAATATGAAAACTGATAGGCGTTACTTTTGATTTCAGCTCGTAGCCATCTGCAACCACAGTGACAGGCACACGCTTCATCTGACCTGCCTCAACAGTTATCGTTTCAGGCACTTGTAAGCTTGCCTCTTCAATACCACTGATGCCGATTGAATAGCTCAAGCTATGCTGTGTTTTGTTGATAATTGATAAGGTATATGGGTTTTCTACTAAGCCTTCAAAATTTACACGGTACAGGGCATTACGGTCACGAATGACAGAAGCCTCAATAGGTGTACGCATTGCCATCCACACAACCATGCCCACGACAAACAGCGCTGTTAAACCACCATAGCCAAGCAGTTTTAACCTAAATGGATTGGTCGTTTTGCCTTCCATTTGTTTTTCAGAGGCGTACTTGATAAGGCCTTTTTGATAGTTGAATTTTTCCATAGTGCTATCGCACGCATCAATACATAAGCCACAGTTTATGCATTCATACTGCAAGCCATTACGAATATCGATACCGGCTGGGCATACTTCAACACATAGGTTACAGTCTACGCAGTCACCTAAGCCTAACTCTTTAGGATCGGCTTTACGCTTACGCGCACCACGAGCCTCCCCTCGCGCTTGATCGTAGGTAACAACTAACGTGTCTTTATCAAACATTACTGATTGAAAACGTGAATAAGGGCATGCGACAGTACACATTTTTTCACGTAAGAATCCCGCATTACCATAGGTACAAAAAGCGAACAGGAATACCCAAAAGCTGACGATCCCAGACATTTCTAAGGTAAATAAGCTCATGTATAGAGACTTAGCAGGGATGAAATAAGCCATAAATGACATAGATGTAAGCAAAGAGATAACCAGCCAAGCTGCATGCTTAGTGATTTTCTTTTGCCATTTACTCACTGACCAATCAGCTTTATCAAGTTTAATACGCTGATTACGGTTACCTTCCACTTTATGTTCGACCCAAGTAAACATCAGCATCCAAATTGTTTGTGGGCAAGTGTAACCACACCAGACACGACCTAACCAGTTAGTGACGAAAAACAAAGCAAACGCCCCTGTCATAAATAACATGGCTAAGATCATAAAATCTTGTGGTAATAGCGTTAAGCCAAATAAAGTAAATTTTTGGCTGGCTACGTCGAGTAATACAGCTTGACGGCCATCATAGGGGATCCACGGAATGGCGATGAACGTCAGCATTAGCACCCAGCCTAAGTAACGGCGGATTCGTTGGAAATACCCCTTTTGCTCACGAATATAAATTGGCCCTTCTTGGTTGTAGGGCTTGATGATTAAGTCTTGCTCTTTAATATCAAATTTCATTTTGCTACTTACTTTTGTGTCGGTAATAGCCTGACAGAGCAACTATCAGGCCAACACAAATTAAAAATAAGTCATTGATATTAAATAATTAAATTTGTATCCAAACGTTCAAAAGCACGATATATCGCGAATACTCGCGATATATCACGAATTAGCGCTTTATTGACAGCTTTTTCATCTTTGATCTCAGGGTACTTTCTGGCAGGCCCAGCAAGGTTGCGGCACCATTTTCACCTGATATTTGCCCGTTACAGCGTTTTAGCACCTCACAAATATGCTGCTTTTGTACAGCATCAAGAGAAACCACCTGCTCATTTGATTGCTCGTTACTCAAAGGTGCAGACAGCTGTAATACAGCTTGCTTAGACAGAATAGCTTCACGTTCTAGGATATTTTGTAGCTCACGAATATTACCAGGCCAATCATAATTAGCTAACTTAGTGAGTGTTGCTTTGCTTAGCCCTTTTAACTGTTTACCTAAGCGCTTGTTTAACTGCGTAATAATATTTGCTGCAAGTAGTGGAATATCTTCCTTGCGTTCACGAAGCGCAGGCACACGAATAGGAAAGACATTTAGGCGATAATACAAGTCCATTCGAAAGCTACCCTGCTCAACCATTTGCCACAAGTTACGGTTTGTTGCAGCTAACACTCGGATATCAACTTTTAAAGTTTGACTGCCCCCGACGCGTTCAAACTCTTGCTCTTGTAGGACACGCAGTAATTTACTTTGCGCCTCTAATGGCAGCTCTGCCACTTCATCTAAAAATAAAGTGCCTTTATCAGCAAGTTCAAAACGCCCTTTTCTGCGTTCATTAGCGCCAGTAAACGCCCCTTTCTCATGACCAAATAACTCAGACTCAATTAAGTTGGCGGAAAACGCCGCGCAGTTTACTTTTATGAAAGGTTGCTCAGCACGATTGCTCAAGCGGTGAAGGTTTCGTGCCACTAGCTCTTTACCCGTGCCGTTTTCACCTAAAATCAAAACCGTACTATTGGTTTGGCTCACCAAAGTAATTTGCTCGAGCATACTTTGAAATGAATGACTTTGCCCAACTAAGCCAGAGTCTTGCCAATCTTCGTTTAACTCTGAAATAAGGTAAGCATTTTCAGCTTGTAGCTGCTCAGATAAGTGCTGAACTTGTGCTAAGGCATCACGTAACGCCACTTCTGTTTGCTGTTGTTTGGATACATCGCGAAAAATCGCGACTGCCCCAATCAAGGCACCATTTTTATAAACTGGCGTTGAAGTATACTCAACAGCAAAATAGCTTCCATCTTTACGCCAGAATACTTCATCGTTTACATGACGGTGTTTGCCATCGAACATTGTGCAATATATTTGGCATTCATCAGCGGGATATGGTGAGCCATCTTTACGAGTGTGATGATGATATTGATGTATTTTTTTACCAAGGAGTTCGCCTGCTTTCCAGCCCGTCATGCGCTCCGCAGCAGGGTTTACAAAAACTGCATTACCCGATAAATCGAAGCCATAAATACCTTCACCTACGGCATTTAGCAGTAATGTGGGGTCGTTTAAAAATTCCTTGATCATAGCCATCACTCAATTCGCGAAATATCACGAGCAATTATGACAAGGTTCAACATGCTTAACAAGCAATTACAAAAAAAGCGGCTAGAAGCCGCTTTAATATATCGAATAGTTTTATAGTGTGGGCACTAATATAATTTCACCCTGAGATACTTTCATATCCAATGGTAGTTTACTCAACAGTGCGACTTTAGGGTCGTTCATATTTAGCTTATAGACAGGGTTAACCGCTAAAAAGCCGTTAATCACTTGCATTGCTTGGTCATCTAATAAGTTTAAGCTACCCTTAAAACCCGCGGTGTCGATTGTTGTATCAACCAGTTTTACATTACGTAAAAAGACCGCTTTTTTCTCGCTGTCATAAAACGGGCTACCTTCAATTTGTAGCTTTAAACGTACTGGATACTTAAGCGCAAACGCTTTGATGACAGCACTAGAATCGGCCCCTAAAACCACCACATCGCGCTTATCTGGGCCAACATTGACACTCAGGTCGTTTACCGCAAAATCAACTGGTAAGCCCATCAGCTTAATCTGTTCACTTAGTTTTGGTAATTGATTAGCAAGGGCTGCTTCAATTTCAGAATTGGTAAACGAGTAAACAGACATCCCTTGATCTGTACTTTTACATGCCCCTAAAAATAAACAGGTAAGTAGTAATAAAATTCTCATTGTTTTCCTCACAAACACACGGAAAAAAACCGCTTAAAAAAGCGGTTTTATTCGTTAAATTGCAAATATTGCTTTAAGCCTTGCTAGTGTGTCAGCAGAAACTGAACCCTCACTGACTGCAAGTAATTGCTTTAAGTAATAATAAACATCGGCTTTTTCACCACGGTGTTTATCATCTAACATCGCAACTTGTTCTGTCATACGTAACTGACTATCAGCAGACTCAACACCTGCAAGAATCTCGATACGTGTTAAGAGCTGCTCAGCAGTTAAGCTAGTCGTTAATGAAGCTTGGAATTGCGACGGCAGTTCACTGCCGCTCTCAAGAGCTGCAAACAAAGCCGTTAACTTAGACTGCTCTGCTTGCTTGCTGATCAGCGCTGTTTTTGCGCTAATCGCGGTCTCTAACTGAGTCACGCGTGCCGATAATGCTTTTGAGTACTCAAGCTCTGCAAGCTTCACTGTTAAATCTTTAAGCTGTGCAAGGTGCACCACGGTCTCAAGTGCAGACTCAAGCTCACTTAATTGCTCTGCGGCAACTTCGTCATTTTGTTGCTGAACTTGCTTTTGCTGTTCAAACTCGGCACTGCGCTTAGCAAAGGTGTCGTCATTAACTCGTCTGAATTGCTGCCATAAAGTGTTTTCAGCTTTCATTCCAGCAAAGCCAATAGTCTGCCATGTTTGTTGAAGTGCTTTTAGCTCCTGGCACGCAGCAGCTAAATCATCGCTTTGCGATAACTGTGTTGCTTGCTCAACAAGTGCAGCTTTTTGCTCAGCATTTGCTTTATGAAATGCAGCAAGTTGACCTTGAACTTGTGATTGCGCAGCTTTAAATTGCGTTTGTAGTTCACGGTATGTTTTAGGATCTACATTGCCTGCAGAGCGCCACGCTTTAGCGGTACGGTTAAACTTGCTTTCAAACTGCTTCCAATCAAACTCATCAGAAGAGGTATCAAGCTCTGTTAACTGCTGCATTTGCGAGATTATTTCAACGCGCTGTGCTTTAGCTTGCTCACGTTGTTGCTCCTGCTCTGCAAAATACTCACGACACGGCGCAAACAGTAATTCAATTTGTTGATCGAATAACTCGCCTTGTTGCTTTTCTGCATCAGTATCTAAACGCCCTAACTCATTCCAACGACGACGTAACTGTTTAACTTGCTCTGCGCGTTGTTTAGGGTCTGTGCACTCGGTTGCAACAAGTTCATTTACTTCAACAAGTAATGCATCACGCTTTGGCGCTGATGCGTATTTTTGCCAATCTTTTGCTTCTGCTAACTGTGTTTCTAAATCAGCTTTCAAGCTATTTAATGGCTGCTTGTAATAGTCTGTAAGTGTTGCGTATAGCTCTTCAAAACCTTTAAACACACCAAAGGCAACATTAAAGCGACCTTGGTCAATTAAGCGTTTTACATCGCGAGCTTTACGCTTAGCTGTTTGTTGATTTTTCTCAAACTTATTCGTTAGCGGTGCCATCGCTTGCTGCCAGCTGTTTACTACTTCAGCTAAATTGGCTTTAAAGCGACCTTGTAAACGACTAGGAATACTTGCCAGCTTTTTGCGTGCTATTTTTTGCTGTTGCTCAAACTGCTGTTTTAGCCCGTCAAACTCGCTTTCGTCTTCGGTTGTCGCAACTGAGTTTAATTGATCAAATGCCTCTTTAAACTCAGCAATAGCACTAACCAGTTGCGGTAACTGTTCGACTTGGTTAAATAAATTTGTTAAGTGCAGTTTTACATCACTAACATGTTTGTTCTCAGATAAGTTCGCCTCTGCTAACGCATCTTTTGCCTCTGCAACTTTTGCCTCGAGCCAATCTTGCTGAATTTGCTCTGGCGTTTCTAAGCCTAATTGCAATGCATTTTCAATTTCTTCGCCAATTGCTTCAAGGCTTGCAAGTGCTAATACTTGACGTTGTTGCTCAGCTAACGCTTGCTGCGCTGCTTCATGCTCTTTACTTAAAACTGCAATATGAGATTCAAGCTTTTGCGTAATCGCTGAATATTTTTTATCTAGCGTGCTTACTTGCTCATCGCTCAGCCATTTTAGTTCGATAGCTTGCCACTGCTGTAATAACTCAGCATGTTGCATCGACACTAACTGAAAGTCATTTTTATCACGAAGCGCATTAAGCTTTGCTAATACTACACGTGTATCAGCTTCTACTTTGGCAGGCATTTCTATCGCTAAGCGTTCATTGTCAAGATGAGTCGCCAGTTGTGTGTGTGCCTCACCTTTTGCATGCTTTAATAGTGATTTAGCAAGTTGATGATTAATCACAAGCTCAACAAGTTGCAATTGCAGCTCTTCACGGCCTTCTTTAAAAGCTTTATCAATTAAGCTTGGGTTTGCTAAACGCTTTAATAACTTAACACGAACTTGAAGTTCTTTTTCTGCAAAGGCGAGTTTCTCAAGAGTTTTGACTGGTGCATAACGCTCAATAAACTCATTTTTGATATTTGCATCTAGCTGGCTATCGGTATTTAAAACCGCTTGGTTAATATGCTGTTCTGCAACGTCTTTAAGTGCTTGGTCTTGCTTGTATGCTTGCCACCATAAAACAATATCGTTCACTTTATTTAATGCTTTTTTGCGGATCTCAGCTGAGCTGTCTTCAAGGGCAATGCTATTTAAGATGCTAAGGTCACGCTCTGTATCAAGACGTTCTACCGCAGCTAAACGCACTTGGTTTTTAGGATGCTTCCACTTTGGAGTAAACAGGTGTTTAAAGATCATTTTCACTAAACCTAGCTATTTCATTTTCTGATGCGAATTCTTTTTGCAATTGAGCTTTGCTCTTTTGCACCATTTCACCATTTGCGCCAATGGTAAACTGCTCATTGCTTTGCGAAACTTTAGCTTGATAAAGCATCACGAGTTGAACGGTTTGTTGTTTTTGTTCTTCAGACAAAGGAGTGCCGTCAGGCCACTTACCCGTTGAGGCACCATACTGAAGACGTTCAAATACTTCTGGGGTGATATTTTTAACGATGTGATCAATATTCATGTTACTTTTTCTTTTTTAAAACAACTAAATAGATGCGGCTTACAAGATACCACACAAAACCTACTGCCATTGCCGATGTATAGGCATACCACTCAAGAGACTTTGCTTCGGGGTGCATAAAGTAATAACAGAAAAAGCCCCCTAAAAATAAAATCAGTGCGAGGAAAGACTGATTCATAAACTTTTGTTGTCTACGAATGCGCGTTTCTTTTTGCATTTGCTGCAATTGCTCATTGCTTAGATCGGTGACTTGGCATTCACAATGCGGGCATTGCTTATGTTTGTCAGATATTGATTTTGCACACTGCGGGCAACTAATAATCGCCATATCTTTCTCCATACTACGCATAAAAAAGGCGCCTTTAGGCGCCCTTTATTGTACTTGTTTTATGAGTCGATGTCTTATTTGAATTTCATTCATTTGTGAAGATTCGAAAACCTGCACAACTAAATTCACTACAAAAACTCAAAAACCTGATTTATTGTTTCTGTTTCGCCTTTTCAGCTAGACGCTTTTCCCAGAAAGTCGCATTTTTAATGCCTAATTTAACTGGATCAAAAGTGATTTCGCCACCGGCTTTCTTTTGATCTTCGTAATCACGTAAGCAGTTAAGGGCAGGTTTTGCGACAAAGAAAATAGCCAAAATACCGACAATGTTAATCCAGGCCATTAAGCCTACGCCAATATCACCAATATTCCAGATATAACCAGAGCTGTTTACCATGCCGTAAGCAACCATAAACATGATGACTAGCTTAACAATAACCAGTGGAATGTTGCCTTTGAAATAACGGTTTAAGTAAGCAACGTTCGTTTCAGCAATATAGTAATAAGCAAGAATTGTGGTAAATGCGAAGAAGAATAAAGCAATACCAACGAATGCTTCACCAAAGCCACCAAATACGCTAAATAATGCCATTTGTGTGAAAGCAGCAGAGCCTACTTCTGTTGCCGCATCAACGTTTTGCACAATGAATTGACCTGCAGGTAACTCACCCACAATGTTGTATTGTTTAGTGATTAGAATCATTAACGCCGTTGCTGTACAAACAAAAATGGTATCAACATAAACAGAAAATGCTTGCACTAAGCCTTGTTGAGCTGGGTGATCAACTTCAGCAGCTGATGCTGCATGTGGACCCGTACCTTGGCCTGCTTCGTTTGAGTAAATACCACGTTTCACACCCCAACCAATAGCAGCACCAAAGCCTGCTTGCGCGGTGAATGCATCAGATAAGATCATTGAGAAGATACCTGGCACTTTATCTAGGTTTAAGAACACCACGATTAAAGCTAACACGATGTAACCTAGTGCCATAAATGGCACCACGATTTGTGTGAAGTTTGCGATACGTTTAATGCCACCAAAGATGATAAATGCAAGTACAATTAAGATGATTGCAAGCGCAACAAGCTTAAAGCTACCTACTTCACCAAAGCTGGTGCTAACCAATGTGCCTTCACCAAAAACTTGTGTGAATGCATTACCTACTGCATTCGCTTGAACGCCCGGAAGGAACACACCACAAGCAATAATCGCCGATACTGCAAATAATACTGCTAACCACTTTTGCTGTAAGCAGCGGTCGAAGTAGTATGCTGGACCACCGCGATATTGACCATCTTCTTCTGATTTATAAATCTGACCAAGAGTTGACTCGGCATACGCAGTACTTGCGCCAAGGAACGCAACTATCCACATCCAAAAAATCGCCCCTGGACCACCAAAGCCGATTGCTGCAGCAACCCCGGCAATATTACCGACACCTACACGGCCTGATAACGATACAGCAAGTGCTTGGAACGAAGAAATACCCGTATCTGAATTATTAGAGCTAAGCAATAATTTACACATTTCTTTAAAATGTCTAACTTGTGCGAATCGGGTTAAAACGGAATAAAACAGACCTGCACCTAGACATAAATAAATGAGTGCACTACTCCAAATTATGTCATTAACGGCGCTTACTAAAGCTTCCATGGATATCCTCTATGATTATATTTTTTATTGTTAGTTACGATACTCAGCGTGAGCTTGTGAGAATGCGCGACACGATGACTGTGAGAAATAAAAATGAGATTTTGTTACTTCACAGCTGAACATATTGAATATTAACTTAAACCCACCAAGTTTGTTAACAGTTAATTTTCAATATGCTAAATATACCTACCTCGTTAACATTTGATACATCCTGCTCTACACCGTCATTTTTCAGTCAATAGATACAATTACGGGCATCAGTTTTGCTGATGCCCGTAAGGTTCGTTATCTTAATTTATCAACCACGTTAACAATAGCCGCTAACGTATCTTGACCAAATTGATACGAGCGACGATCTGACCAGCCGTAATCTGGATCTGGTAAATCATCGTTATCTTTAAATGGCATCTCTACCGTGTAAGCTAATGCATTAAATTCATGCGCGACAGCAGAAGAACCGACAGTTAAGTTAGCCTGGCCCGGCTCATCTTTTGGATAACCATGTTCGTCTTGGAACTCAGGCGTCACAGTTAAAAGCGCAGCTTTAAAGCTATCTTCTAACTCTTTTAAGCGATCATCGTAGCCTGGGATACCTTCACTACCCGCAACAAAGTTATAAGGAATTGCCTCGTCACCATGAATATCTAAGTGCATATCAAGGCCCGTTTCACGCATTTTGTTAAGCACTAAGAAAACTTCAGGGCTATTTTCCATGCTCGGTGTTTGCCATTCACGGTTCAAGTTAACGCCTTTAGCGTTAGTACGTAGGTGACCACGCACACTGCCATCTGGGTTCATATTTGGCACGATGTAGAATACCGCTTTAGATAATAGTGCCGCTGCATGTGGGTCTTCATCATCAAGTAATTTATGAAGTAAACCTTCAACGTACCACTCAGCCATAGTTTCGCCTGGGTGCTGGCGCGCCGTGATCCAGATTTTTTTCTTCTCACTGCTAGGAATACCCACTCGTAAAACACTCATGTCACGACCATCAAGGGTTTCGCCTAATGTTTCTAATTCACAAGCATGCTGGCTTTGTGCCCATGCTAGTAAATCTAAGTGGCGGTCATAGCTGTATGGCGCAAAGTAAGCAAAGTACATGCTGCTACACTCAGGCTCTACTTCAAATGATAGTGTGCCGTTTGCGTACTCAGATGGTACACGGAACCAAGTTTGACGGTCGTATGATGCAACCGCATGATAACCTTCCCAGCCATCAGGGTATGCTGAGTTCTCTAGGTTATTAATGTGTAATTTATGGTTTTGAAACGCAGTTGTTTCAAGACGAAAGTGAAACCACTGGAAAAAATCAGACTGATTGTCTTTATTAATTTCTAATTGAATATTCAGTGGATCAACGGCTTCAATAACCTTGATATTACCACTGTCAAAATTGCTGGTGATTTTCATTCTATAAACCTATTGGTTAAAAATAATTCTTAGCTATTCGCTTGTTAGTTAAGAATTAAGTCAACGCTCTGTAGTTAGAACGTTTTGTTAGTAATATGGTGTAGACCCTTAACAGCCTATCACATGCTGAAAATTTGCAAAAACTTTCACGACTAAAAAAGCCAGCATAATGCTGGCTTCTAGATTCTTTATAACTTAGGTATTAGCGAGGTAAGCTTGGGAAAGTTACTTCAGCCATATCACGCATACAGCGTACTACCTGACAGCTATAACCAAACTCATTATCGTACCAAACGTAAAGTACAACGCGGTTGTCATCTACGATTGTCGCTTGTGAATCAACAACACCTGCGTAACGGCTACCTACTAAGTCAGTCGATACGATTTCAGTAGACGCTGTGTAATCGATTTGATCACGAAGGTCTGAATGAAGTGCTGTTTCACGTAAGAACGCATTTAGTTCTTCAACAGTTGTACCTTTTTCAAGATTTAAGTTCAAGATAGCCATTGATACGTTTGGCGTAGGAACACGGATAGCGTTACCAGTTAGTTTACCTTCAAGCTCAGGTAAAGCTTTAGAAACCGCTTTTGCAGCACCTGTTGAAGTGATAACCATGTTAAGTGCAGCAGCACGGCCACGACGCTCAGCTTTGTGGTAGTTATCAATTAAGTTTTGGTCATTTGTGTACGAGTGAACTGTTTCAACGTGACCGTTTTTGATACCAAACTTATCGTTAAGTGCTTTTAACGTAGGGGTAATAGCATTGGTAGTACAGCTTGCTGCACAGACAATCTTATCTTCAGATTTGATATCTTGGTTGTTTACACCGTATACGATGTTTTTGATGTTGCCTTTAGCTGGTGCAGTTAATAATACTTTTGCTGCGCCTTTTGCTTCTAAGTGCTGGCCAAGGCCTGCTTCGTCTTTCCAGATACCTGTGTTATCAACAACAAGTGCGTTCTCGATGCCGTAAGCTGTGTAATCAACTTCGCTAGGAGAGTTAGCATAGATAACTTGAATGTAGCTACCGTTAGCTTTAATTGCATTACGCTCTTTATCAATTGTGATTGAGCCATTGAATGGACCGTGGATAGAGTCACGGCGAAGTAAGCTTGCACGCTTTTCTAAGTCGCCGTCTTTACCGCCACGTACAACGATTGCACGTAAACGAAGGTCTGCATAAGGACCTGACTTTTCGATTAATAGACGAGCTAATAAACGACCGATACGACCGAAACCGTATAACACAACATCACGTGGCTCTTTGCGCTCTGAGTTTGCGATTTCTGCTAGTTCGTCAGTTAAGTATTCTTCAACTGAGCGACCTTTCGCAGCATCGTTAAACAAATAACCATACGCTAGTTTACCAATATCGATACGTGCTGAGTTTAAGTCCATTTTGCTAATTGCTTCTAAGAAAGGGAAGCTTTCACGTAAACGTAGTTTTGTACCTTCAAACTGAGCAACTGTTTTGTGTGCTTTGATGATATCGATTGTACTGGCATTAACGAGAGGACGGCCATATACAGCGATTTCGATACCACGATTACGGTAAAGTCTACCAATAATAGGTTGCATACTTTCTGCGTAATCTTGACGTTCTTGCCAGCTGCTTGTGTATTCTAACTCGTGAGATGAGGTCATTTTTTTTACCTAATTAAACAATTTTGAACGGATAGCCTTAAAAAATGTGTTGTGATTTGAGAGCAACACATCTCAGGCAGGGGTATTCTAATTTAAACTCGAACGATTCTCCACTGTTACAGAACAAATCATTGCGCTAGAATAAAGTAGTACAAATTAAGTAGAGGTTAAGGAATGTTATTAAGAGCAAGCGTGTTGCTTGGTTTATTGGCATTAGCAGGCTGTGAAGATCCGCTTACACTAGCGAAAGTGTGCGACGAAACACCTGGCTTCTGCAGTGATTTAAATAAAGATAGTCACTGTAAAGAGCAACGTGCCGAGGTCATCATTCAACGTTATGTTGAATATAAGTCACCAACAGATGAAAACAAATACCAATTATTAAAGGATTTTGAGAAATACGATCAATGTGTGTCGCTTGCCGCCAAGATTGAGCATATAAAACTAAAAGAAAAAACCACGTCTCGTGTTGAGGGTCATTTAACAAGTATCAAAGAAATGACACGAATTTTTCAAGATACCAAAAATACTGACCACCCAGGCTTGTTGTATTACCATTGGTCGCGTAATAACGACCAATCTGCGTTAACTAAATTACTCGCCCTGGAAGAAAAGCAAGATAAACGGGTGACTGAAGATGCCGAAATGCAGTTTTTCTTAGCAAGCTACTACGTGAAGTTTGATGATGAAAAAACCATTGATTTGCTTTACAAAACGCTAGAGTTAAATAAAGCAGGTGAAACACCCAATCCTGAGATCTACCCTACTCTTGTGAGCTTATTCTACAAACACGAAAAGTATAAGCATGCCTACACCTTTGCACGTGTAGCACAATTATCAGGGTATGAAGATGTCGATATTTTACCTATTGAGCATCAACTCGCTGCCGCAGGCAAAAGCCTAGACAGCTTAGATGATTTAGCACAAAAAACCTACGACAGTATCCAAGAAGGAAGCTTCGTATCACCACGCGGGTTTTGATAATTCCAACTCGCTAATTTGCAGTGCTCAGACAAATAAAAAAGGCAGCTAACGCTGCCTTTTCTTATTTAGCTTTGCTTGTGCCAACTTCTACACGAGTTTTTAGCTTTTGACCTGGTCTAAAAGTCACAACTCTGCGCGCCGAAATAGGAATATCTTCACCTGTTTTCGGATTGCGGCCTGGACGTTCTTTCTTATCTCGAAGATCAAAGTTACCAAATCCAGAGAGCTTAACCTGCTCGCCTTTTTCTAGCGCTGAGCGGATTTCTTCAAAAAACGCTTCAACTAAATCTTTGGCATCTTTTTTATTGATCCCGAGTTTTTCAAATAGGTGTTCAGCTATGTCGGCTTTAGTAAGCGCCATATCTAGTCCCTCAACGATGCGTTAAATTGTTCGGCCAGTGCGGCCACCACATTATCAACTACTTGATTGATATCTTTCTCTTCGAGCGTTCTATCAACCGCTTGCAGTGTTAGAGCAATCGCCAAACTCTTATAATTTGGCTCAATACCTTTGCCCTTATACACATCGAATAAGTTTAGGTCAACCAATTGATTTCCGCCAACTTTTTCTATGACATTTAAAATATCGCCAGATTTTACGTGATCTTCCACTAAAATCGCGATATCACGGCGGTTTGACGGGAATTTCGACACTGCCACTGCTTCTGGTAATTTTCTTTTTTCTAGTGCAGACATTTCGATTTCAAACACAAATGCTGTGTTGTTGATATCTAGTGACTTTTGCACCTGTGGGTGCACTGCACCAAAGAAACCTACTTTTTTACCATCAACATAAATAACGGCTGATTGGCCTGGATGTAAGCCATCAGACTGCTCTGCTTTTATCTCAAAACGTGATGAATCGTTACTAATTGCTAAAAGTGCTTCAACATCACCTTTTAAGTCATAGAAATCAACGCTACGCTTTTCTTGAACCCAATGTTCACCGTGTGCAAGACCAGAGATTACACCACCAATGACAGCCACTTGGTTTACACCGTTTTCAGCATTTTCGTCACGTAAGAATTTTAAGCCGTGCTCAAATAAGCGTACACGTGGTTGCTGACGGTTTTGATTATAAACTAGAGACGCTAATAGACCCGGCATCAAGCTCACGCGCATTGCTGACATTTCAACAGAAATTGGGTGTGGTAATACAAGCGCATCACTTTGCGGGTGTAAAATTGCTTGTGCTTTTGGATCAACGAAGCTGTACGTAATTGCTTCTTGGTAACCACGAGTAACAAGCGTATTGCGGAATTTAGTTACCGCAACATGTGACTCGTCATGATTAGTCATTTTTAATTTAGCAGTTGGTGCAACGTTAGGAATGCTGTTATAGCCGTAAACACGCGCAACTTCTTCAATTAAATCTTCTTCAATACGAATATCAAAGCGATAGCTAGGTACGTCAGCACTCCATACACCATCAACAATTTTCACGTCTAAACCTAAACGCGTTAGGATGTCAGTTACTTTTGCATCATCAATATGGTGGCCAATTACACGGTCTAAACGCTCACGACGTAAACGCACTTCTGTTACTTTTGGTAACTTGTCAGTTGCGACTGCTTCAACAACTGGGCCTGCATCACCGCCAACAATCTCAAGAAGTAATGCTGTCGCACGTTCCATTGCATCTTTTTGCAGTGCAAAATCGACACCACGCTCGTAACGGTGTGACGCATCAGTGTGTAAACCGTAGCTACGTGCTTGACCAGCAATAGCGACAGGATTAAAGAACGCACTTTCTAATAAAATATCTGATGTTGCTTCAGTTACACCTGATTTTTCACCACCAAAAATACCTGCAATAGCAAGCGCTTTGTTGTGATCAGCAATAACAAGCGTAGACTCGTTTAGTTTAGCTGTGTTGCCATCTAACAGAACTAACTCTTCACCCGCGTTTGCGCTACGTACTTTAATACCACCTTCAATCGCATTTAAATCAAATGCGTGCATTGGGTGACCTAGCTCTAATAACACGTAGTTTGTTACATCAACAACAGGGTCAATTGAGCGAATACCACTGCGACGAAGCTTCTCTACCATCCAAAGAGGTGTTTCTGCATCAAGGTTGATACCTTTAATTACACGACCTAAATAACGAGGACACGCTTCATCATTCACAAGCTCAATCGATACTTTGTCATCAATCGTTGCAGCAACTGGTGCGATTTCAAGTGTGTTTACATCAACACTGTTAAGTACGCCTACTTCACGCGCTAGGCCTTTAATACCTAGGCAATCACCACGGTTAGGTGTTAAGTCAACATCAATAATGTTGTCGTCTAGGCTTAAGTACTCACGTAAATCAGTACCGATTGGTGCATCACTTGGTAATTCCATGATGCCATCACCTTCTTCGCTGATACCTAACTCAACGAATGCGCACAGCATACCGTGTGAAGGTTGACCACGAAGTTTGGCTTTTTTAATTTTGAAGTCGCCAGGTAATACAGCGCCAACTGTCGCAACAGCTACTTTTAAACCTTGACGACAGTTAGGTGCACCACACACGATATCAAGTAGCTCATCACCACCTACGTTTACTTTAGTTACACGTAATTTATCAGCATCTGGGTGTTGACCACACTCAACAACTTCACCAACAACAACGCCTGTGAATTCTGCTGCTGCAGGCTCAACACCGTCAACTTCAAGACCAGCCATTGATAACTGTTCCGAAAGAGCCTGTGTGTCGATTGCTGGGTTAACCCACTCTCTTAACCACTTTTCACTAAATTTCATTTTATATCTTCACTCTTAACGGAACTGGTTTAGGAATTTTAAATCGTTTTCGAAAAATGCACGTAAGTCGTTTACGCCGTAACGCAACATAGTCAAGCGCTCTACACCCATACCGAATGCGAAGCCCGTGTATTTTTCTGGATCAATACCCACTGATTTAAGAACGTTAGGGTGAACCATGCCACAGCCTAATACCTCTAACCACTTGCCGTTTTTACCCATAACATCAACCTCAGCTGATGGTTCAGTAAATGGGAAGTAAGAAGGACGGAAACGGATTTCCATATCTTCTTCAAAGAAGTTACGTAAGAAGTCGTGCAGAATACCTTTTAACTCAGTGAAGCTTACATCTGTATCAACCATTAAGCCTTCCACTTGGTGGAACATTGGCGTGTGTGTTTGGTCATAATCGTTACGATAAACACGACCTGGTGAAATGATACGTAATGGTGGCTGCTCAGTTTCCATAGTACGGATTTGTACGCCACTCGTTTGTGTACGTAACACAAGCTTAGGGTTGAAATAGAAAGTATCGTGATCAGCTCGCGCTGGGTGGTGCTCAGGAATATTTAGCGCATCGAAGTTATGAAAATCATCTTCAACTTCAGGACCTGATTTAACCGCAAAACCTAACTCACCAAAAAAGCTTTCAATACGTTCAATAGTACGAGTTACTGGGTGTAAGCCACCTGTTGGCATAACACGACCCGGTAAAGTTACGTCGATCGTTTCTGCAGCTAGTTTCTCTTCAAGAGCCTTACTTGCTAGTAACTCACGCTTTTCGTTAATGGCTGTTTGTACTTCTTGTTTTGCTTGGTTAATCACTTGACCCGCTTCTTTACGCTCTTCAGGGGCAATCTTGCCTAGCGTTTTAAGTAAGCTGGTGATTTCACCTTTTTTACCAAGGTAATTAACCCTGATATCTTCTAGTTGCGCGATTTCATTCGCACTGGCAACTGCCTCAAGTGCTTGCGCTAAAATATTTTCTAAGTTCATTGAGTACCTGGTCTTTCACAGAAGGATTTTTGTAATAGCTAATGATAACTGAAAGCAAGGACTAGATTCTAGCCCTACTAAAGCTTTAACGTTGATTTTATAAAAGGAATTGTTAATTTTCTTTGTGCAGCCATTGAGGCATGGTCAAGTTTGTCTAAAACGTCTAATAATGCACGCATATCACGGCTTAATCGCGTTAATAAAAAGCGCGCACATTCATCAGTTAGTTCAAGGCCGCGCATATGAGCACGGCGTACGAGGGCTTCCGCTTTATCATCATCGCTCATAGAGCGAATTTGTAATGTTGTGCCCCACTTCAAACGCGATACTAAATCAGGAAGATTGATATGCAGCATGTCAGGTAATAAATCAGCTGTAACCACAAGGTATTTGCCCGGCTCATTGAAACGATTAAAAAAGTTAAATAATCCTTTCTCCCATGCATCGTTGCCTGCTACTAAGTGCACGTCATCGATACATAACACATCAAGATTTTCCAGACCTTCAAGCACAACAGGACCATAATCAATCACTTCACGCATTGAAAGTAACATGGTTGATAAACCGCGCTCTTGGGCATGAATACAGGTCGCATACAATAGGTGGGATTTACCTGAATCACCTAAACCGCATAAGTAGGTATATTGAAATTTATTACTGAGCTTTGTGAACGCATCTTTAAGGTGACTCACTTCAAGAGAGTTTTCGCCACCAAAATAAGAAGTAAATGTTTCATCATCAGGCAAAGTAACTGGCAATGCCATTTGCATTGGTTCTTGCACTTCGATTAAAGCCCCTGCCACTGATATTCAAGCTCATCTTTATTGACCACTTGATAAAAATCACGCGGGTCCTGATACGCTTTAAAGGCACTATCAAGTTCTAACGCTTTTCTAAAATCATTCATGCTGCCAGTGTGATTAACTATAAATTGTACGGTATCAGGCGTACGTACAGATATCACAGCGCGAGTAACAACACTTAAGCTCTCTAAACGGCGTTTAGCAAATTCAATATCAACAAAGTTATTGATACCTTTAAGATAGAAGGTTGCTGTCGCAAGTTGGCCAATCATTGTTGGATCAATGGCATATTCTGCTGCTAAACCACCTGCTAAACTGTCAATCATATCTGCAACAATTTGCTGCTTATCACCCATCAAACGATTGGTATCAAATAATTCTGCATTAGTGAAACGCCAATCTAGGATCCAGGTTTCTGAATCAGCTTGTTGGTACATTCTTGCAGTAATACTGCGCTCTGCACTATAACGACTCGATGCACGCTCTACGGGTTCTGAGAAATTACCCCACACTTCTGGGATACCAACAATAGCGCGGTCTTGTAAATCAAGTAATGGCACAACCACAGGTAAACCACGGCGACCAGCTTTGTCGTATATAAGCTGTTCAAGCTGCGGATAAGACTCTTGAGTAACCAATTCACGGCGCCAGTTATCTTCAATGCCTAACCAGATAGCCACTAAAGGACGACGCGTGCCCCACAATGGCAAGCCAAGATCTTTGATTAATGCATTAATCTTATTTGCCTCAAACTTAACAACCAGATTTAAACTTCCATCTGCTTTTTCGTCATATTCGAATTTGAGCATGTAATCTGAAATGTCACGCGTGCGCTGTTTAGCAAAAGGGTTTTGATCTGCGCTTGTATCACCACTCACTTTCACCAGCACATTTAGCAGTGCTTCACGGCTTGCTGCCAAACGAGCATCACGTGATTTGTCTGCAACTTTAAGAGTATCTTGATATAAATTAGTCACCTCAACAGCGAAAGTTGAAGCACTCGAAAATAATAATAATAAACAAATAAGTAATCTAGACACAGGCCATTAGTTCTTGCTTTTAAACTGATTTGATCCTAAATCAAAGCCATAAACAAAGCAAAGTTAATTTAATGAACGGTAGCTGAGCAAGTTCGTGAGTTACGAGCTAGCGAGAGTAAAGTTAGCGAGTTTGAAAGGGGAAAGTTAGCGAGGGGAAAGTTGAAAGGCCTTGCGTAGGTTGGGTAGAGCGCAGCGAAACCCAACACAGAGCTATCAGCTTTCAGCCGTCAGCGATCAGCCGCGTGGTGGAGGTTTTTGGTGCTGCGTCTTCCTCTGCTGGAGGTTCTAGGTTCTAGGTTCTAGGTTCTAGGTTCTAGGTTCTAGGTTCTAGGTAAAGTGTACTTGTAGGAATGGCTTTAGCCATTAATGTTTTTGTAAAGGTCTGAATTCGGCACTGAAGTGCCTCCTACGGGGTTTTGTTGCTGAGGGTGACACTGTACTAAACAACCACACAATTCAACTTTACCCTTGCTAACTTGTAACTCGCTAACTATTTAGCCGTGAATGTGATTGTAAAGGTCTGATTCGGGACTGAAGTGCCTCCTACTGGGGTGTTACTGAGGGAGATTCTGTGTTTCAACTGACGTCTGACGGCTGAAAGCTGACAGCTAAAACGCAAAAAAGCCCGACTCTTTCGAATCGGGCTTTCTCTTATTTGGAGCCTGGCGATGACCTACTTTCACATAGCAGCTGCTACACTATCATCGGCGCTGTTTCGTTTCACTACTGAGTTCGGCATGGGGTCAG